>NZ_SMKY01000149.1 GCF_004349235.1 Actinomadura darangshiensis | reverse complement strand
CGGTGACGGTGACGCTGCGGCGGCCACCGCCGCTGGACGCCGAGCTGACCGTCACGGTGGAGGACGAGCGCGGGCACAGCGCGCGGCTCTGGGACGGTGAGCGGCTCGTCGCCGAGGCCCTCGCCGGGGCGATCGTGGTGCCGCCCGTCGCGCCCGTCCCGTTCGAGCGGGCGCAGGAGGCGGCGGAGAAGTACCGGGCGGCGGAGAACCACCCGTTCCCCGGCTGCTTCGTGTGCGGGCCGGAGCGTGAGACCGGCGACGGGCTGCGGCTGGAACCGGGCCCGGTCGCCGACGGCACCGTCGCGGCGCCGTGGGTGCCCGAGCAGGTCCCCGAGCGGGAGCTGGTCTGGGCGGCGCTGGACTGCCCGGGCGGCTGGTCGTTCGACGTCGCGGGGCGGCCGGCGGTGCTCGGCACGATGACCGGGCAGGTCATGGACGTGCCCGAGGCCGGCGAGCAGTGCGTGGTGATGGGGCTCGCGCGCAGCCGCGAGGGCCGCAAGATGCACGCGGCGACGGCGCTGTACGGGGCGGACGGGCGGCTGCTGGGCCGCGCCGAGCAGATCTGGATCGAGATCGACCCCGAGACGTTCGGGCGCTGATCCGGCGGGGCGGCCGCCGGCCGATGATCGATCCGGCGGCCACTCCAACCCGATTCTGACCGATTTGTGGAAATGTGTCGTCCGACACTGTCGGTCCCGCCGGATCCGCTGTTCAATCTGAGCTGCCGCGGAAACGGGAGGCGGGCTCATGCGCGGAGACGGGTTACTCATCCTGGGGCTGGTGGCCCTTGCGGTCTACATGGGCATCCACTGGGAGCGCGCCCGGCGCGCCGCGTCGGACATGCGGCTCAGCCGCCGGAGGGTCATGGTCCTGCGGCAGACCGTGGTGAAGGAACGCGGCCATGTCGTGGTGATCACCGGGGTGGCGGCACTGGCGATCTTCCTGGCCGTCCGGTACGGCTGAGCCCGGGCGGTGGCCGCCCGGGCCCTGCCCGGATCAGGGGCCGGTGAAGAGGGGGTCTTCCCGGTCCACGCCGTTGAGGGGACGGCCGTGGTGCTGTACGCCCGGTACAGGGTGGCCG
This sequence comes from Actinomadura darangshiensis, assembly GCF_004349235.1. GTDB lineage: Bacteria > Actinomycetota > Actinomycetes > Streptosporangiales > Streptosporangiaceae > Spirillospora > Spirillospora darangshiensis. Next base: position 20,793 of record NZ_SMKY01000149.1, on the reverse strand, counting down.
CCGGTGTTAGAGCCGGGCGTCCCGTTCGGCCCGGGGGCCGCCTGCGGGACGGGGGCCCCGAGCGGGACGGGCGCGCCGTTCTGGACAGGGGCACCGTTCTGGACAGGGGCACCGTTCTGGACCGGGGCACCGTTCTGGACCGGGGAGCCGTTCGGGATGGGGCCGCCGATCGGCGGCGGGCCCGGCGGCATGCCCTGCTGCGGCGCGGGCGCGCCCTGCGAGGGGTGGCCGCCGGCCATCCGGCCGCCGGGCGGGAAGTTCGACGACAGCGTGCTGTGGGTGAACTGGTCGATCTGGCGGCGGGCCCGGTCGGCCTCGGCGCGGGCGGCGTCGCGCTCCTCGGCGAGGGCGGTGAGCGCGGCCTGCTGCTCGGCGACCGACTGGGACAGCTGCCGCAGCTGGACCGACTGGTCGTTGATCTTGCCGGTCAGCTCGTCCCGCTCGGCGCCGGCGGTCTTGGCCTGCGCCAGCGCGGCGTCGCGGTCCTTGGCGGCCTCCTCGGCGCGCGCGTTGGCGCGGACGACCTCCGCCTCCGCCTCGGACTGGGCGCGCAGCGCGGTGGTGCGCTCGGCCTCGGCCTTGCTGGCGGCCTGCATGGCGCGCTGCCGCTGCGCCTCGGTGTCGCGCATGGCGTTGCGCAGGTCGTCGGCGCCCTGCTTGGCGACGGCGGCCTCCACGCGCTGCGACTCGGCGGCGCCCTCGGTCTCCGACAGCTTGGCGTGCAGCCCGACCAGCTCGGCGCGCGCCGCCTCCAGCGCGGCGAGCAGCTCGGTCTCGCGCGCCCCGACGCGGTCGCGCTCGCTCTCGGCGGCGAGCTTGGCCGTCATCGACTGCTGGGCGACCTGGTGGGCCTCTTCCCATGCCTGCTGCGCGGCGTCGCGCTTGGCGATGGCGACCTTGGCGTCCTCGCGGGCGCGCCCGGCGTCCCCCTCGGCCGTCTCGGCGCGCTTGCGGGCGGAGGTCGCCTCCTGCCACGCCTCCTCGGCCCTGCGCTGGGACGCGTCGCGCTCGCTCTGCGCGATGGCCAGTTCGCGGGCGGCCTCGGCGCGCACCTCGGCGACGCGCCGCTCGACGCCGGCGACGCTCAGCTCCGAGGTCAGCGACCCGGCGAGCAGGTCGGCGGTCTTCTCCAGCCGCTCGACCATCTCCCAGGCCGAGGCGACCTGGCCGGTGAGGCCGGGGGCGTCCCGGCCGCGGTCGCGGCGCTCGCGGGCCTCCCGGGCGCAGGCGCCGTCGTTGTCCTGGCAGTAGCGGACGGCGCGGGACGCCCCGACCGGCTGCGGGACCGGGCGCCCGCAGCTGGCGCACGGCCAGACCGTCACCGGGTCGCCCATGCGGGCGACCGCCATCTCCGTGGATCCCCCGGAACCCGCCGCCCCGTCCCCTGCGCCTTTGGCGACCGCGCCCTGGGGAGCCGCGGCCGTCCCCTCGGGGCCGCTATTGTCGCGCTCTTCGCTGTTAGGCATGGAATGAACCATACGCACTACTTGACGTTACTGCAGTGACTTGCGAGGTAGATGTGGGGGTGCCCACGTCGTAGGAAAGTGAGTGGTCGGGCCGGGATCACCGGTGGGCAAGGCGATCCGTGGCCTCGATGAGCCGGTGCCGGATTCCGGGCTCCGAGCCGCCGTGGCCGGCGTCCTCCACGAGGTGGAACTCGGCCTCGGGCCATGCCCGGTGCAGATCCCAGGCCTGATCGGGAGGCGTCTTCATGTCGTAGCGCCCGTTCACGATCACGGCGGGGATGTGCCGGATGCGGTCGGTGCCCGCGAGCAGCCCCTCCGCGGGGAGGAAGCCGCCGCGGGAGATGTAGTGGTGCGTGATGCGCGCGAACGCCAGGATGAGCGCCTCGCCCAGGTCGGGCGGCGGGACGGGCAGGAGCGTGTTGGCCGCCAGTTCCCAGCCGATCCAGGCGCGGGCGGCCGGGAGGTGCACCGCCGGGTCGGGGTCCTCGATGCGGCGGCCGTAGGCGGCGAGCAGGTCGTCCCGCTCGCCGGGCGGGATCGCGTCCCGGAACGCCGACCACTCGGCCGGGAAGAGGTGTGCCGCGCCGGCCGGCGTGAACGCCCACGCCTCGTCGTCCGGACGGACGAGGTAGACGCCGCGCAGCACCAGTCCGGTGACCCGGCCGGGGTGCGCCTGCGCGTAGGCGAGCGCGAGGGTGCTCCCCCAGCTTCCGCCGAACACGAGCCAGCGCTCGATGCCCAGGTGCTCGCGCAGCCGTTCGATGTCGGCCACGAGATGCGGCGTCGTGTTGTGCTCCAGCGACACCGCCGGGTCGCCGGCGAAGGGGAGGCTCCGGCCGCAGTTGCGCTGGTCGAACAGCACGATCCGGTACCTGGCCGGGTCGAAGAACCGCCGGTGGTCGGGAAGCAGCCCGCCGCCCGGCCCGCCGTGCAGGAACACCGCCGGAACGCCGCCGGGGTTCCCGCACGTCTCCCAGTGGATCCGGTTGCCGTCCCCGACGTCCAGCAGCCCGGTGTCGTAGGGCTCGATCGGCGGGTAGTACTCCCTCAATCCCATGATCCCAGTCATACCGCACGGTTGATCATGTTCCGGCACGCACTACCCTCCCGGCATGACGCAGTCGAGGTGCACGCAGTGCGGGACCGAGGGCCTGGAGCCGGGCTTCATCGAGGACGCGGGGGACCACTCCCGCGGCTACGCCCGCTGGATCGCCGGTCCGCTGGAGCGCGGCATCTTCGGGGGCGCGAAGCGGATGGGACGGCAGCGCTGGCAGATCGAGGCGTGGCGGTGCGTCAAATGCGGGCACCTGGAGATGTACGCCCGCACCCCCGCCTGAGCTAGAGCTGGGCCATCGCCTTGCGGATGCGCTTGTCGGAGACGGGGAAGCGGGTGCCGAGCTGCTGGGCGAAGAGGCTGACCCGGAACTCCTCCAGCATCCAGCGGACCTGCCGGGCGGGCTCGTCGTCGCGGCGGGACGGATGCAGGCGCCGCAGCGCCTGCTCGTACTCCTGCTTCAGGACGTCGGCCTGGTGCGCGAGCATCCGGTCGCGGCCCGGGTTCTCGGGGAGCTTGTCGAGCCTGACCTGCAGGGCGCGAAGGTAGCGGGGTAGGTCGTGGAGCCTGGCCCAGCCGGTCGCGGTGACGAACCCCGGATGGATCAGCGACTCCAAGTTGGCGCGGATGTCGGTCAGCGCCGGGACGAGCGTGAGGCTCGCCGTGCCGCGCAGCCGCCGGTCGGCCTCGTGCGCCTCCGCAAGGATCCGCTCGACGAGGGCGACGATCTGGGCGGTCGCGTCGTGCAGGTCGGCGCGGACGCGGTCGTACAGGGCGCGGAAACCGTCCTCGTCCCAGGCCGGCCCGCCGGCCTCGGCGATGAGCCGGTCGGCGGCGGCGGTGACGCAGTCGTCGAAGAGCGCCGTGACGGAGCCGTGCGGGTTGTGGCTGAGCGCGAGCTTGCCCTTGTTGGTCAGGGAGCCCTGGATCAGCTTCACCGGCGACGGCGCGTTCAGCAGGATCAGCCGCCGGGTGCCGAGCCACATGGCGCGGCGCTGCTCGGCCTCCGTCTCGTACATGCGGACGGCGACGCCGCCGCCCTCGTCGGTGAGCGCCGGATAGGCCTTGACGTCGTATCCGGCCTGGTTGCGCTCGTAGGTGCGGGGCAGCTCCCCGATCGTCCACTCGGTGAGGCCGGAGCGCTCGATGGTGGACGCCGCCTGGGACAGAGTCCCGCGCACCTTCCCGGCGAGGCGCCGTTTCAGCTCGTCGAGGTCGGTGCCCTCGCCGAGGGCGCGGCCCTCGCCGTCCACGACGCGGAACGTGATGTGCAGGTGGGCGGGCAACCGGGACGGGTCCCACGCCTCCCGTGCGACGGGCACGCTCGTCATCGCGGTCAGCTCGCGCTCCAGGGCGTCCAGCAGGGGCTCGGTGCGCGGCGCGACCCGGTCGAAGACCTTGCGGGCGTAGTCGGGCGCCGGGACGAAGTTGACGCGCAGCTGCTTGGGCAGCGACCGGATCAGCTCGGTGACCAGCTCCGTGCGCAGCCCGGGCACCTGCCATTCGAACCCGTCCGGCCGCACCTGGTTGAGGACCTGGACGGGGATGTGCACGGTGACGCCGTCGGCGTCGGTGCCGGGCTCGAACTGGTAGGTGAGGCGCAGGCGGAGCGGGCCCTGCTTCCACACGTCCGGGTAGTCGGACTCGCTGACGCCGCCCGCCGTCTCGTTCATGAGCATCGACTTCTCGAACCCGAGCAGGTCGGGGTCGTCGCGGCGGGCCTTCTTCCACCAGAAGTCGAAGTGCCGCCCGGAGACGACGTCCTCGGGGACGCGCTCGTCGTAGAAGTCGAACAGAGTCTCGTCGTCGACGAGGATGTCGCGGCGGCGGGCGCGGTGCTCCAGTTCCTCGACCTCGTCCAGCAGGGCGCGGTTGTCGTGGAAGAAGCGGTGGTGGGTCTCCCAGTCGCCCTCGACGAGGGCGTGCCGGATGAACAGCTCGCGGGAGAGGGCGGGGTCGATGCTCCCGTAGTTGACGCGGCGGTCGGCGACGATGGGCACCCCGTAGAGGGTGACCTTCTCGCGCGCCATGACGGCGGCCTGCTTCTTCGACCAGTGCGGCTCGCTGTGGTTGCGCTTGACGAGGTGCTGCGCGAGCGGCTCGACCCAGTCGGGCTCGATCTTGGCGTTGATGCGCCCCCACAGCCGGGACGTCTCGACCAGCTCCGCCGACATCACCCAGCGCGGCGGCTTCTTGAACAGCGCCGACCCGGGGAACACGGCGAACTTCGCGCCGCGGGCACCGAGGTACTCCTGCCCGCGCCGCTGCGGCTTGTCCTTCTTGTCGGCGTCCATGAGGCCGATGTGGGAGAGCAGCCCGGACAGCAGCGACACGTGGATGCGGTCGGGCGGGGCGTCCGCGGTGTTGAGCGTGACGCCGAGGGTCTTCGCGACCTGCTTGAGCTGGCCGTGCAGGTCCTGCCATTCGCGGACGCGCAGGAAGTGCAGGAACTCGCTCTTGCACATCCGGCGGAACGCGCTGCCCGACAGCTCCTTCTGCTGCTCGCGCAGGTAGTTCCACAGGTTCAGGTAGGCCAGGAAGTCGGACGCGGGGTCGGCGAACCGGCGGTGCCGGTCGTCGGCGGCCTGCTGGTTCTCGGCGGGGCGCTCGCGCGGGTCCTGGATGGACAGCGCCGCCGCGATGATCAGCACCTCGCGGACGCAGCCGTTCCGGTCGGCCTCCAGCACCATGCGGCCGAGGCGCGGGTCGACGGGGAGCTGGGCGAGCCGCCGGCCGAGCGGGGTGAGGCGCTTGCGCGGGTCCTTCTCGGCCGGGTCGACGGCGCCCAGTTCGTGGAGGAGGTCGACGCCTGCCTTGACGTTGCGGCGGTCCGGCGGCTCCAGGAACGGGAACGCGGCGATGTCGCCGAGGCCGAGCGAGGTCATCTGCAGGATGACGGAGGCGAGGTTCGTCCGCAGGATCTCCGGGTCGGTGAACTCGGGGCGGGACTCGAAGTCCTCCTCGGAGTACAGCCGGATGCAGACGCCCTCGGACACCCGCCCGCAGCGCCCCTTGCGCTGGTTCGCCGACGCCTGCGACACCGGCTCGATCGGGAGCCGCTGCACCTTCAGGCGGTGGCTGTAGCGGGAGATGCGGGCGGTGCCGGGGTCGACGACGTACTTGATGCCGGGGACGGTCAGCGACGTCTCGGCGACGTTCGTCGCGAGCACGACCCGGCGCCCGCGGTGCGCCTGGAACACGCGGTGCTGCTCGGCCGACGACAGCCGCGCGTACAGGGGCAGGACGTCCGTCGACGTCTTCTGCCGGGTGAAGTGCTTGGTGAGCGCGTCGGCGGTGTCGCGGATCTCCCGTTCGCCGCTGAGGAAGACCAGGACGTCGCCGGGCCCTTCGCGGCCCAGCTCGTCCACCGCGTCGGTGATCGCCTGGATCTGGTCGCGGTCGGGGTCGGCGGACGGGTCGTCGGGGTCGGTGACGGGCCGGTACCTGACCTCGACCGGGTACGTCCGGCCGGAGACCTCGACGATCGGCGCGTCCGCGAAGTGCGCGGAGAACCGCTCCGGGTCGATGGTCGCCGAGGTGATGATCACCTTGAGGTCGGGGCGGCGCGGCAGGATCTCCTTGACGTAGCCGAGCAGGAAGTCGATGTTCAGGCTGCGCTCGTGCGCCTCGTCGATGATCAGCGTGTCGTACTGGCGGAGCAGCCGGTCGGTCTGGATCTCGGCGAGCAGGATGCCGTCGGTCATCAGCTTGACGAGGGTGTCGTCGCTGGAGCGGTCGGTGAACCGCACCTTGTAGCCGACGGCGTCGCCGAGCTCGGTGCCGAGCTCCTCGGCGATGCGGTCGGCGACGGTGCGGGCGGCGAGCCGGCGCGGCTGGGTGTGCCCGACCGAGCCGAGCACGCCCCGGCCGAGCTCAAGGCAGATCTTGGGGATCTGGGTGGTCTTGCCGGACCCCGTCTCGCCCGCGACGATCACGACCTGGTGGTCGCGGATCGCGGCGAGGATGTCGTCCTTCTTCTGCGCCACCGGCAGCTGCGCCGGATACGTGATCGCGGGCACGGCGAGGCGCCGCCGCTCGACCCGCCGCTCGGCGGCGTCGATGTCGGCGGCGATCTCCTCGGCCGCCTTGGCGCGCCGCCCGGCGTCGCGCATCTTCTGCGTGCCGTCGATCCGGCGGCGCAGCCGGTGCTGGTCGCGCAGCATCAGCCGCGGCAGGCGCGCACGCTCGTCGGCGAGCGGCGATCTCACACTCGACCCCATAACCATTCGACAAGGACAGGGCCCGGGCTCCCGGCCCCGCTCACCCTGCAAACCTCCCGACCGTAGCCGGAACACCCCGCGGAGGGCGATCCATTATCCCGCGGATACAACGCCCGCCCGGCGGAAGCGCATTCCGCCCGGGCGGCGGCCACGCTTCGCACGGGATCCTTCACTCGAAGACACTGCGCGGGCCGCGGCCGTCGTTCATGATTGGGAGACGTGGACACCCCGACCGCCGCCGGCCGCTACCGGATCGACTCCCTCCTCGGATCCGGCGGCTTCGCCTCGGTGTGGCTGGGCCATGATCCCGATCTCGACTCCCCCGTCGCGGTCAAGATCCTCGCCGGGCACTGGACGCTGCGCACCGACGTGCGGGACCGGTTCGTCCAGGAGGCGCGGCTGCTGCGCCGGGCCGACTCGCACCGGCTGGTGCAGGTCTTCGACATCGGAGAGCTCTCCGACGGCCGGCCCTACTTCGTGATGACCTACGCCGACCGCGGCACGCTGGGCGAGCGGCTCGCCGGCGGCCCGCTGCCGCCCGCGGACGCGCTGCGCACCGCCCGGGAGATCATCCGCGGCGTCCAGGAGCTGCACGACCTCGGCGTGGTGCACCGCGACCTGAAGCCGTCCAACGTGCTGCTGCGGTCGGCGCCCGGCGGCGGCGAGCGGCTCATGATCGCCGACCTCGGCATCGCGCGGACCGAGGACCACCTGTCCAGCCTCACCCTGCCCGCCGGCTCGCCCGGCTACATGGCGCCCGAGCAGACGCAGGTCGACGGCGCCCCGGACCGCCGCGCGGACGTCTACGGCCTCGGCGCGCTCACCCACCACCTGCTCACCGGGCGGCCGCCCGCGGTGCCGGCGCGCCCGCCCGGCGACACGACGCCGGCGATCCCGCCCGGCGTGGACGCCGCCGTGCTGCGGGCGCTGGAGCCCGACCGGGAGCGGCGCTGGGCGTCGGCGGCGGACTTCGGGGACGCGCTGGACCGGGCCGCCACCGCGACCCGCGCCGCCGCCCGCTCCCCGCGGGCGCGGACGCGCGGCCGGCGCCCGGTCCTGCTCGCCGGCGCGGTCGCCGCGGCGGTCGTGGCCACCGCCGCGTTCCTCGGGTACACCCGCTGGGGAGACGACGGCGCGGCTTCGGACGGGCAGGACAAGTGGCTCCGCGCCGGATCCGACATCCCCGGCGAGTACCGCGACCTCATCGTCCGGGCCGGGACGTGGTGCGAGATGCCCGGCCTGAGCCCGGCGCTGATCGCGGCGATGCTGAAGACGGAGAGCGGCTTCGACCCGGACCTGTCCGACCCTTCGAAGGACGAGTACGGCATCGCCCGGTGGACGCCGCGGGTCCTGGTGTTCTGGCAGCCGGGCGGGCTCGACAACCCCGAGCCGAAACCCGCGCAGATCACGCCGGAGCTGTCGATCCCGGCGATGGGCCGGTTCCTGTGCTACTGGGGCAAGGACCTGAAGAACGTGCCGGGCGATCCGGCGCTGAACCTCGCCGCCACCTACCGGAGCTCGTCCAAGACCGTCGTGAAGGCGGGCGGTGTCCCGGCCCGGTTCAAGCCGTACACCGAGCAGGTCCGCCGCCACCTGGACGACTACCGGCCGCGCTGAGGCGCCTTCCCGTGCCCGGTGCGCGGGACGAGCCGGAGCGCGAGGCCGGGGCACATGGCGACGGCGCGGCGCGCGTCCGCCTCCAGCCGCGCCGGGATCGGCTCCGCCGGGACGACCGGGTAGTCGTACTCGTCCATCCGGATGGTGCCGCGCATGAGGTCGGCGCACAGCCCGTGGCCGTCGCAGCGGCTCCAGTCGACCTCCAGGCTCAGCTGCGCGCCGGTGTCGGCGGGCAGGACGCCGCGGACGGGACGGCCGCAGCCGCCGTCCGCCACGTGCCGGGCGACGTCGGCGGCGAAGACGTCCAGCGCGGAGAGCACGAACCGGGCGGAGCCGTCGGGGTGCGCGCAGGCACCGCGTCCGGCCGCCATCCGGGCGGCGCGGCGGACGGTGTCGCGGGCGGCCGCGGCGTCCCGTCCGGCGGCGAGGTCCTCGAACGCGCCGGCGACGTCGGGGAGCCCGAGCCGGCACGGGCCGCACTGCCCGGCGGACTCGGCCGCCAGGTAGCGGGCGACCCGCGCGCACTCGCCGAGGGGGCAGGTGCCGCGGCCGACCGGCATGACGATCCCGGCGCCGAGCACGCCGCCGGACGCCGCCAGCCCTTCCCGCGACACCCGGGTGCGGGCGGCGGCCTCGCCGGTCAGCCAGGCGCCGTGGTAGCCGCCGACGAGCACGCCCTCGCCCGTCCGGGCGCCGCACAGGTCGAGCAGGTGGCCGAGCGGGGCGCCGGCGGGCGTCTCGACCACGGCGGGGAAACGGGCCGAGCCGGTCACGGTCAGCAGCACGGTGCCGGGCTCGTCCGGCGTGCCCGCCCTGGCGTAGCCGCGCGGCCCCAGCCCGGCGAGGACGGCGAGCTGCGCGTAGGTCTCGGCGTTGGACAGCAGCGTGGGCAGGCCGTCCACGCCCCGGGTGGAGGCGCGGCCCTTGCGTCCGGGCGGGACCGGGCGGCCCCCGTTGAGCCCGCGGATCAGGGCGCCGCTCTCGCCGGTGACGAAGTGCTCGGGCAGCCGGACGGCGCGCGCCCGGGTGCCGATGCCGCGCTCGGCGATCGCGTCGTCCACCGAGCGGGCGGCCTCCTCGTCGGTCACCGCGACGATGATCTCCAGGGCGCCGAGCGCGGTCGCGGCGAGCGCGGCGCCGTCCAGGATCAGGTGCGGGGCGCGGCGGAGCAGCACCTTGTCCTTGGCGCTGCCGGGCTCCCCCTCGGTCCCGTTGACGACCACGACGGTCCGCTTGCGGCGGCGGACGGCGCTGCCGGCGGTCGCCTCGACCTTGCGGGCGAACGGGAACGCGGCGCCGCCGCGGCCGCACAGCCGCCCCTCCTCGCAGAGCGCGATGAGCTGCCCGGACGTCAGCGGACGCGGAACGGCGTGCAGGGCGCGATGGGCGTCCCAGCCGAGCCGTCCGGCGCCCTCAAGGCCCTTGGTGAGGCGCGGCGGCCCGATGTGCCGGACCGCGACCGCGGGGCGGGGCGGCGCGATCACCGGTTCCTCCCGGCCCGCCGGGCCAGGACCGGGCGCGCGGCCGCCGCCAGCGCCACCGCGGCGAGGCAGAGCAGGTAGCCGGCGGTCACCCAGCGTGCGGGCGCGCGGCCCGAGGTGAGCCCGTGCAGGACGCCGATCGGCCAGGCCGCGTACGCGGTGAGGTGCAGTGCCCGCCACACCCAGGGCCGGCGGGCGACGGCGAACCGGCCCCGGGCGACACCGCCCGCGAACGCGATGACGAGCAGGTAGAACGCCAGCGTGCCGAGCCCGTAGTCGCCCAGGTGGTGGAGGGAGTGCGGAAGGAACGCCTGCACGGCCCCGACGCGGTGCCGTGCGAGCTGCGAGGCCAGGTGCAGCAGCAGCATCGCGACGGCGAGGAACGCGAGCGCCCGGTGCGCCGCCTGCGCCCGCACCCGGTGCGAGGGCGACAGGACCGCCCGGTCGGTGGCCAGCACCCCGGCCATCACGGTCAGCGACAGCGAGACCAGCGCGAAGACGCCGCAGTAGAAGTCGAGGAACGACCCGATGGCCCGCAACTCCGGAAGGAGCATCCCGGACGAGACCCCGATCGCGAACAGGACCCCCGCGGCCCCCGTGCAGACGGCGGAGACGATGGCGGCACGGGGCACCGCCGGCCGGCTCCGTCCGGCCCGCGCCGCCGTTCTGCTCCCGGAGACGCCGCCCGGCCCGATGAGGAACGCCTGCGTCCCCTCGTGCGCGGGTCTCTCCGTCGCTGGACGCTCCCGGCCCCTTCCCATCCGTGCCCCCTTGGTCGGCTGTGTTCCACCCCGTCCAAGTACGACGCGCGATCATGAGGGTGCGTTCGGTGACATTCCCCTTCCGGCCGGGAGAGCCGGGTCAGCCCGCTCCGTAGACCGGCTCGGCGGCCGGGGCCTTGGCCAGGAGGTCCTTGACGACGTCGCCGATCTCCGCCGGGTCCCAGCGTGCGCCCTTGTCGGCCGCGGGGCCGTGCCGGAAGGCGTCCATCACGCAGATCCTGCCGCCCTCGGCCTCGAAGACCCGCCCGGTGACGTCCCGGGATCCGGCGGAGCCGAGCCAGGCGACGAGCGGCGAGACGTTCTCCGGCGCCATCGCGTCGAACTCGCCCTCGGCGGGGGCGGCCATCGTCTGCGCGAACACCTCCTCGGTCATCCGGGTGCGGGCGGCGGGCGCGATCGCGTTGACGGTCACCCCGTAGCGGCCCAGCTCGGCGGACGCGACGAGCGTCAGCCCGACGATGCCGGCCTTGGCGGCGGAGTAGTTGCCCTGGCCGACGCTGCCGAGCAGCCCGGCGCCGGACGAGGTGTTGACGACGCGGGCGTCCACGGGACGGCCGGCCTTGCTCTCGCCCCGCCAGTACCGCCCGGCGTGCTTGAGCGGCAGGAAGTGGCCCTTGAGGTGGACGCGCATGACGGCGTCCCACTCGTCCTCGCCGAGGTTGACCAGCATCCGGTCGCGCAGGAACCCGGCGTTGTTGACGAGCGTGTCCAGCCGCCCGAACGCCTCGGCCGCCGTGGCGACGAGCGCGGCGGCGCCCTCGTCGGTGGCGATGTCGCCGGTGTGGGCCACGGCCCGGCCGCCGAGCGCCTCGATCTCCCGGACGACCTCGTGCGCGGGGCCTCCGAAGGCGTCGCCGGTACCGTCCCGGGCGACGCCGAGGTCGTTGACGACGACGAGCGCGCCCTGCCGGGCGAACTCCAGCGCGTGCGCGCGGCCCAGCCCGCGTCCGGCGCCGGTGACGGCGACCACCCGGTCCTTGCAGATCATCGCGAGTCCTCCTTGTTGACGGTGGCGGCGTCCAGGAAGGCGGGGCGCTCTCCCCCGCCGTGCACCTGCATCGACGAGCCGGTGACGTAGGACGCCAGGTCGGACGCCAGGAACACGCAGGCCGCGCCGATGTCGTAGGGGTCGGCGAGGCGGCCGAGCGGGACGGTCTCCGCCACGGACGCGATGCCCTTCTCGTCGCCGTAGTGCAGGTGCGACAGTTCGGTGCGGACCATGCCGAGGATCAGCGTGTTGACCCGGATATGGGGTGCCCACTCGACCGCCAGGGACTGGGTCAGGTTGTGCAGCCCGGCCTTGGCGGCACCGTAGGCGGCGGTGCCGGGCGACGGCCGGACGCCGCTCACGCTGCCGATGTTGATCACCGAGCCGCCGCCCGCGGCCAGGATCTTGCGCCGCAGCGCCCGCGCCATGATCAGCGGGGCGGTCAGGTTCAGCTCGATGATCTTCAGGTGGGTGCGCAGGCCGCCGTCGGCCACCGGCAGGTACGGGGCGCCGCCCGCGTTGTTGACCAGCACGTCGGCGTGGTCGAGGCCGTCGGCGAAGTCCTGCACGGCGTCCGGGTCGCGGACGTCCAGCGAGACGAACCGCGCGGTGCGCCCGCCCGCCGCGGGGACCGCCTCCGGCTCGCGCCGGGCGACCGCGACGACGTCGGCGCCCGCCTCCAGGAAGGCGCGGCTGATCCCGGCGCCGACCCCGCGCACCCCGCCCGTCACCACGACGGTCCTGCCGCCCAGGTCGAGCGTCAGTGACATACCGCCTCCCTCTGCTGCTACCTTCTGTTCTAACAAATGTTTGGTGGAAAGGTAGCGCATGGGAGTCTCCACCACGACCCAGGACGGGGTCGCCGAGATCGTCGTGGCCGCGCCGCCGGTCAACGCCCTGACCGTCGCGGGCTGGTACGAGCTGGCCGACGCGGTCGTCGCGGCGGGCCGCGACCCCGAGGTCGGCGCGGTCGTGCTCCGGGCCGAGGGCCGGGGCTTCAACGCGGGCGTCGACATCAAGGAGATGCAGAGCAGCGACGGCCACACCGCCCTGGTCGGCGCCAACCGCGGCTGCTACGCGGCGTTCGCCGCCGTCTACGACTGCGAGGTCCCGGTCGTCGCCGCCGTGCACGGCTTCTGCCTCGGCGGCGGGATCGGCCTCGCCGGCAACGCCGACATCGTCGTCGCCTCTCAGGACGCCTACTTCGGCCTGCCCGAGGTGGACCGGGGCGCGCTCGGCGCCGCCACGCATCTGGCGCGGCTCGTCCCGCAGCACCTGATGCGCGCGATGGTCTACACGTGCCGCAACGTCACGGCGGACGAGCTGCACCACCACGGCTCGGTGCTGGAGGTCGTCCCGGCGGACGAGCTGCGCGCCAAGGCCATGGAGGTCGCCGCGGGCATCGCCGCCAAGGACCGGTACGTGATCCGCCGCGCCAAGGAGTCCCTCAACGGGATCGATCCGATCGACGTCAAGCGCAGCTACCGCTACGAGCAGGGGTTCACGTTCGAGCTGAACCTCGTCGGCGCGGGCGACGAGCACCGCGACGCCTTCGTCGCGAAGGGGGCCGAATGAGCAAGGTGATGTCGCCCGAGGAGGTCGCCGCGTCGCTGGAGAGCGGCATGACGGTCGGGATCGGCGGCTGGGGGTCGCGGCGCAAGCCGATGGCCCTGGTCCGGGCGATCCTGCGCTCCCCCGTCACCGACCTGACCGTGGTGACCTACGGCGGGCCGGACGTGGGGCTGCTGTGCGCGGCGGGCAGGATCCGCCGCCTGGTCACCGCGTTCGTGACCATGGACTCGATCCCGCTGGAGCCGCACTTCCGGCAGGCGCGGCAGTCCGGGTCGATCGAGCTGACCGAGTACGACGAGGGCATGTTCATGTTCGGGCTGTACGCGGCGGCGCACCGGCTGCCGTTCCTGCCCACCCCGGTCGGGCTCGGCTCGGACGTGCTGAAGGTCAACCCGGAGCTGAAGACGATCCGGTCGCCGTACGAGGACGGCCAGGAACTCGTCGCCGTCCCCGCCCTGAACATGGACGTCGCACTGGTGCACATGAACCGCGCCGACGCCCGCGGCAACGCCCAGTACCTCGGCCCCGACCCGTACATGGACGACCTGTTCGCCAAGGCGGCCGCCCGGACGTACGTGTCGTGCGAGCGCCTCGTCGACACGGCCGACTTCGCCAAGGAGGGGCCGGTGCAGTCGCTGCTGATCAGCCGGGCGCAGGTGACGGGCGTGGTGGAGACGCCGAACGGAGCGCACTTCACCGACTGCGTCCCCGACTTCGGGCGGGACGAGCGGTTCCAGAAGCTGTACGCGCAGTCGGCGGCCGATCCGGAGCAGTGGGCGGCGTTCAGCGACCGCTTCCTGTCCGGCGACGAGGCCGCCTACCAGGACGCCGTCCGCGTCTGGCGGGAGGAGAACCGATGAGCGACGTCACTCGCGCGGAGGTGTGCGCGGCCGCGTGCGCGGACCTGTTCCGGGGCGACGGGGAGATCGTCGCGGCGGCGGTCGCGGGGTTCGTCCCGATGCTGGGGTCCCGGCTGGCGCGCGCGACGTTCGCGCCCGACCTGCTGACGACCGACGGCGGGCCGTCGCTGAGCGCCGAGCCCGTCCCGCTCGGCGGGTCGGCCGAGACCGCCGAGGGCTGGCTGCCGTTCCGCGACCACCTGTGGCTCGTCCTGAACGGGCGGCGGCACGTGGTGATGGGGCCGAGCCAGATCGACGCGCACGGCAACACCAACATCTCCTGCATTGGCGACTGGGAGCAGCCGAAGCGGCAGCTCCTCGGGGTGCGCGGCGGGCCCGGCAACACGCTGCTGAACCCGACGAGCTACTGGGTGCCGAAGCACTCGACGCGCGTGTTCACCGAGAAGGTCGACATGGTGAGCGGAGTCGGCTGGGACCGGGGCGCGCACGAGATCCGCGCCGTGGTGACGAATCTGGCCGTGCTCGACTTCGATACCCCTGACCGGCGGATGCGGCTGCGCTCCGTCCACCCCGGCGTGGGCGTCGGCGACGTGACGGCCGCCACCGGCTTCGACCTGGTCGTGCCGGACGAGGTGCCCGAGACGCGGCCGCCGGACGGCGAGGAACTGCGGATCATGCGCGAGGTCCTCGACCCGAAGGGGCTGCGCGAGAGAGAGGTGCCCGCCTGATGGAGCAGGTGCTCGACACGCCGCTGACCCGGCTGGCCGGGGTGCGGCACCCGGTCGTCCAGACCGGCATGGGCTGGGTCGCCGGGCCGCGGCTGGTCACGGCGGTGGCGAACGCGGGCGGCCTCGGGATCCTGGCGTCGGCGACGATGACCCTCGACCAGCTCGCGGACGCGATCCACGAGGTGAGGGACCGCACGGACGCGCCGTTCGGCGTCAACCTGCGGGCCGACGCCGGCGACGCGGGCGACCGCATCGACCTGCTGATCAAGGAGGGCGTCAAGGTCGCCTCGTTCGCCCTGGCCCCGAAGAAGGAGCTGATCGCCAAGCTCAAGGACGCCGGGCTCGTCGTGATCCCGTCCGTCGGCGCCCGCCGGCACGCGGAGAAGGTGGCGGGCTGGGGCGCGGACGCCGTCCTCGTGCAGGGCGGCGAGGGCGGCGGGCACACCGGCGCCGTCGCCACCACGCTGCTGCTCCCGCAGGTCGTGGACGCCGTCGACATCCCGGTCATCGCGGCCGGAGGCTTCTTCGACGGGCGCGGCCTTGCCGCCGCGCTCGCCTACGGGGCGGCCGGCGTCGCGATGGGCACCCGGTTCCTGCTGACGTCCGACAGCTCGGTGCCGGACGCGGTCAAGCAGGTGTACCTGGGGACCGGCGAGACCGTGGTGACGCGGCAGGTGGACGGGATGCCGCACCGGGTGCTGCGCAGCGAGCTGGTCGACACCCTGGAGGGGTCCGGCCGGGTCGGCGGGCTCGTCCGGGCGCTGCGCAACGGCGCCCGGTTCAAGAAGCTGTCCGGCATGTCGTGGCGGGAGATGGTCGCCGACGGGAAGGCGATGAAGCACGGCAAGGACCTGTCGTGGTCGCAGGTCCTGATGGCCGCCAACACCCCGATGCTGCTGAAGGCGGCCATGGTGGACGGCCGCCCCGACCTCGGCGTGATGGCGTCCGGCCAGGTCGTCGGCGTCATCGACGACCTGCCGGGCTGCGGCGAGCTGATCGACGGGATCGTGGCGCAGGCCGCCGAGGCCATCGCGGCGCAGCAGGCGCTCCTGGCGCGCTAGCCCGGTTCAGCGAGGCCGCGCAGCACGGCCGCCAGTCCCGCGCGGAACTCCTCGTCGGGGCCGATGCGGCGGGCGTGCCGCGCGGTCTCAGCCATGTGGGGGAACTCGCCGGCGGGCAGCGCCGCGATGACGTCCGTGCCCTCCCCTGACAGCGAGCCCAGGTGCTCCAGCTGGATCGCGCCGACGATGTAGGCGAGCAGGGCGCGCAGCGCGATGGCGGCGCGCGGCCCGGTGATGCCCGCGCCGGCGAGGATGCCGGCGACCGTCTCGCCCCAGCACAGCGACCCGGTCGAGTCGTGCCGGTGCGTGAGCGTAAGCGGCATGATCGCCGCATGGGCGCCGAACGCGTCCCGCAGCCGCAGCGCCATGGCCTCGATCCGCGCGTCCCACGTCCCCTCGGACGGCGGCGCCGGATCGACCTCGGCGTAGACGAGGTCGACGACGAGGCCTTCCAGCTCCTCGCGGTCGCGCACGTACCGGTAGAGCGCCATGGTGCTCGTCCCCAGCTCCTTGGCGACGGCGCGCATGGACAGCCCGGCGAGCCCGTCCCGGTCGATGACGGCGAGTGCCGCTCCGGCGAGCTTCCCGGTGCTCAGCGAGCGTGGTCGAGGCATGGCGCTTGACAGCGTACGGCATACGCTTACGATCGTAGGTGTACGCCATACGCTTAAAGGAGGGCGCATGCGTCTCGCACCAGGTTCCGGCGTCCCGGCGAGGGAGCTGACCCCGGTCAGCGGCCCGCCGGTCGCCGTCCCCGATCCCGGCCGGCTCGTCCACCTGCAGTTCCGCCGCTTCGCGGGCTGCCCGATCTGCAACCTGCACCTGCGTTCGATCACCGTCCGGCACGACGAGATCGAGGCCGCGGGGATCCGCGAGGTCGTCGTCTTCCACTCGGCGGCCGAGGAACTGCGCGAGCACGTCGGCGGTCTGCCGTTCGCGGTGATCGGCGACCCGCGCAAGCGGCTGTACGCGGAGTTCGGCGTCGAGTCGGCGCGCCGCGCCCTCCTCGACCCGCGCGTCTGGTGGACGGTCGCCAAGGCCGCCGCCGTCGGCACCTGGAAGATCGCCCGAGGCCGGGAGCGGGCGCCGAAGCCGCGGCCGGACGGCGGGCGCTTCGGGCTCCCGGCCGACTTCCTGATCGGCGGCGACGGCCGCGTCGTGGCGGCCAAGTACGGCGAGCACGCCTACGACCAGTGGACGGTCGACGAACTGCTCTCCCTTGCCGCACACACCCCGGCCTCGGAGAGGCACTGACGGTAGTCGCGGTGTGAGGGTCAGCCGCTCACGTCGAGGACGAGCTTGCCGGTCGTGGAGCCCGACTCGATGCGCCTGTGCGCCTCGGCGGCCTGCTCCAGCGGCATCGCCTCGACCTGGAGCCGCAGGTCGCCGGAGGCCGCCGCGGCGACCGCGCGGCGCAGCGCGCGCCCCACCTCGGCCGGTGCGACGCCCGCGAACGCGGCGAGGTTGAACCCGGACACGGTCTTGTTCGCGAACCACAGCTCGTTCGCCGGCACGCCCACGTCGTCCGCGCCGGACGCGTTGCCCATCACGACCATCCGGCCCATCGGGGCGAGCGCGTCCAGGCTGGTGCGCCGGGCGGGGCCGCCGACCATGTCCACGACGATGTCGAACCCGCGCCCGCCGGTGAGGCCGGCGACCTCGCCGGGCAGGTCGCCGCGGAGCACCACGTCGTCGTAGCCGAACCCGCGCGCGGTCTCGATCTTCGCGGGCCCGCCGACCGTGCCCGCGACCCGTCCCGCGCCGAGCAGCCGGGCGGCCTGGCCGAGCTGGCTGCCCACTCCCCCGGCCGCCGCGTGCACCAGCACGGTCTCGCCCGGCTCGATGCGCGCGACGCGGTCCAGGACGAGGAACGCGGTCGTGCTGTTGGACGGGACCGCCGCCGCGACGTCCAGCCTCAGGTCCAGGCCGTCGAGCGGGGCGACGAGATCGGCGGAGGTGACGACCGCCTCGGCGTAGCCGCCGCTGTCCACGATCGTGAGCGCGGCGACGGGCTGGCCCCTGCGCAGTCCCTCGACGTCGGGCCCGACCGCGCGGACACGACCGGACACCTCGATGCCGGGCACGAACGGCAGCGGCACGTCCACGACGCCCTGCCGGTACAGGACCTCGGCGAAGTTCGCCCCCGCGTACGCGACGTCGATGGACACCTGCCCCGGCCCCGGCTCGGGGACCTCCACGTCGGCGCGGCGCAGCACGTCCGCGCCGCCGAACTCGGGAATGGTGACGGCCTTCATCAGTAACGCCCTCCAACGGCCGCGGGCACGCCGTCCAGCTCGGCCAGGTCGGCTTCGGTGAGGTCAAGGCCGGCGGCGCCGGCGTTGTCGCGCAGGTAGCGCTGCTTCTTGGTTCCGGGGATCGGGATGACGTGCTCGCCCTGCGCGAGCGTCCAGGCGATGGCGACCTGCGCCGGCGTGGCGTCGTGGCGCGCCGCGACCGCCTTCACGACGTCGACGATGCGGAGGTTGGCCTTCAGCGCGTTCTCCTGAAAACGAGGATTGGCGCCGCGGTAATCGGTGTCCTCGAAGTCGGCGGCGGTGACCGTCCCGGTGAGGAAACCACGGCCGAGCGGCGAGAACGGTACGAACGCGGCACCGTTGGCCGCGCACCAGCCGACGACGTCGCCGGGCCCCTCCCCCGTGCCGTCGTCGCCCGGAAGGGCGCCCGCCATCCCGCCCGGCGCGCCCATCGCGTCGCGGGTCCACAGCGACAGCTCCGACTGGATCGCCGCCACCGGGTGGACCGCGTGCGCCTCTGCGGCCTGCGCGACGCCGACCTCCGAGAGGCCCAGCCTGCGCACCTTGCCCTCGGCGACCAGCTCGGCCATCGCGCCCCAGGTGTCGGCCAGCGGCACGTCCGGATCGACCCGGTGCAGGTAGTAGAGGTCGATCACGTCCGTGCCGAGCCGGCGGAGGCTGTCCTCGGCGGACGCCTTGACGTGCTCCGGCGTACCCTTCCGGACGATGTTCCGGGTGGCCATCGACTCCACGACCAGGCCCGTCTTGGTGGCGACGACCGCCTCGTCCCGGCGTCCGGCGAGGGCCCGGCCGACGAGCGCCTCGTTGTGGCCGTCGCCGTAGGGCTGCGCCGTGTCCAGGAACGTCACCCCGAGGTCGAGCGCCTCGCGGATCAGCGCGACGGAGTTGTCGTCGTCGCGCTCCGACTCGCTGTAGGCCCAGCTCATCCCCATGCAGCCCAGCCCGACGGCACCCACCCGCGTCCCGGCGAAATCGCGCGTCTTCATGATCGTCCTCTCGTGGTTCTCGTACTGAGGACGATCGTGCAGGACGGGCCGGAGGGTAGACAGACTCCGTTCATCCCGGGTGTGGCACCACCACCCTAAAGATGATCAGCTCGCGGCGGCCAGGCCGCGACGCGCCATCAGTTTCTCCAGCCGCTCCTGCGTGCCGGTGCCGGGCCGCGGGTTGTGCAGCACCAGATGGTGGCCCGGACGGTCGGCCAGCGGCAGCAGCGTGCCCTCGAAGACCAGCTCGCCCGCCTCCGGGTGCCTGATCCCCTTGACGGCCTGCGTGCCCGAGCTCACCTCGTGGCGCGGCCACAGCTCGGCGAACTCCGGGCTGACCGCCAGCACGTCCGCGACGAGCCGGTCGAACCCGGGGTCGTCGGGGTAGCGGGCGACGTCCGCGCGGAACCGCGCGACGACGCCGGGCGCGGCGGCGGACCAGTGCGTGTGCATCGACCGGTACCGGACGTTGGTGAAGAACGTGACCAGGCAGTTGTGGTCGGTGTCGCCGTACCCGAACACCTCGCGGGCGGAGTCGTTGATCGCGACGAAGTTCCAGAGCCGGTCGCGGACGTAGGCCGGCCGCGGCGACCACGCGTCCAGCAGCCGCCGCAGCTCCGGCGTGATCGGGACGGCGGGGCCCGCCTCGGCCTGCGGCGGGTTGAGCCCGGCGAGCAGGTACAGGTGCTCGCGCTCGGCGCCGTCCAGCCGCAGCGCCCGGGCGATCGCGTCGAGCACGTCCCCGGACACCTTGATGTCGCGGCCCTGCTCCAGCCACGTGTACCAGGACACCCCGACCCCGGCGAGCACCGCGACCTCCTCGCGGCGCAGTCCCGGCGTGCGGCGGCGCCCGCCGTCGGGCATGCCGACGTCGGCGGGGGTGAGCCGGGCGCGGCGGGTGCGCAGGAAGTCGCGCAGCTCGTCGCGGCGGCGGCCGGGTGCGGAGGCGGGAGTCTGGCTGGGCATGCCGCCACGATATCCGCCGCCGCGGCCCGTTCCACGCGGACGTCAGCAGCGGCGGACCGTGAGGCTCTTCTGGTCGCTGACCGGCGAGTACATCTTCACCGTGATCACGTGGCTGCTCCCCGACCCCCAGGGCCGCCACCCCGACTGGCTCGTGTCGGGGCGTCCGGGCTGGTTGCTGACCGACGAATCGTTCGCGCCGTCCATCAGGACGTCGTAGCTGAAGTTGCCCGGTCCCTTGAGCGTGATCGCGGTGTAGATGCTGCCGTTGAAGTGGCTGCTGTCGTAGCGGCCGCTGATCGAGATCCTTGAGGTGCTGGCGCTGACCATGGGGCAGGTGCCGCCGCCACCACTGCCACCACCGCTGCCGCCGCCACTGGTCCCGCCGCCGCCCGAACCGCTCGAACCGGAGCCCGACCGTCCCTGGCTTGCCTTGCCCTCCCCCGGCTTGGCGCTCGGACTCTTGCCGTGGGCGCCCTTCTCCTTGCCGGACGACCGCGTCGGCGACGGCCGCTGCCCGGAGGCCGCCCGGTTGCCCGAAGCGCCGGAGCTCTGCGCGCCGGCCGCGGAGGCTTCCGGGCCGGCCCCGTCGCGGGACGAGGCGCCGGACGAGTCCGGCCAGAAGACCACGGCGGCGATCACGGCCGCGAGCACCGGCACCGCCAGCGCGCCGGCGCCCGCCAGCAGGACGCCCCGGCTCTGCGCCGATGCCGGGCGAGAGGCCGGGCAGGCAGCGGTC
>NZ_SMKY01000148.1 GCF_004349235.1 Actinomadura darangshiensis | reverse complement strand
GTCGTGGGGGGTGCGGGCGGCTCTGAGGGATGCCAGCGAGTGAGCGGCACGATCGAGGACTCGCGGATGAAGCGGAGCTGGGACCATCTTTTTCAGTGTCCGAATCGGCCGCGCGTCGCCGTGTACCAGGAGGCGGGGTTCGGGACGGAGATCGCCGTGCTGGAGACCGATCCGAGCTGGTTCATCTGCTGGACGCGCGGCCGGCCGCATTCCGGCGGCAACGACATCTGGTACTACACGCAAGGCGACCGGGCGACCAGAATGCCCGAGCTGAACGGGTGGGGGTACGTTCCCGCGTCCGACCTGAAGGTCGAGGACGCGCCCGATCCGGCGATCACGCGACGCTGCTGACCTGCGGTTCTGCCGTTCTGAACGTTCAGAACGGGTCGCGCCCAACCTTCCCGGCGATCCGCTGTCTAACGTGCTGGGGGCACCCCGCACACTGCACCCCGCGACGACCGTCAAAGGAAAGGGTGACGCGACGGGTGACGGATCGCGTGAGTTTTCGGATTCTGGGGGCGCTGCGCGCCGGTGTGCGCGGCGAGGCCGTCGACCTCGGAGGGCGCAGGTCGCGGCTGGTGCTGGCGGCGCTGCTGCTGGAACCGGACCGGCCGGTGCCGGTCGACCGGCTCGTGGACGTGGTCTGGCCGGAGCGGCCGCCGGCGTCCGCGCGGACCCAGGTCGCCATCGCGGTGTCCGGGCTGCGCCGGGCGTTCCGGCAGGCGGGCTGCGCGGGGCATGTGATCGAGACCGTCCGGCCGGGGTACCGGATCCCGGCGGAGGCGGGCACGATCGACGCCCTCGACGCGCAGGAGCGGATCGCGGGGGCGCGGCTGCGGGCCGGGGAGGGGCGGCCGGCCGCGGCCGCCGGCCTCTATCGCGGGGCGCTGGCGCTCTGGGACGGGCCGGTGCTCGCGGGGCTCCGCCGTGAGCCCATCGAAACGGGGGCGCTCCGGTGGGAGGAGCTGCGGCTGACCGCCCTTGAAGAGGTGGCGCAGGTGGAGCTGGCGCTCGGACGCCACCATCAGCTGGTCGGCGACCTCATGGGGCCGGTCGGGGAGCACCCGTACCGGGAGCGGCTGCGGGCCCTGCTCATGCTGGCGCTGGCGCGGGCCGGGCGGACGAGTGAGGCCCTCGATGTGTTCCAGGAGGGGCGTCGCAGGCTGGACGAGGAGCTGGGCCTGGAGCCGGGCCGCGAACTGCGGGATCTGCAGACGGCCATCCTGCGGGACGACCCGTCGACGCAGCCGCCCGGTGTCCGGTACTGCGCCGGGCCGCGCGGGCGGGCCCTCCGATGGCGGCGCACCGCCGGGACGGTGCGCGTCATTCGTTCCTGCTGATGGCGAAAGGCCGCCGGGTGCGCCCGGCGGCCTTTCGGTCATGGGGTCAGTTCACCCACTTGTGGGAGCCCATTGGCTGGCCCTCCCAGAAGTTGGCCCGCTTTCCGGCGGAAATGGTGCCCCAGTAGTACTTGTAGTTGGCGAGTGTGTACACCTTGACCTTGCTGTACGAGCCCGTGTAGCCGTTGTTCCAGTACGAGGCCACGAGGAACTTGGGCTTGCACTGGACGCTGCCGCCGTACCAGTCGGGGTCGTCGCCGTTCCAGGCGCAGCGGGTTCCCGTGCCGTCCTTGCCGCTCCAGACGCAGAAGTCGCCCTTCGCGCAGGAGCCCTGCCAGGCCGCGGCGCCCGTGTCGGCCTGGGCCGCGACGGGGGCGAGGACGGTGGCGAGCCCGGCGACGGCCATGCCGGCGACGGTGATGCGGACCTTGTTCATGCCGCCTCCTACTTCGACCACTTGTGCGAGCGGATGGAGACGCTCGCGGCGTTGACCGGGGCCGAGGTCACCGACACCGGGTCGTAGAGCTGGGTCCCGTAGTTCGCGTACTTGTAGAACCGGACCTTGTTGTACGGGTCGCTGGTGTAGCCGTTGTTCCAGATGCTGTTGACCTTGAAGCCGTACGGCCGGCAGCGGACGTCGCCGCCCTGCCAGTCGGGGTCGTCGCCGGTCCAGTTGCAGCGGGTGCCGGTGGCGTTCTTGCCGCTCCAGACGCAGACGTCGCCCTTCGGGCAGGTGCCGTCCGTGCTCTTGGCGGCGGCCATCGCGGCCGACGGCGCCATGGCGGTGAGGGCCCCCGCCACCACCGCGCCGGTCAGCAGGCCCGTTCTGATTCTGTTCATCCTTCTCCCCGTCGCTTGCTCAGTAGACCTTGGAGCAGGTCTTGATGGTCTTGCCGTTGACGTCCACGGCCTTGTCGTCGCCGTTGCCGGGTCCGGTCAGGAAGTAGGCGGACACCCAGCCGCGCTTGGAGCCCTGGTCGAGGTCGGTGTACAGCCACCAGTGGTTGGTGCCGTACGCGCCGTCGTGCACCTGGCCCCACTTCTTGCAGTAGACGTAGTTCGACCCCTGGTAGAGGTAGCCGACGGGCGAGCCGCACTTGAGGTAGTTGGGGTTGGCGAACGCCTTGTCGAACGTCCGCACCCACTGCTTGCCGTCGATCTTCGCGTCGGTCCAGCAGGCGGCCTTCGGGCTCGCGCCGGGCCCGCCGTCCGCCCACGCCGCGGCCCCCGCCGGGACGGCCCCCAGTGCGGTCCCGGCCGCGAGCGCGCCCACGATGATCCGTGCCTTGTGCATCCCTTTCTCCCCGCTCGGGTGCATGAACGCTGATCACGCTAGGGATGTCCGTTATCGAACTCTTATCGGCCGTCCCGCCGGGGTGGGAGCAGGCCGTTTCGCGGACGGTGACCGGGTAGATCGGCATGCGACGTGCCTTGCTGAGGGGGGCTGCGGGCGGCATGCTGACGCTGGTTCTCGCCTATGCCGTCGTCGCCGTCGCCGTGCCCTGGGCGCTCGGACGGCACCGGCGGGCGATGGCGTGCGCCGCGGCGGTGCTCCCCGCGGCGACGGCCGGGTGGGCCGCGACGCGGGCCGGCCGGGGCGATCTCACCGCGCGGCTGGACTGGGCGCCCGACCTCGGGCTCACGATCGACTTCCGGCTGGACGCGCTGTCCGTCCTGATGCTGCTCCTGGTCGGGGGAGTCGGCGCGGTCGTCCTGTGCTACGCGGGCTGGTACTTCGAGCGGTCCGAGCGGCTGCTGGTCGGGACGCTCGTGGCGTTCGCGGGGGCGATGACCGGGCTGGTGCTCGCAGACAACCTGCTCGTCCTGTACGTGTTCTGGGAGCTGACGACGCTCAGCTCGTTCGTCCTCATCGGGGTGACGCGGCCGGAGCGGGCCGAGGACCGGCGGGCCGCCACGCAGGCGCTGCTGATGACGACCGCGTTCGGGCTGGTGATGCTCGCCGGGTTCGTCCTGCTCGGCCAGGCCGCCGGGACGTACCGGATCTCGGCGCTGGTCGCCGACCCGCCCGGGGGCGCGGCGGCGCGGACCGGGATGGTGCTGGTCCTGCTGGGCGCGTTCGCCAAGTCGGCGCAGGTGCCGCTGCACGCGTGGCTGCCCGCGGCGATGGTGGCGCCCACCCCGGTGAGCGCCTACCTGCACGCCGCCGCCATGGTGAAGGCGGGCGTCTACCTCGTGGCGCGGCTGGCGCCGGCGTTCGCGGGCGACGGAGTGTGGCGTCCGCTGGTCATCGGGGTCGGCCTGCTCAGCCTGCTGGCGGGCGGGGTCATCGCGCTGCGGCAGCACGACCTGAAGCGCCTGCTCGCCTACGGGACGATCAGCCAGCTGGGCCTGCTCATGATCCTGCTGGGCGACGGGACGCGGACGGCGGCGCTGGCGGGTGCGGCCCTGCTCCTCGCCCACGGCCTGTTCAAGGCGCCGCTGTTCCTGACCGTCGGCGCCCTGGAGCACGAGACGGGGACGCGCCGCGCCGACCGGCTGTCGGGGGCGTGGCGGCGCATGCCCGTGCTCGCGGTCGCGGCGGCGGCGGCCGTGGCGTCCATGATCGGGCTGCCGCCGTTCCTCGGGTTCGTGGCGAAGGAGGCGGCCGTGGAGGCCTTCGCCCACGGCGGCCTGGACGCCGCCGTCCTCGCCGGAGTCGTGGCGGGATCGGCGCTGACCGTGGCCTACGGCATCCGCTTCCTGTACGGCGCCTTCGGCGGTGCGGCGGCCGCCCGTCCGAGGGACCACTGGGGGCTGGACGGGCCGGTCGTGGTGCTGGCCGCCGCCGGCCTCGCGGTGGGCGTGGTCCCCGGTGCGCTGCAGAAGGCGGCGGGCCCGTACGCGGGCACGCTGGCCGGGGACGCGGAGTACAAGCTCGCCCTCTGGCATGGGCTCGGGCTGCCGATCGCGTTGTCCGCGCTGGCCGTCGCGCTGGGCGTCGCGCTGTTCCTCATCGCAGGCCGGACGTTCCCGGTCAGGCCCGTGCGATGGCGGATCCTGAACGCGCAGCGGGACTACGACGGCGTGGTCGAGGCGATCCTCGCCGGGGCGCACGCGGTCACGAAGCGCGTGCAGATCGGCTCGCTGCCCGTCTACCTCGGCGTGATCGGCGCGATGGTGCTGGTCGTACCGGGCACGGCCCTGGCGGCCGGCCTCGTCCGGGGACAGGGGCCGGACCTCGCGGCCGCAGACCTGCGGGCATGGGACGACCCCGTGCAGCCCGTCCTCGCCGTCGTCGTGATCGTCTGCGCGCTGGCGGCGCTGCGGGCCCGGCGCCGGCTGTCGGCCGCGCTGCTGCTCGCCGGGACCGGCTACGCGACGGGCGGGCTCTTCGTGGCGCAGGGCGGCCCCGACCTCGCGCTGACCCTGCTGGTCGTGGAGACGCTGTCGCTGATCATGCTCGTGCTGGTGCTGCGGCGGCTGCCGGAGCGGTACCCGCCGCGGCGCAGGCGGCTCCCGGGCCGGGTCGCGACCGGCCTGGTCAGCACGTGCCTGGGCGGGTTCGTCGCCGTGTTCCTGGTGGTGGCGGCGCTCAGCCGCGACACCCGGCCGGTGGGGCCGGGGAACACCCGGCTCGCGATCGCGGAGGGCGCCGGGAACGTCGTCAACATGATCATCGTCGAGGTCCGG
This sequence comes from Actinomadura darangshiensis, assembly GCF_004349235.1. Lineage (GTDB taxonomy): Bacteria > Actinomycetota > Actinomycetes > Streptosporangiales > Streptosporangiaceae > Spirillospora > Spirillospora darangshiensis. The sequence continues at coordinate 16,933 of NZ_SMKY01000148.1, read as the reverse complement.
GCCCTCGACACCCTCGGCGAGATCGCGGTGCTGGGCGTGACGGCGATGGGCGTCGTCGGGCTGGTGACGAGCGGCCGGCGGCGGCCCGAACCGTCCGGCGGCGAACCCGAGGGGCGGAGCCGCTGGCTGGCGACCCCGGGCACGCCGCCGCTCGGCGGGTCCTCGGTCTTGCTGGAGGTCGCGGCCCGGCTGCTCGGCCCGACGATCCTGGTGTTCTCGCTCTACCTGCTCATCGCGGGGCACGGCCGTCCGGGCGGCGGATTCGTGGGCGGGCTCGTGGCGGGCATGGCGTTCGTCCTGCGCTACCTGCCGGGCGGGCGGCGCGAACTGGCGACCGCGCTGCCGGTGCGTCCGAGCGCGCTGATCGGCGGCGGGCTGGGGCTGGCGGTCGCCACGGGCGCCGCCGGGTGGGCCGGCGGCGAGTTCCTGCACGGGACGGTCTGGCATGCGGCGCTGCCCCTCGCCGGCGAGATCGAGGTCCCGACCAGCCTGTTCTTCGACATCGGGGTGTACCTCCTCGTCCTCGGGCTGGTGCTGACGATCCTCACCACCCTCGGCGCGAGCCTGGAGGACGAGGACGTCCCGGACGGGAGCGAGCGGCCATGACCGGGCCCGCGCTCGTCCTCGTCGTCACCGTCGCCGTGCTGTTCGCGACCGGGTTCGACCTGCTGATGCAGCGGTCCCTCATCCGCGTCGTGGTCGGCTTCATGCTGCTCGGGCACGGCGCCAACCTCGTCCTGCTGCTGGCGGGCGGGGCCGCGGGGGCGCCGCCGCTGCTCGGCGGCGGATCCGCGCGGACGATGGCCGACCCGCTGCCGCAGGCCATGGCGCTCACCGCCATCGTGATCACCTTCGGCGTGACGGCGTTCCTGCTGGCGATGGCCTACCGCAGCCGCCGGCTCCTCGGCGAGGACGAGGTGCAGGACGACGTCGAGGACCGCCGGATCTGCGCCGAGCACCACCGCGACGAGCCATGGGACGTCCCGCCGGAGGAGCGGGACCCCCTGGAGCAGGACGAGCCGGAGGGGGACGGCGCGTGAACGTGCTCGTCCCGCTGCCGTTCGTCCTGCCGCTGCTGGGGGCGGCGCTCGCGATGGCCAGCCGGCGCCGCAAGGCGTGGCTGCGGATCCTCGCGCCGCTCGTCGGCGCCGGTGTGGTGGCGGCGGCCGTGGCGCTGCTCGCCGCCGTGGCCCGGGACGGGATCATCGCCGTCCAGATCGGGGGATGGGCGGCCCCGTTCGGCATCACGCTGGTCGTCGACCGGCTGTCGGCGCTGCTGCTCGTGGTGTCCGCCACCGTGCTGCTGGCGATCATGCTGCACGCCGTGGCGGAGGGCGCCGGCGGGCTGGAGCGGCGCAGCGAGCCGGGCGTGTTCCATCCCGCCTACCTCGCGCTGACCGCCGGGGTGTCGCTGGTCTTCCTCGCCGGGGACCTGTTCAACCTGTTCGTCGCGTTCGAGGTCATGCTGGCGTCGAGCTACGTCCTGATGACGCTGACGCCGACGGCGGAGCGCGTCCGGGCCGGCATGACGTACACGGTGGTCAGCCTCACGTCCTCGATCATGTTCCTCACCGCGCTCGGCCTGACCTACGCGGCGGCGGGGACGGTGAACCTCGCCGACCTGTCGGCCCGCGTCCCGGAGCTGCCGGCCGCCACCCGGACCGCGCTCGGCCTGCTGTTCCTCGTCGTGTTCGGGATCAAGGGCGCGATCGCGCCGATGCACCTGTGGCTGCCCGACAGCTACCCGGTCGCGCTCACCAAGGTCACCGCGGTGTTCGCCGCGCTGCTCACCAAGGCCGCCGTCTACGCGCTCATCCGCGTGGAGACGCTGGTGTTCCCCCGCGAGCACGGGTCGTGGGTGATGCTCGTCCTCGCCGCCGCGACGATGCTCCTGGGCACGCTCGGCGCGCTGACGCACGACGACATCCACCGGGTGTTCTCGTTCACCCTCGTCGGCCACATCGGCTACATGCTGTTCGGCCTCGCCCTGTTCAACGTCGCCGGGCTCACGGGGGCGATCCTCTACCTCGTCCACCACATCGTCGTGCAGGCGACGCTGTTCCTCGTCAGCGACCTGATGCAGGCGCACACGGGGGAGACGTCGCTGCGGCGGCTCGGCGGCCTGGCGCGCCTGTCCGCCTTCATCGCCGTGCTGTTCTTCATCCCCGCGATGAGCGTGAGCGGCGTGCCGCCGTCCTCGGGCTTCGTCGCGAAGCTCGCGCTGTTCCAGGCGGGCCTCGGGTCGGGGCGTCCCATGGCGTACGCGGTGACGGGCGTCGCGGTGGTGGCGAGCCTCCTCACCCTCATGGCGATGGCCCGGATCTGGACGCTCGGGTTCTGGCGCCCCCGCCCCGAGGACGCCGGGGAACCGCCCGCGACCGAGTCCTACACGCGGGGCGGCGTGCGGGCCATGCAGGCCGTGACCGCCTTCATGGTCGTGGGCGGGCTCCTCATCGCGGTGCTCGCCGGCCCGCTCGCGTCCTGGAGCCACCGTGCCGCGGCCGACCTGGTGGACCGGTCCGCCTACCGGCACGCCGTCCTGGACGGGAGGAGCCCGTGAACGCCGCGCTCCGCAGGACCGGGTCCCGGCTGGGCATGGCCGGGTGGCTGCTCGCGGTCTGGCTGCTGCTGTGGGGGCGGATCGACGCGCTCACCGTGATCGGCGGTGTCATCGCCGTCGTCCTCGCGTACGCGGTCAGCCGGCTGCCGGTCGTGCCGCTGGCCGCCCGCGTCAGGCCGGTGCGCCTCGCCGAGGCGGCGCTGGAGTTCGCGTGGGACCTGGTCGCGTCCAGCATCGTGATCGGCTGGCACGCCCTGCGCGCGCCGCGCCGGATCCAGGGCGCCATCATCGAGGTCGACGCCCGGTCCCGCTCCGAGATCATCCTGCTGGCGGTAACGACGAGCATCTCGCTGCGCCCCGGCACACTGCTCGTCGACCTCGACTGGGACAGGTCGATCCTGCGCATCCACGCCATGCCGGTCCGGAGCCCGCGGGAGGCCGGCGCCGCCCGCGACGGGGTGCTCGGCACGGAGCGCAGGCTGATGCGGGCCCTCGTAACACCCGACGACACACGACCGGAGGAACGATGAGCGTCGTCTACGCCGTGACCATGGCCCTGCTGGGCGCGGCCGTCCTGATGACGGCCGCGCGGCTGGTCCAGGGTCCGAGCACCTTCGACCGGATCATGGCCGTGGACGTGCTGTCGGTCCTGCTGGTCTGCGGCATCGCGGTGCACGCGGCCGTCTGGGGCGAGCCCGCGCACGCCGCGATCCTGGTGGTCATCGCGCTGCTCGGCTTCGTCGGATCGGTCACCGCGGCCCGCCTCGCGGCGCAGCGGGAGGCGGGCGGATGAGCCCCGGCGACATCGTCTCCGCCGTCCTGCTGCCCCTCGGCGCCGCCTTCTGCGCGGTGGGCGCGCTCGGCGTCCTGCGGTTCCCCGACCTGCTCACCCGGCTGCACGCGGCGACGAAGCCGCAGACCATCGGGCTCGTCCTCGTCCTCGCCGGGGTGGCGCCGCAGGCCGGGTCCGTCACCGCCGCGACCCCGCTGCTGCTGGTCGCGGTCTTCCAGCTGATCACCGCCCCGGTCGCCGCCCAGACCATCGGCGGCGCCGCCTACCGGGCCGGCGCGGTCGACCCGGGCCACCTCGTCCTGGACGAGACCGCCGGCGACTGAGGACGGCTATCCGGCCTTGCGCTTGCCGAATTCGGCCGCGACCGCGTGGATGGAGCCCCGGCCCTCAAGCTCGATGCTCTTCCCGTCGGCCATGGCGATCGTGACCGGCTGCCAACTCCGGCCGCTCTCGACCTCGATCGACGCGATGCGCTCCAGCGGGATCCGGCCGAGGTGCTCGCCGACCCGGTTGAGCATCGGGTCGGCGGCCCACACGTGCAGGGCGCCGTCGCTGAGGCCGAAGACGACCGCGGCGTCGAGGGGGACGTCGGTCTCCTCGGTCATCCTCCTCGCGGCCGCGCGGGCGGCCGGCCTGGCGATCAGGTAGTTGCCGAGCGGCGACAGCATCCGCGCCGGGCCGAGCGCGGTGTCGACCCTGGCGTAGGCGGCCGCGACGATCTTCTCCCCGCCGAGCTGCCCGGTCAGGGCGTCGGCGAGTTCGGCGTCCTTGGCGTGCATCAGTGCTTCCCTTCGGTCGGGCGAGTGTCGTGGCCGCCGGCACGGGGGGAGAGGGCGCGCTGGGCGGACGTCGTGAGCACGGCCATAATGATGCTGCGACCTGGCGGGCAGTAGTATCCACCGATCGGTGGACAGCGGACGGGTGGGCGAGTGTGAGCGGGACGTGACCGGTGATCCGGCGGCGGCGCGGGCGGAGAACGTCTGGCAGCGCTCGTATCCGTTCTGGGACGGCTACTTCGCGATGGTGCTCGTCGGGACCGTCGCCGCGACGGCCGCCGACGACCTGCCGCCCGGACGCAGGGCCGCCGCGATCGGGCTGCTCGTCCTGCTGAGCCTGGCCTACGTCGCGGTCGGCCGGAAGGCGCTGCGGTCGCAGGAGGTGCCGCGGCCCGGATGCAGGCTCTACGCGGCGGCGCTGATCTGCATGTTCGTGCCCGCGACGCTGCTCGCGCCGGTGACGGCGACGGGCCTGGCCGCGCTGGCGCCGCAGGTCTACATGATGTACGGGTCGGCCCGCGGCTTCGCGCTGATGCTCGCGTTGTTCTCCGGGCCGGTCGCGATGGGGTTGGCGGAGTCCGGGGCGGGCTCCCCGATCACGGTCGTGGTGGTCGCGGCGGCCCTCGCGTGCAGCGTCCTGCTCGCCGTGTTCATCGGACGGCTCGGCCGCCAGAACCGGGAGCGGCTGCGGCTGATCGAGGAGCTGGACCGGACGCGGGACGAGCTGGCCGAGGTGAGCCGGGAGGCGGGCGTGCTCGCCGAGCGGGAGCGGCTGGCCCGCGACATCCACGACACGATCGCGCAGGGGTTCACCTCCATCACGATGCTGCTCCAGGCGGCGGAGGCGGAGACCGGGCCCAACCGGCACCTGGAGCTGGCGGCCCGCTCGGCGCGCGAGAACCTGGCCGAGACGCGGGGCCTGGTCGCGGCGCTGGCGCCGCCCGCGCTGGACGGGAACTCGCTGGTGGAGGCGCTGCGGCGGATGGCCCGCGACTTCGACCTGCCCGCCGACCTGATCGTCGAGGGTGAGCCGCGGCCCCTGGACGCGGTGGAGATCGTCCTGCTGCGGGTGACGCAGGAGGCGCTCGCGAACGTCCGCAAGCACTCGGGCGCCGAGAAGGCGCGGGTCACGCTGTCCTACGGCGACGCGGTACGGCTGACCGTCGCCGACGACGGGCGCGGGTTCGCTCCGGGCGAGGTCGAGCGCGGGTTCGGGCTGCGCGGGATGCGGGGCCGGGTCGAGCAGGTCGGCGGGACGTTCACCGTCACCGGCGAGGACGGCACCACCGTCGCGGCGGAGGTGCCGTGCTCCGCGTCATGATCGTCGACGACCATCCGATCGTCCGGGAGGGGCTGCGCGGGATGCTCGCGGCCGAGGCCGACATCGAGGTCGCGGCGGAGGCGGCGTCCGGCGACGAGGCCGTCGCCGTGGTGCCCGGCGTCTGCCCCGACGTCATCCTGATGGACCTGCGGATGCCGTCGGGGGACGGCGTCAGCGCGATCGAGCGGCTGCCCGGCCACCGGATCCTCGTGCTGACGACCTTCCAGGACGACGCCGACATCGTCCGTGCCATCGAGGCCGGCGCCGCCGGCTACCTGCTGAAGGACGCGTCCCGGGCGGACCTCGCCGCCGCGGTCCGGGACGTCGCGGCGGGCCGCCGCGTCCTGTCGCCCGAGGTGTCGGCGCGGCTGACGGCGGCGGCCGGGGCGCCCCCGCCGCCCGTCCTGTCCGCGCGGGAGTCGGAGGTGCTCGCCCTGGTCGCCGAGGGCCTCACCAACGCCGAGATCGGCGCCCGCCTCTACATCGGCCAGGCGACCGTGAAGACGCACATGCTGCGCATTTTCACCAAACTGGGCGTCTCCGACCGAACCGCCGCGGTCATGGCCGCCCTGGAACACGGCATCCTCACCGCCCCCTGACCGGCTCACTCGGCGGTGGCGGGGCTTTCGCCGGCCTCGAACTCGGCCAGGAGGTCCTCTTCGGTGGCGCCGCGGCGCCAGTAGCCGGTGAACGAGACGGCGCGGCGGTGCAGGCCGCGCTCCTTGACCAGGTGCCGGCGCAGTGCCTTGACCACGGCGGACTCGCCGGCGATCCACGCGTAGGCGCCGTCCGGGATCGCCGCCGCGCGGACGGCGTCCACGAGGCCGCCGGGGGAGACCCAGGTGATGTGCGCGTCGGCGGCGGTCGGCAGGTCCTGCCGGTCGCCCGGGTGCGGGACGTCGATCCAGACCTGCGCGGGCGTCCCGGCGGGCAGCCAGGCGAGGTTCCCGGCGACGGCGGGCAGCGCGGTCAGGTCGCCCGCGATCACCACCGGCGAGCCGTCCGGCGGGCGGAAGTCGTAGCCGCCGTTGTCCGGGCCGGTCGGGCCGAGGACGGTGACGCGGTCGCCTGCGGTCGCGGCGGCGGCCCAGCGCGCGGCCGGGCCGGACGCGCCGTCCATGTGCAGCGCGAAGTCGACGTCCAGTTCGCCCGGACGCGTGTCGCGGACCGTGTAGGACCGCATGATGCCGCGCTCTGCCGGGTCCAGTGCCCGCCAGTCGGTGAACCAGGTGTCGCCGTCGCCGCCCTGCGGCATCACGGGCGCGTCCTGGTGCGGGTGCGGCAGGAAGATCTTGAAGCGCTGGTCGCGGCCGCCGGTGCCGAAGCCGTCCACGGCAGCACCGCCGAAGGTGACCCGGACCATGGACGGGCCGAGCCGCTCGGAGCGCAGGACGTGCAGGTCGAAGAACGCGTACGGGTGGGCCGGGGTCCTCATCGCGCAGCCTTTCAGGCGGTCTTCTTCGCGGACTGGATGGTCGTGGCGAGGGCTTCGAGGAGGGGCGCGCAGCCCTCGTAGGAGAAGCGCGGCTCGGGCTGCCATGTGATGACCTGGCCGGCCTTCACCGCGGGCAGGTCCTTCCAGGACGGCTTGGAGCCGAGGTCCTTCGGCTGGAGCGCCTGCGTACGGGCGTCGAGCATGATGACGTCGGCCTTGTACTTGCCGGCGTTCTCCCAGCTCAGCTCCTCGAAGTAGCCGTCCTTGCTCGGCTTCTCCGGCACGATCAGGTCGACGCCGAGGCTCTTGTAGTAGATGAGGTCGGTGTTCTTGCCCGGGCTGGAGGCGTAGAACAGATCGGGGCTCGCGGACGCGGCCAGCACCTTCAGCCCCGGCCTGGCCTTGGCGGCGGCGCGCAGCGTCTCGGACGCCTTCTCGAACCGGGCCTTCGCGGCGGTGACCTTCGCGGACTTCAGGTCGGCGCCGAGGGCCGCGGCGAGGGCGCCGGTCCGCTCGATCGGCTTCGGCAGCGGCACGGCGCCGGTGGAGATGGCGACGCTCCGCGCCAGCGCGAAGATCTTGTCCTTGCTCTCGGCCGGGACGTAGAACAGGTTCGGCGGTACGAACATGTCGTCGACGAGCAGGTCGGGGCGCAGCGCGGCGTACTTCTCGATGTTGAACTCGCCGTAGGCGTTGCCGATGATCTCCAACCGGTCGACCGGCAGGTTCCCGGCCTGCGGGTCCGGCTTGCCGTCCTTGAGCTTCGTCGGGCCGTACACGCCGACGAGCTGCTCGTCGACGCCGAAGTCGTAGAGGGCGGCCGCGGCGCCGGTGTAGGCGACGACCCGCTCCGGGCGCGCCTTGAGGTCGATCTTCGTGCCGCGGTCGTCGGTGAACGTCCAGGCGCCGCCGGAGGACGCCGTCCCGCCGTCGCCGCCGCCGCACGCGCTGATCAAAGCCCCGAGGGCGAGGGCGCCGCCCGCGCCCAGCAGGCCGCGGCGGCTGAGGTGCTGAGCCCCGATGTTCGACATTTCCGGCGTTCTCCCAAATCAACTAGCGTGGTCTGATAGTCGGACGACCGGGACTTAGGTTAACCTAACCTAAGATCTTGTCCAGAATGGGGACCGTCACAGGGTTCCCGGCATGACCCCGGAGCCCGCCAGGTGTTGTTGACCAAGCCGCCAGTCGCGGAGAGCCCCCCGGCCGCGCGTCCGGGGGCCGCGTGGCAGGCCGCCGGGCTCACCGGCGCGGTGCTGTTCCTGCTCGCCGCGATCGCGTTGAGCCTCGCGGTCGGTGCCAAGCCGCTGTCGCTCGCGCAGGCGTGGGACGGGCTCGTCCACGGCGACTCGGCGGCGTACACGATCGTCCACGACATGCGCCTCCCGCGCACGCTGCTCGGCCTGCTCGCCGGAACGGCGCTCGGGCTCGGCGGCGCGGTGATGCAGGCGCTGACCCGCAACCCGCTCGCCGACCCCGGGATCCTCGGCATCAACGCGGGCGCGGCCGCCGCCGTCGTGTCGGCGATCTCGTTCCTCGGCGTCACCTCGTTCACCGGGTTCGTGTGGTTCGCGTTCGCGGGCGCCGGCGCGGTCGCCGTCCTGCTCTACGCGGTCGGCGGCGGGCGCGGCGCCACCCCGGCCCGGCTCGCGCTCGCCGGGTCCGCGCTGAACGCGGCGCTGTTCTCCTATGTCAACGCCGTCCAGCTCCTCGACACCGCGTCGCTCGACCGGATGCGCTTCTGGACGGTCGGGTCGCTCGCCGCCGCGCAGGACTACACCGTCGTCCGCGTCGCGCCGTTCGTCCTCGCCGGGCTGGTCGCGGCGCTGCTGCTGGCCCGCCCGCTGAACGCGATGGCGATGGGCGAGGACGCCGCCCGCGCGCTCGGCGCCGACCCCCGCCGCGCCCGGATCGCCGCGATCGTCACCGTCACCCTGCTGTGCGGCGCGGCGACGGCGGCGTGCGGGCCGATCATCTTCGTCGGGCTGATGGTGCCGCACCTCGTCCGCGCGCTGACCGGGCCCGACCTGCGCCGGCTGCTCCCGTACTGCGCGGTGCTCTCGCCCGCGCTGATGCTCGCGGCGGACGTCCTCGGGCGCGTCGTCGTGCGGCCGTCCGAGCTCCAGGTCGGCATCGTGATGGTCGTCGCCGGCGGGCCGGTGTTCCTGTACTTCGTCCGGCGGCCGCGACGGGGCATGTCTTGAGCGCAGCGAACCGGGGGGTGTGGGGGGTCGTCCCCCCACGAAGAGCGCGCGTGAGCCGGGCGCCGCACTTCGCCGTCATCCGGACGCCCGCCGGGCTGTCGTTCCGGTTCCGCCCCCGCGCGTTCGCCGTCGCCGCGGTCTGCCTCGCCGTCGCGCTCGGCACGGGCGTGCTCCTCATCGGCAGCGGCGACTTCCCGATGAGCCCCGCCGACGTCGTCCGCACGCTGCTCGGGCAGGGCTCGCCCGCCGACTCGATCATCGTGAACGAGATCCGGCTGCCGCGGGTGGCGGCCGGGCTCGCGGTCGGCGCCGCGCTCGGGCTGGCCGGCGCGATCTTCCAGTCGCTGGTCCGCAACCCGCTCGGCAGCCCCGACATCCTCGGCTTCAGCCAGGGCGCCGCCACCGGCGTCCTCGCCGTGATCGTGCTGACCGGCGCCGGCAGCGCCGCGGTCGCGGCCGGCGCGGCGGGCGGCGGCCTGCTCACCGGCCTGCTCGTGTACCTGGTCGCCGGACGGCACGGCGCGCACGGGCAGCGGCTCATCCTCGTCGGCATCGGCATCGCCGCGATCCTCACCGGCGTGAACGGCTACCTGCTCACCCAGGCGCAGATCGTCGACGCGGCCCGCGCCGTGCTGTGGCTGACCGGCAGCCTGGACGGCCGCGACTGGGCGGACGCCGCCCCGGTGCTCGCCGCGCTCGCCGTCCTCGGCCCCCTCGTCCTCGCCGGCTGCGGCCGGGCGCTGCGGATGCTGGAGATGGGCGACGACGCCGCGCACGGCCTCGGCGTCCCGATCGAGCGGGTCCGGCTGCTCCTGCTGGCCGCGGCGGTGCTGCTCACCTCGCTCGCCGCGGCGGCGGCCGGCCCGGTCGCGTTCGTCGCGCTGACCGCGCCGCAGCTCGCCCGCCGCCTCACCCGCACGGCGGGCCCCAACCTGCTGCCCGCGGCCTGCATGGGCGCGGCGCTGCTGGTGGCCGCCGACTGGGTCGCGCAGCACGCGTTCCCCGGGCACCAGCTCCCGGTCGGCGTGGTGACCGGGCTCCTCGGCGGCGGATACCTGGTCTGGCTTCTCGTGATCGAACGCAAGACGGGACGGATCTGAATGAAGGACGGCAACGCGCGCCTCGCCGGAACCGGGCTGACGCTCGCCTACGACAAGCGCACCATCACCGAGAACCTCGACGTGGCCGTCCCGGACGGGTCGTTCACGGTGGTCGTGGGGCCGAACGCGTGCGGCAAGTCGACGCTGCTGCGGGCGCTCGCGCGGATCCTCAAGCCGTCCGCGGGGTCGGTCGTGCTGGACGGCCGGCCCATCGCCGGCTGGCCCGCCAAGAAGCTGGCGCGGACGCTCGGCCTGCTGCCCCAGTCGTCCATCGCGCCGGAGGGCATCACCGTCGCCGACCTGGTCTCGCGCGGCCGCTACCCGCACCAGAGCCTGCTGCGGCAGTGGTCGCGGGAGGACGAGCGGGTCGTCGGCGAGTCGATGGCCGCGACCGGCGTGCAGGACCTCGCCGACCGGCAGGTGGACGAGCTGTCGGGCGGGCAGCGGCAGCGCGTCTGGATCGCGATGGCGCTGGCCCAGCAGACCCCGCTGCTGCTCCTGGACGAGCCGACGACCTACCTCGACATCGCGCACCAGATCGAGGTGCTCGACCTGTGCGCGCGGCTGCACGAGGAGGGCCGCACGGTCGTCGCCGTCCTGCATGACCTGAATCACGCCGCCCGCTACGCCACGCACCTGATCGCGATGCGGGACGGCGGGATCGTCGCGGAGGGCGACCCGTCCTCGGTCGTCACGGCGGACCTGGTCGAGCAGGTCTTCCGGCTGCCGTGCCGGGTCATCGACTGCCCGGAGACCGGTACCCCGCTGGTCGTCCCGGCCGCCCGCGCCCGCATCCCCGCGGCGCACTAGCCCCCGCGCCGCACCGGCCGCCGCGGGAATCGTTGTAGTCTACTAACTGTTGTAGGGCTATAACGATTGGAGGCAGGCGTGTCCGAACTCAGCCCCCGCCGCCGGTTCCTGGTACTGGCCATCTGCTCCATGAGCCTGCTCATCGTGAGCCTCGACAACACGATCCTCAACGTCGCGCTGCCGTCCCTGCAGCACGACTTCCACAGCTCGCTGTCCGGGCTCCAGTGGACGATCGACGCGTACCTGATCGTCCTCGCGTCCCTGCTCATCCTGTCCGGCTCGACCGCCGACCGCATCGGCCGCCGCACCGTCTTCCAGGCCGGCCTGGCCCTGTTCGTCGCCGGCTCGGTGCTGTGCAGCCTCGCGCCGTCGCTCGGCTGGCTCGTCGCCGCCCGCATCGTGCAGGCGGTCGGCGGCTCCATGCTCAACCCGGTCGCGATGTCGATCATCACGAACGTGTTCACCGAGCCGCGCGAGCGGGCCCGCGCCATCGGCGTCTGGGGCGCCGTCGTCGGCCTCAGCATGGCGCTGGGACCGCTCGTCGGCGGGCTGCTGGTCGACTCCGTCGGATGGCGCGCGATCTTCTGGATGAACGTGCCGATCGGGCTGGCCGCGCTCGCGCTGACCGCGCTGTTCGTCCCGCAGTCGCGCGCCGCCCGGCCGCGCCGGCTCGACCCGCTCGGCCAGGTGCTCATGATCGCCGTGTTCGGGACGCTCACGTACTCGATCATCGAGGCGCCCGGACGCGGCCTCGCCGACCCGGTCGTCTACGGCGCCGCGCTCCTCGCCGCGGCGTCCCTCGCCGGGTTCGTCCGGCACGCCCTGCGCACCGCCGAACCGCTGATCGACCTGCGCTTCTTCCGCAGCGTCCCGTTCTCCGGCGCGACCGTCATCGCCGTCAGCGGGCTCGCCGCGCTCGGCGGGTTCCTCTTCCTCAACACGCTCTACCTGCAGAACGTGCGCGGGATGTCCGCGCTGCAGGCCGGCCTGTACCTGCTGCCGATGGCCGCGATGACCGCCGCGACCTCCCCGCTGTCCGGGCGCCTCATCGCCGCCCGGGGCCCGCGCCTCCCGCTGCAGATCGCCGGCGCGACGATGCTCGCCAGCGGCCTGCTGTTCGCCGCGTTCGACGCCGAGACCCGCGACGCCACGCTGTTCACCGCGTACGTGCTGTTCGGCATCGGGTTCGGCATGCTGAACTCGCCGATCACCAACACCGCCGTGTCCGGGATGCCGCGCGCCCAGGCGGGCGTCGCCGCCGCCGTCGCCTCCACCAGCCGGCAGGTCGGGCAGGCGCTCGGCGTCGCGGTGATCGGCGCCGTGCTCGCCGCCGGCGCGTCCGGCTCCTACGCCGCGCCTGCCTTCGTGTCGGCCGCCCGCCCGGCATACTGGATCCTCGCCGGGTGCGCCGCCACCGTGCTCGTGCTCGGCACGGTCACCACCGGCCGCCGGGCCGCCCGCAGCGCCGCCCGCACGTCCGCGCTGCTGGGCGCCGACGACTCCGTGCCGGACGTACGCCACGAGACGGGAGCGAGTGCCCGATGACCGAGCCCGCCGTCCAGTCCGCCGATGTCGCCGCGCGGGCATGGCACAACCTGCGGATCCTGCTGCACGAGCGCGGCGACCGGCGGCGCGAGGTCAGCGACGCGCTCGGCATGAGCTTCTTCCGGGTCAAGGCGCTGCGTTACATCGCGGCCGCGGACACGCCGATGCCGCTGCGCGACCTCGCCGGGAGAATGCTGACCGACCGTCCGTACACCACGCTCCTGGTGGACGACCTGGTCGGGCGCGGCCTGGTCGAGCGAACCTCGAACCCCGCCGACCGCCGCTCCAAGCTCGTGACCGTGACGGCGGCGGGACGTGCCGCCGCGGCGGAGGCCGAGCGGATCCTGGGCACCCCGCCGCCGGAGATGTACGACCTCCCGGCCGAGGACCTGGCCGTCCTCGACCGGGTCGCCGCCCGCCTCGTCGCGGAGGACTAGGCCACTGCGGGGACCTTGTAGGTCTCGGCCGCCTCGGACTCCATGGCGTCGCGCTCGACGACCATTCCGCCGAGCGCCTTGGCGTCGGTCCGCAGGATGTTGGTCTTGCGGGTGCCGGGCTCGTCCACCTTGGAGAAGTCCATCGGCGCACCGTCGTGCGCGGTGGTGGACCGGTGCGCCGTGACCAGGGCCCTCGGGGGTGAGGTCCTAGGCCGCGCACGTCTTCCTCAGCGCGTCCGCGAAGATCACGGCGTTGGTGTAGCCGTTGACGGCGGCGCTGCGCGCCGAGCGCCGGCAGGAACCCGATGTCGTCGTGCAGCACGGCCGTCACGTATCCGCCGGACAGCAGCAGCGACGCGTGCGCTAAGTTGACGACCCCGGTGGCCTTGAAGATGAACACGAAGCCGAGCGCGATCAGCCCGTACACCGCCCCCGCCGACACCCCGTTGACCACCACCTCGATGAACGTGCTCAAGGCTTCTCCTCCCCGTCCGGCGCGTGCGCGGCGCCGAGGTAGGCGCGGATCACGGCCGGGTCGCGCTGCACCGCCGCCGGCTCGCCGCCCGCGATGCGCCTGCCGAAGTCCAGGACGGTGACCTCGTCGGCCAGCCGAATGACCATCCCCATGTCGTGCTCGCCCAGCAGCACCGAGACGCCGAGGTCGTCGCGGGCGCGCGCGACGACCTCGGCCATCCGCCGCGGCTCCGCGCCGTTCATTCCGGCCACCGGCTCGTCGAGGAGCAGCAGCCGGGGTTCCATCGCGAGGGCGCGGGCCAGCTCGACCCGCTTCTGCACGCCGTAGGGCAGCAGCCCGGCGGGCGCCCCCAGATGCTCGTCCACGCCCACGAACCGGGCGACGCCGAGGCCGGCGATCCGTGCGGCGGCAGGGCGGTCAGCTCCGTCCCGCCGAACCGGACGCTGCCCGCGCTCGCCCGGTACACGCCGGACAGCACGTTGAAGCACGTCGACTTGCCCGCCCGGTTCGGCCCGAGCACCGCCGTGACCGCGCCCGCCGGGACGTCCAGCGAGACCTCTTCCAGGGCCCGCACCGCCCGCCCGTAGCTCACCGACAGCCCGCGGACCGCGAGGGTCCCGTCCGCCATTGGCCCCCCAAAAGCTCGGTTGACCGGCACCCCAGCACGGGCCGCCGAGCCGCGTCCACGGCCCGGCGGCAAGACGTGGCGGGCGTCCAATCGACCGCCGTCCGGGTTGTGCGGCGGGCACAATCGACCCTTCGTGGCCTCCGCGTGCGTATGTCCCTTCATGAGGGAGACGTCAGGCAGGCTGGCCGCGCTCGCCGGCGGGGTCGCGCTGACCGCCGCGCTGGCGGGCTGCGACTTCGAGCTCGCCCCGGCGGCGCCGGCCGCGAACCGTCCCGCCGCGCAGGGCACGAAGGCCGCGACCGGCTCGCCCGCCCCGCGGCCGGCGGCGTTCAACGAGACCGAGTTCCAGGAGGACGTCCGCACCGCGGAAACGGTCACCAACGATTTCTGGCGGCGGTACTGGGAGCGGCTGTTCACGGGCCGGTACAGCGCACCGCGCGTCGTCGGCCTCTACAACGGCCGCGACCCGAACTCGGCGCCCGCCTGCGGCGACGAGCGCCTGGAGCGCGACAACGCCGCCTACTGCCCGGCGGGCGACTTCGTCGCCTGGGACGCCCACCTCATGCGGTCCGGCTATGCCCGCGGCGACGCGTGGGTCTACCTGGTGATCGCGCACGAGTGGGGCCACGCCGTGCAGAACCGCCTCAACCGCCGCCTGGTGTCACCCGCCGCCGAACTGCAGGCGGACTGCCTCGCGGGCGCGGTGCTCTACGGCTCGTCCGACGACGGGACGCTGAAGTTCGAGGACGGCGACGAGCAGGAGCTCGTGGACGCCTTCAAGGTCATCGGCGACAAGGCGCCCTGGACGAAGCCCGGCGACCACGGCTCGGCCATCCAGCGCCTCCGCAGCTTCTCCCGCGGCGGCGAGAACGGCGTGAAGGCCTGCTTCACCTGACGCAGGCCGCCGCCGCCCACCATCATGGCGTCATGACCCGCGCCGACCTGGTCGTCATCGAGAACGAACGCCACACCACCGCCCTCCTCACCGGGGAGCTCGACAGGGCGTCGTGCCCCGCCGTCCGGTCCCGCCTGCGGGCGGTGGCGCACCGCCCGCTCGTCCTCGACTTCTCCGGGGTCACGTTCATCGACGCCGACGGCCTGCGCACGGTCCACCAGTGCGCCCGCGCGGGCACGGCGCTCGCCCTGGTGGGGGTGAGCCCGTTCGTGGCGAAGCTGTTCCGGATCCTCGGCCTGGACGGCCACATCCCGCTGTGCTCCTCGACGGAGGAGGCGCTGTGGTGCATCCTCCCGCGCACCGACGAGGAGATCAGGGACTGGCTGGACGGCTGAGGTGGCGCTCCACCGACTCGACCTTGGCGTCGAGGGCACCGGTGACGCCCGGCCGCATGTCGGCCTTCACGACAAGGCTCACCCGCGGCGCCCGCGCCGCCACCGCGTCGGCGGCGGCCTTCACCACGGCCATGACCTCGTCCCACTCGCCCTCGACCGTGGTGAACATGGCGTCGGTCCGGTTGGGCAGGCCGCTCGCCCGCACCACCCGGACCGCCTCGGCGACGAGTTCGCCGACCTCCTCGCCCGCGCCGAGCGGGGTCACCGAGAACGCGACGAGCATCGTGCACCTCCTAGGGCTGGACGACCTGCCGTACCACGATCTCATCCAGCCGCCGCTCGACGATCACCCCCACCGGCCAGTCGCGCACCAGGCACCGCAGCAGCGCCGCCTCGTGCTCGGCGAACGAGGGGTCGCAGCCCTGCTGCTCAAGGCTGGACCGGATCGCCAGGACGTAGTCGGCCTCGGTGAAGCCGGGCACGTCACGGACCATCGCCGTCGTCGTTGCGCGGTGCGAGTTGAGCCCGGCGAACGACCGGCCGCAGCCGCAGCCGCCGTCCGGGTCGTCCCGGTCGCGGGCGCACACCATCCCGATGTGGACCAGCTCCCCTTCGACGCACCAGTCGAAGTCGTTGTCGCGGATTCCTTGGCTGGAGTTCGTGGCGGTGAGCAGTTTCAAGGCCATTACCTCCTCGGCACGAGTACAGGCTCACCGTACGACGAGGGTCTGACGTAACGTCGGGAGCATGAGCGAAGACAACGACGTCCTGCTTCACCGCGACGGCCCGTTCGTCACGATCACGATGAACCGTCCCCGCCGCCGCAACGCCCTGAGCCGCACCTTCCTCCTCGCACTCACCGACGCGTTCCGCGAGGTGGGAGCCACCGACGCCCGCGGCGTGATCCTGGCGGCGAACGGCCCGGTCTTCTCCGCCGGCCACGACTTCGCCGACATGGCCGGCGCGAGCCACGCGGACGTCCGCGACCTCCTCAAGGTCTGCACGGACCTGATGCGGACGATCCAGTCGATCCCCCAGATCGTCGTCGCCCGCGTGCACGGCCTGGCCACGGCCGCGGGATGCCAGCTCGCGGCAAGCTGCGACCTCGCCGTGGCGGCCGAGTCCGCGGGTTTCGCCGCCCCCGGCGGCAAGGGCGGCTGGTTCTGCCACACGCCCCTGGTCGCGATCTCGCACAACATCGGCCGCAAGCGCGCCGCCGAAATGGCCCTCACCGGCGAGGTCTTCGACGCAAGGACGGCCGCTGACTGGGGCCTGATCAACTACGCCGTCCCCGACGAAGACCTGGACAAGGCGACCCGCGACCTCCTGGAACGCGCCACCCAGGGCAGCCCCCGCAGCAAGGCCCTGGGCAAACAGGCCATGTACGCCCAACTGGACCGTCCAGAACAAGACGCCTACACCTACGCCATAGAGGTCATGGCCGCCTCCAGCCAAACCCCGGAAGCCCAAGAGGGCATGACCGCCTTCCTGGAAAAACGCCACCCCACCTGGCCCGCCTAGCCCCCCAGCGACCCAAGCCGGGAGGGGGCACGCCGCACAGG
>NZ_SMKY01000147.1 GCF_004349235.1 Actinomadura darangshiensis | reverse complement strand
GTACTCCTCCTCGCCAGTCCCGTCCCCGGCACCGCCGCCGCCACCGCAGTCGATGCAGACGATGCAGTCCGGCGGCCAGCAGCACGGCCCCTACACCGGCCCGCAGCAGATGCCCGTCCCGGCGCAGCAGACGCCGACGCTCTCGGACGCGGTGAAGGCCGCCCACCAGGAGGGCCAGGACTTCGGCGAGTCCGTCGCCCGGGACGCGCCCGCCCTGTGGCTGGAGGCCGTCCTCGCCCGCAAGCCGCGCATGCCGTCCGACCTGGAGGCCCGCCTCCTGCAGGGCTCCTCGCTGCCGATCGACTTCCTCCTGCACGACGAGGTGCGGCACGCGCTGCGCCGCGGTTTCTGGGACGCGCTAGAACGTTCCCGCCGGTGACCTGACGGCGAAAGCACCGGTATTCCACGATCATCATCGATTCGCCCGCTTCGGCCCCGCGGCGGCGGGTAGCGTTGAAGCGTGACGCATGTGACGGAAGACGATCTCGACGACCTGGAGTTCGACACCCTGCGCACCGGCGATCACATCTCGGCGGCCCGCCGGCTGTCCGAGCTGGCCGAGTCGGTGTCCGGCGGAGTGTCGCGCGCCAACGTCCTGCTGCGCGCGGGCGAGCAGTGGCAGCACGCGGGAGACCACGGCCAGGCCGCCGAGTTGTACCGCCGGGCCCTGGAGGACGGCGGCGAGGTCTACGGAGACCCGCGCGCCTACCTCGCCGACGCGCTCTTCGAGCTGGGGAAGCCCGACGAGGCCCGTACGCTCGTCGAGCAGATCCGCGCCGACAAGCCGCGCGACCCCGAGGTGTACCGCGCCGTCGCCGAGGTGCTCTACGCCCAGGGCGACGCGTCCGGCGCCCACGAATGGGCCACCAGCGGCGCCGACGTCGTCCTCGCTCTGCGCGACCGCGCGGTGGGCACCGGCATGGGCGGCGGCCCCGACGAGGCCCCGTCCCCGGATGCCGACTCCCTCACGCCCGGCCCCGACGACGTGGCCCTGGCCGAAGACAGCCTTGAGGCCCTCCTCCGGCTCCGCTACCGAGCCCGCATAGACCTGGGCCGCGGCGAAGACGACTACGACGCCCTACTGGACGACCTCCTCAAGAACGCGTGATCCGCCCAGGGGGGCG
Source organism: Actinomadura darangshiensis (assembly GCF_004349235.1). Lineage (GTDB taxonomy): Bacteria > Actinomycetota > Actinomycetes > Streptosporangiales > Streptosporangiaceae > Spirillospora > Spirillospora darangshiensis. The sequence continues at coordinate 20,792 of NZ_SMKY01000147.1, read as the reverse complement.
ACCCCCTGGAACCCCCGTCACGGGCCGGCGAACCGTTTCCCGATCCGCTCCGCGTCTCGCGAAACGGCACCCCGGCCCGGCGGGTCGTGCGACCTCCGGGCGCTGGAGCGCCCTCCGGCCGCCCGACCCGTGTTCGGCGCTTGGGTCAGAGGAGCGCTATCAGTTCGCTGAGTGACTGGGCTACCGCGGTGGGGAGTTCGTGCTCGGTCGTGGGCCAGTTGCGCAGGCGCGCCTCCCTGACGGCCTGGGCGTGGTCGGACGAGGCGGTGCGGTCCGAATGCGTCCAGAGGTACCCGCAGGGCGCCTCGGGCCAATCTGGGGGCATGGGGACGTCGTTCTGGGGCTCGTCGTGGTCGTGCTGGAGCTGACGCGGCAGATCGGCGTCGATGAAGACGTACCCCCGGACGGGACGGTGGGCCGCGCGCTGGGCGAGGGCGACGCCGGGCAGGAGCGGGCCGGCGGCGCCGTGGGCGACGAGGACGAGCGGGGCCACCGGGTCGGTCGCGGTGATGGTCAGCGAGACGCGGGCGATGTAGCGGGTGCCGGCGGCGTCGGGGACGTCGGGCGCCACCACGTCCAGGCCGTACGAGCGGAGCATCTCGGGCAGATCGCCCCAGGAGGCCGCAGTGGCGTCGGGAGCGTGCAGCAGGACGACGGTTCCGGGTGTCACCCGGCGAACGTACACGGCGGCGCTGAGGCGCGTGCGCGGGGTGAATAGGGTCGGGGCGTGAGCGATCGCGATGAGCTGCTGCGGAAGATCAAGGACAAGGCCGTCGTGCACGGCGACTTCGTGCTGTCCTCGGGCAAGCGGGCGTCCTGGTACGTGGACCTGCGCCGGGTGACGCTGGACGGCTCGGCGGCGCCGCTGGTGGGACGCGTCATGCTGGACGAGACGTCCGACCTCGCGTACGACGCCGTCGGCGGGCTCACGCTCGGCGCCGACCCGGTCGCCGCGGCGATGATGCACGCGGCGGCGGCGCGCGGCCGGGCGCTGGACGCGTTCGTCGTCCGCAAGGCGGGCAAGGCGCACGGGCTGCAGCGCCGCATCGAGGGGCCGGACGTCACGGGCCGCCGCGTGCTGGCCGTGGAGGACACCTCGACGACGGGCGGGTCCGTCCTGACGGCCGTGGAGGCGCTGCGGGAGGCGGGGGCGGAGGTCGTGGCCGTCGCGACGATCCTGGAGCGCGGCGCGGCCGGGCGCATCGCCGGGGAGGGCCTGGTCTACCGGCACCCGTACGACGTCGCGGATCTCGGTCTGGGTTAGCCCTTGGCCTTCACCAGCCACACTCCGCGCTGCCCGTTCGGCTTCGGCTCCTGCACCTTGCCGTAGATGGTGACCTGGAGGGCGCCGCCGTTGTCGGCGACGACCGAGAGGGGCGCCTCCTCGTACTGCAGCGTGACCCCGGTGTTGAGGGTGTCGTTGGTGAGCACCTTCCCGGCGGTGTCGGCGACGCGGACGACCACACCGGTGGGCTGACCAGTCACTTTGATCACCAGGGGGAGCACGGCCGTCGGCGATGTGGCGGCCCCGCTGCGGGTCGGTGACGCCTTGCCGCCGCCGCCGGATGGCGACGCGGCCGTCGACGGACCCTTGTTCTCGGGTTCGCCGGAGATCGCGTTGACCAGTGCCATGCCGCCGACCACGAGAAGGGCCAAGGCGGCCACGACGGCCAAAGCCGCGATCAGTATGCGCGCGAGACCCCTAGGGTCCGACCGATGACGTCCCACATGGGGAGGTTAGCGATAACTGTCACCGCTGAGCGACGGACGTGACTCTTCGGGGCCATTCTTATTCGGACCCTGGTCCGCTTTGCGGCCCTTCAGGACCTCACGAATGATCGGAATGACCGACAGGACCAGGATGACCGCAACGCCCGGCAGGATGTACTTCTCGATGTCGGGCACTTCGGACCCGAGGAAGTGGCCGAGCAGGAACAGGGCGTCCGTCCAGACGATCCCGCCGACGGCGTTCCAGACGAAGAACTTCTTGGAGTCCATGCCCAGCATCCCGGCGAGCGGGTTCAGGAACGTCCGCACGATCGGGATGAACCGGGCGAGCACGACCGCCCGCGCCGGACCGAACCGGTTGAAGTAGTACTCGGCCTTGTCCACCCACTCGTGCTTGAAGATCCTGGAGTCGGGGCGGTCGAAGAGCCTGCGCCCGTAGCGGGCGCCGAGCAGGTGCCCGAGCTGGGCGCCGGCGATCGCCGCGATCGGCCCGCCGACCAGCAGCCAGGGCAGCGACAGGGGCTGGAACTCCTGCCCGTTGACGGTCGAGACCGCCGTGAGGATCCCCGCCGTGAACAGCAGCGAGTCGCCCGGAAGAATGCAGCCGAACAGCAGCCCGGTCTCCGCGAAGATGATGGCGAGCACGCCGATCGTCGCGAACGTGCCGAAAAGCTGCAGCCAGGCGGTCGGATGCAGCCACTCGGTGATGTCGAGGGGAAGGGTCGTGAGATCCACACGGCGAGCGTACCTTTCCCCACGCTCCGATTAGGCGAGATACTGAGCGCGGACGGCATGCCCGCCCCGGAAACCGTGTGACCTGGGCACGCACCTGGGTACTCGGAGGTCCGGGTGCTACCGCCCGGCCGGAAGCCCGGCGGCATACGCGTACGAGAGGACTCAGACAATGCCCATCGCAACGCCCGAGGTCTACGCGGAGATGCTCGACCGAGCGAAGCAGGACGGCTTCGCCTTCCCCGCGATCAACGTGACGTCCAGCCAGACGCTGAACGCCGCGCTGCGCGGGTTCGCGGAGGCCGAGAGCGACGGGATCGTGCAGGTGTCGACCGGAGGGGCCGACTACCTGTCCGGCTCCACGGTGAAGGACATGGTCGTCGGGGCGAGCGCGCTCGCCGAGTACGCCCGGGTCGTGGCCGCCCAGTACCCGGTGAACATCGCCCTGCACACCGACCACTGCCCGAAGGACAAGCTGGACGGCTTCATGCGGCCGCTGATCAAGATCTCGCAGGAGCGGGTGGCGCGCGGCGAGGAGCCGCTGTTCCAGTCGCACATGTGGGACGGGTCGGCCGTCGAGCTGCACGAGAACCTCGACATCGCCTCCGACCTGCTCGACCAGTGCGCCAAGGCCCGGATCATCATGGAGATGGAGATCGGCGTCGTCGGCGGCGAGGAGGACGGCGTCGCCAACGAGATCAACGAGAAGCTGTACACGACGCCCGGCGACGCGATCGCGACCGCCGAGGCCGTCGGCGTCGGCGAGCGGGGCCGCTACATCCTCGCCGCGACGTTCGGCAACGTGCACGGCGTCTACAAGCCGGGCTCGGTCAAGCTGCGTCCCGAGGTGCTCAAGGAGATCCAGGACGCGGTCGGCGCCAAGTACGGCAAGGACAAGCCGTTCGACCTGGTCTTCCACGGCGGCTCCGGCTCCACGCCGGAGGAGATCCGCGAGGCGGTGTCGTACGGGGTCGTCAAGATGAACATCGACACCGACACCCAGTACGCGTTCACCCGCCCGGTCGCCGAGCACATGTTCCGCAACTACGACGGCGTGCTGAAGATCGACGGCGAGGTCGGCAACAAGAAGCAGTACGACCCGCGCTCGTGGGGCAAGGCGGCCGAGACCGCGATGGCCGCCCGCATCGTCCAGGCCGCCGAGAACCTCCAGTCCGCCGGCAAGAAGCTCAAGTAGCGCGGAGGGCCACGGCCCCCGGCCACCCGCGTTGCCTGACGAAACTCGGGTAGGGTCGGGGGCGTGGCACTACCCCGCACGTACGAGTCACAGAACTGCTCGATCGCCCGCTCGCTGGAGGTCGTGGGCGACCGCTGGACCATGCTGGTGATCCGCAGCGCCTTCGAGGGCGTCCGGCGCTTCGACGACTTCCAGGACGTCCTCGGCGTGGCCCGCAACGTCCTCACCGACCGGCTCGGCCGGCTGTGCGCGGAGGGCATCATGCGCCGCGTCCCCTACCAGGAGCGGCCGGAGCGGTTCGAGTACCGCCTCACCCGCAAGGGCGTGGAGCTGTGGCCGGCGATGATGACCCTGCTGATGTGGGGCGACCGCCACTACGCCCCCGAGGGCCCGCCGGTGATCGTCGGCCACCGGGGCTGCGAGGGCACGCTGACCCGGCGGCTGACCTGTACGTCCTGCGGCGCCGACCTGGAGCCGACCGACGTCGAGCCCCGTCCCGGCCCCGGCGCCTGACCGGATGTCGATAACCGGGGTCTCTGCTCCGTCCTAGGGGTGAGGTACCCGTCCGGGTACATCACGGTGCGCCGGAACGGCGGCGCGGAGAGGACGGATCATGGGACATCCGGTGGTGCATTTCGAGATCATCGGGACCGACCCGGTGCGGCTGCAGGGCTACTACGGGGAGCTGTTCGGCTGGGACCCGCAGCCCGGCGACGCGATCAGCGACGAGGTCTCCCAGCCGGGCGTGTACGGGTTCGTGGACGGCGCCACGACCGGCGAGAAGGGCGTCAACGGCGGCATCGGCGGTGGTCCGGGCCACCGGCCGAACGTCCTGTTCTACGTCGGCGTCCCGGACGTCGAGACGGCCCTCGGGAAGGCCGAGAGCCTGGGCGGCAGGCGGCTGATGGGCCCGGTGCCGAAGTCCGGGGACTTCACCGTCGGCCGGTTCACCGACCCGGAGGGCAACGTCATCGGCGTCGCGGGCCCGTCGGCGTAGCGCGGCGCGTCCGGAGGAGGCGGAGATGAAGTACCTGCTGCTGATCTACGGCAACCCGGAGAACTGGAGGCACCCGCTGTTCCTGCGCGATCCGCGGTTCCTGGCGCTGCCGGAGCACGAGCGCGAGGAGCTGGCGCGGCGGGCCGAGTCCGTGCACCGGGAGATCACCGAGTCCGGCGAGCTGGTCTTCGCGGCGGCGCTCGCCGACCCGCCGGCCACCCGGACCGTCACGGCGCGCGACGGCGTCCCGGTCGCGACGGACGGCCCCTACCTGGAGACCAAGGAGCAGCTCGCCGGGTACATGGTGGTGGAGTGCGACACCCCGGAACGCGCGGCGGAGATCGCCGCGAGCGTGCCGGACGCCCGGTACGCCGCGGTCGAGGTGCGTCCGATCATGAGCACGGGCGGCGAAGAGATGTGAACGACGTCGAGGACCTGCTGCGCCGGGCGGCGCCGCGGGTCCGCGCCGCGCTCGTCCGGCGGTACGGCGGCGAGGAGGCCGTCGAGGACGCCGTGCAGGAGGCGCTGCTGGCCGCCGCGACGCACTGGCCCGCCGGCGGGGTGCCCGGCAACCCGTCCGGCTGGCTGATCCGGGTCGCCGCGCGCAAGCTGACCGACCGGCTCCGCAGCGAGGCGGCGGCCCGGCGGCGGGAGGAGCGGGCCGCCGCGCGGATCCCGCCGGACGAACTGCTCGCGCCGCCCGCCGACGCCGCCCCGCGGGACGCCGACGAGTCGCTGACCCTGCTGCTGCTCTGCTGCCATCCCACCCTGACCGCGCCGTCGCAGACCGCGCTCACGCTCCGCGCGGTCGGCGGCCTCACCACGGCGGAGATCGCGCGGGCGTTCCTGGTCCCGGAGGCGGCGATGGCACAGCGGCTCAGCCGCGCGAGGCAGCGCGTCAGGGCCGCCGGCGCCAGGTTCGAGCCGCCTCCGCGGGACGAGCCGGCGGACCGGGTCCGGGTCGTGCTGCACGTCCTGTACCTGATCTTCAACGAGGGCTACACCGCGACCTCGGGCCCGGATCTGCAGCGTCCCGATCTCACCGCTGAGGCGATCCGGCTGACCCGCATGCTGCACCGGGCGCGGCCCGGCGACGGCGAGGCCGCCGGGCTGCTGGCCCTCATGCTGCTGATCGACGCGCGCCGGGCCGCGCGCACCCGGGCCGACGGCGGCCTGGTCCCCCTCGCCGAGCAGGACCGCGGCCTGTGGGACGCGGATTCGATCCGCGAGGGCACCGCGCTGATCGGCGAAAGCCTGACCCGTGCCCGGCTCGGGCCCTATCAGCTCCAGGCGGCCATAGCCGCCGTGCACAGCGAGGCGGCGAGCGCCGAGCTGACGGACTGGCCGCAGATCGTCGAGCTGTACCGGCTGCTGGCAGAGGTGGATCCCGGCCCCGCCGTCACCCTCGGCCAGGCCGTCGCCGTCGCGATGGCGCACGGTCCGCGGGAGGGCCTCCGGCTGCTCGAACCCCTGGAGGACCGGCTGTCCCGCCACCATCGGCTGCACGCGGTCCGGGCGCATCTGCTGGAGATGGCCGGCGACCGCGACGCCGCCCGCTCCGCCTACCGGCTGGCAGCGCGACTGACGACGAGCCTCCCCGAGCAGCGCTATCTGGACGATCGCCTGGCGCGCCTCGACGACGCCTAGAAATTCGGGTTGCTTCACGCAACCTTCTGCGGTCCAATAGGTTTCGTGAAGCAACTTAGCGTGCGCGGCGCCGCGCACATCGACGACGTGCGGATCCGCCCGTACGGCATCGGCGACCTCGACCGAGTCCGGCGGATGTCGGACCGGCTGTCCAGCGCCAGCCTCTACACGCGCTTCTTCTCCGGGACGCCGCGCGTCCCCGAGTACTACCTGGGCATGCTCGGCCGCCTCGACCACTGGGACCGCGAAGCGCTGGTCGGGCTGGACGGCGACGAGATCGTGGGCATCGCCGAGTACGTCCGCGACACCACGCGGCCGTGCCGCGCCGACATCGCCGTCCTCGTCGCCGACCCTTGGCAGCGGCGCGGGCTCGGCAGCGTCCTGATCGGCTGCCTGACCCAGCTCGCCGGACGGCGCGGCATCACCGGGTTCGACGCGGACGTCGTCCTCACCAACCGGCCGGCGCTGCTGTTCGTCCACCACGGCTGGCCCGCCGCCCGCTCCACCAGGGACGGCGGAGCCGCCCACTTCACCCTGCCGTTGGCGACGTGACCCGGGTTGATGCGGGGCGGCCCGGCCTGCTTACGATGACCCGCATGACCCAGAACCTGCTCGGCGGCCCTCCTCCGACCGAACTCCCGGACAACACCGAAGCCCGGACGGCCCTGGAGAACGGCGTCGACCCGTTCGAAGTCGCCGCGCGCCACCCGGACCACCCGGCCGCATGGGCCGAACTGGCCGACCGCGCCTTCGCCAAGGGCAGCGTCATCGACTCCTACGCCTTCGCCCGCACCGGCTACCACCGCGGCCTCGACCAGCTGCGCCGGGCCGGCTGGAAGGGCCACGGCCCCGTCCCGTGGGAGCACGCGCCGAACCGCGGCTTCCTGCGCGCCCTGCACGCGCTCGGCCGCGCCGCCGCCGCCATCGGCGAGGACGCCGAGGCCGAACGCTGCAAGACCTTCCTGCGCGACAGCAGCGCCACCGCCGCCGACACCCTCAACGGTTCCTGAGCCCACCGATCGAGCGGGCCGCCCGGGACGCCTGGGCGGCCACACCCGGCACGCCCGACACCAGGAACGGGCCGCCGCCCGCCAGGTCGCCGACCACGGACAGTCGGGAATCGGCACGGCCCCGCATGACGAGCCGTCCGGTGCCGGGGTCGATGGCGAGGCCTCCGTCCGGGTCCTGCGCCGCGCCCTGATCCAGCAGGGACGAGACGAGCGGCTCTGCCGTCCGGGGGATCGCGTGCGGCGGCGGGTTGATCGCGTTGATCACGACGTCGGCGCCGCGGACGCCCGCCGCGTGCGTGATCCGGAACCCGCGGCCGGTCTCGATCTTCTCGATCCCGGACAGCGCCTCCAGCGCCCCCGCCTCGAACAGTTCCAGCAGCACGGCGGCGTTGCGGGGGACCATCGGCGAGGCCAGGCTCGTGATCGTCCGGAAGTGGCGCGCGCGCAGCCGCTCCCGGTCGCTCGCGGGGAGCAGCCGCCACGCGAACGGACCGGCGGTGTGCGCGGCCTCCTGCACGATGCGGCGGCCGAGCAGCGCCGTATCCACCGTGGCGAGCTGCTCGCGCAGGTTCGCGGCCGGGTCCCGCCGCGCCGCCGCGGCGATCCAGGCGGCGAGGTCGTCCCAGCTCTCGCCGCGTTCCGCCAGTTCCGTGCGGATCAGATCGGCGAACCCGTCCAGCGTCACCGGGCCGTCGAGGGACCGCAGCCGGTCGGGCGTCAGGTGCCGGATGCCCGTCTCGGCCGGACGCTGCCAGACGAACGGGAGCGTGCCGCTCCGCGACACCAGGCTGATCCTGCCGGTGTGCCCGCGCGCGGCCAGTGACGCCACGATGTCGACCGCGGTCAGGCCGCCGCCGATGACGGCCACGTCCTTTCCGGACGGGACGCCGGCGAGCGTCCGCTCCAGGGGGTACGGGTCGGCGACGAAGCCGGGCGCGCCCGCCAGCGCGTAGTGGTCGAGAGGTGTGCCCCCGCCGACGCACAGGACGACCTTGTCGGCGGTGTACCGGCGGCCGTCCGCCGTCCGGACGGCCGGGCGGCCTTCGAGGGACACCCCGGTCACGGCCGCCTGGACGATTTCCGCGCGGGCGAACCGGGCGAGCGCGGCCTCGGCGGTGTCCGCCAGGTACCGCCCGTAGACGGCGCGCGGCGGGATCGGGCGGCCGAGCCGCTCGTCCGAGTACGCCCCGGGGGGCGCGTGCCCGTCCAGCCAGCGCGCGTAGTGCTCCCGGTCGCCGGACCGGATCGACATGATCTCCGGTGGGGCGTTGACGAGCACGGAGTCCAGGTCGGCCCGGTAGGGACGGCCGCGCCACGGCGGCTCCGAGGGGTCGAGAACGGTGACGGACCCGACGTCCGAGGGGTCCAGGGCGTCCAGCAGCGCGACGGCCGCCGCACCCGCCCCGATGATCGCGATATCCATGCCGCCGAGCCTCGCCGCCCGACCGCACCCGCCCCATCCCCCTGGCCGAGGGTTGCGTCCGCGCCGGAATCCCCCATCTGAGGGGGTACGTCCGCCGCCCGCGGCGGGCAGACTGAAACGGTGATCGACCAGCGGGAAAGGCGGGCCCTCCTCGACCGGGCCGCACGCGCGCCGGACGCGTCCGACCTGTTCGCCGGCGCCTCGTCCCGGCTCGGGCGGCTTGTCGGCTTCCAGGCCGCCGCGTGGTCGGCCACCGACCCGGAGACCGGGCTGATCACCGCGCCGATGCGGGTCGAGAACCTGGGGCGCGGCGAGCAGTGCTTCGCCTACTGGGAGTGCGCGCTCCTGGAGGAGACCGTGCTGCCGTACCGCGAGCTGGCCCGCGCCGCCGTCCCGGCCGCCGGGCTCGTGGCGAGCACTGGCGGCCTGCCCGCCCGCAGCGCCCAGTACCGCAGGCTGCTGGCCCGGCAGGGGGTCGGGGACGAGCTGCGCGCCGTCCTGCGGACCGGCGGCCGGCCCTGGGGCGTCGTCAGCCTGTTCCGCGAGAAGGGCCGGGAGCCGTTCGGCCCGGCGGAGGTCTCCCTGGTAGCGGGCCTTTCCGCGCCCCTGGCCGACCGCCTCCGCGAGCTGGCCCGGCCCGTCCGGCCACCGGGCCCGGCCGAGGCGCACAACCCGGGGCTCATCCTGTTCGACCCGGCCGGGACACCCTTCTCGATCAACGACGAGGCGCGCCACCACCTCGCCCGGCTCCCGGACGGCCCGTCCCTCCCGTCGCCGCTGGGCCCGCCCCTGCCGGTCTGGCTCACCGGGACGGCCGCGCAGGCCCGCGCCGTCGCCGCCGGACACGACCGCGGAGCGGCCCGCATCCGGATCCGCGCCCGCGACGGCCAGTGGCTCGTCGTCCACGCCTCCTGCACGGACGGCCCCGGCGGCGCTCCCGGCCCCACCGCCGTCGTCGTCCAGCCGGCCGCCGGGTCCGACATGGCGCCGGTCATCGCGGAGGCCTACGGGCTGTCCGCCCGCGAGCTGGAGATCACCCAGCTCGTCGCGCGCGGGCTCACGACCGGCGACGTCGCCGCCGAGCTGGTCATCTCCCCGCACACCGTCCGCGACCACCTCAAGGCCGTGTTCGCCAAGACGCGCGTGTCGAGCCGCGGCGAGCTGGTCGCGAAGCTGTTCGCGGAGAACTATTGGCCGCGCCGGACCCGCCGCTGACCAGCGGCCGGATCGGGCTCCGGTTTCCTTGCCGTCCCGCTACGGGTACGCTTTGATCGCAAGAGGCCCCTTCGCGCTTGCGGCGATCGGGGCCTTCGTCGTGGGAAGGAAATGTGGCATGCCTGCCATCGTTCTTGTCGGTGCCCAATGGGGAGATGAGGGCAAGGGCAAGGCCACGGACCTGCTCGGCGGGGACGTCGACTACGTCGTCCGCTACCAGGGTGGCAACAACGCCGGCCACACGGTCGTCATCGGGGACAAGAGCTACGCGCTGCACCTGCTGCCGTCCGGGGTGCTGTCGCCGGACGTCGTCCCGGTGATCGGCAACGGCGTGGTGATCGACCCGGCCGTGCTGCTGCAGGAGATCGACGGCCTGCGCGACCGCGGCATCTCCTGCGACCGGCTGCTGATCTCGGCGAACGCGCACCTGATCATGCCCCACCACCGGGCCCTCGACAAGGTCACCGAGCGGTACCTCGGCAAGGCCCGGATCGGCACCACCGGGCGCGGCATCGGCCCCACCTACGCCGACAAGATCAACCGGATGGGCATCCGCGTCCAGGACCTGTTCGACCCGAACATCCTCACCCAGAAGCTCGACCTGGCGCTGCGCGAGAAGAACCAGGTCCTGACGAAGGTGTACAACCGGCGCCGCATCGACACCGGGCCGATCGTGCAGGAGTACCTGGGCTACGGCGAGCGCCTCAAGCCGTTCATCGCCGACACCACGCTCGTCCTGAACAAGGCCCTGGACGACGGCAAGGTCGTCCTCCTGGAAGGTGCCCAGGGCACGCTCCTGGACATCGACCACGGCACGTACCCGTTCGTCACGTCGTCCAGCCCCACGGCCGGAGGCGCGTGCTCGGGCTCCGGCGTCGGCCCCACCAAGATCACCCGCGTGATCGGCATCCTGAAGGCCTACACGACCCGTGTCGGCTCCGGGCCGTTCCCCACTGAGCTGCTGGACGAGCAGGGCGAGTACCTGCGCACGACCGGCGGCGAGTACGGCGTGACCACGGGCCGCGACCGCCGCTGCGGCTGGTTCGACGCCGTCATCGCCCGCTACGCCACCCGCGTCAACGGCATCACCGACTACTTCCTGACGAAGCTGGACGTCCTGTCCGGCCTGGAGCGCGTCCCGGTGTGCGTCGCCTACGAGGTCGACGGCGTCCGGGTGGACGAGCTGCCCACGACGCAGACCGAGTTCCACCACGCCAAGCCCGTCCTTGAGCACCTGGACGGCTGGCAGGAGGACATCACCGGCGCCAAGAAGTTCGAGGACCTCCCGGTCAACGCGCAGGCGTACGTCCGCGCGCTGGAGGAGATGTCCGGTGCCCAGATCTCCGCGATCGGCGTCGGACCGGGCCGCGACCAGACGCTTTCCCTCCGTTCCCTCGTCTGACCTTCCGTTTCCCTTGGGCTCACCGGTTCTCCACCGCGCGTTCGGTAACGGACGGTAACGTGCGTTCGGTGATCTCTATGGTCGAGGTGCACGGACACCGGGGGGCGCGCGGCCTCCGTCCGGAGAACACCCTCGCGGGCTTCGAGCACGCCCTTGAGCTGGGCGTCGACGCGGTCGAGCTGGACGTGGGCCTGTCCGCCGACGGCGTGGTCGTCCTGAACCACGACCAGGTGCTCTCCTCGCGGAACCTGGCCGACACCGCCCCCGCCTGGCCGGACGACCCGTCCTACCCCTACGTGGGCAGACCGGTCCGCGAACTGACCGTCCGGCAGCTCCGCACGCTCGACGCCGGCGGCCAGCGCATCCCCACCTTCGCCGAGACCTGCGCTCTGCTGGCCCCGGCAGAGGTGAAGCTCTCCGTAGAACTCAAGACCGACCCCACGTGGACGGACGAGGAGATCGACCTCTTCACCGCCGCCGTAGCGGACGTCCTGCACACCCACGCCCTGACGGCCCGGACCAGCCTCCTGGCCTTCGACTGGCGCGTCCTCACCGAGGCCCGCGACCACTACCCGTCCCTGGGCCGGGTAGCCCTCTGCGAACCCAAGACCCTCACGGACGGCACCGACTGGCTCGCAGGCCGATCCCCAGCCGACCCCGTAGCCGCGGCCGTGGCGATAGACGCGACAGCCATCTCCCCCAAGCACGTCATCACCACCCAGGCCCTGGTGGAGGACGCCCACACCGCAGCCCTCCCGGTCATCGTCTGGACGGTCAACACCCCAGAAGACATGACCCGCTTCATCGGCTACGACGTGGACGCAATAGTCACCGACTACCCCGACCGCCTCCAGGACGTCCTAGCGGCGGTCTAAGTGCGTCCTAGAGCCAGCCGTTGTGGCGGAAGCCTCGGTGGAGCGAGAAGCATGCGAGGGCGATGACACCCAGGATCATGGGGTAGCCGAACTGCCACTGGGTTTCGGGCATGTGCTTGAAGTTCATGCCGTAGATGCCGGCGATGGCAGTGGGGACCATGAAGATGGCGCCCCAGGCGGAGATCTTGCGCATGTCCTTGTTGTCGGCGACGGTGACCTGCGTCATGTGCGCCTGGAGGATGGGGTTGAGGAGCTCGTCGTAGGACTCGACCTGCTCGCGGACGCGGGTGAGGTGGTCCTCGACGTCGCGCAGGTACTCCTTGATCTCGGCCGGGACGAAGCGGCGGCCGGAGAGGTTGCGCAGCGGGCCGGCGAGCGGGCCGACGGCGCGCTTGAGCTGGATGACCTCGCGCTTGAGGCGGTAGATGCGGCGGGACTCGTCGGTGCGCTCGGGCGAGAAGACGGCCTCCTCGACCTCGTCGATGTCCTCCATGACGGCGTCGGCGACGCCGACGTAGCCGTCCACGACGCGGTCGGCGACGGCGTGCAGGACGGCGGCGGGGCCGTGGGCGAGGCGCTCGGGGTCCTTCTCCAGGTCGCTGCGGACGGGTCCGAGCTCGCCGTGGGTGCCGTGCCGGACGGTGACGACGAAGTCCGGCCCGCAGAAGATCATGATCTCGCCGGTCTCGACGACCTCGGCGGCGCCGGGACCGGCGGAGACGTAGCCGACGGTCTTCATGACGACGAAGTGGACGTCGTCGTAGCGCTCCAGCTTGGGCCGCTGGTGGGCGTGGATGGCGTCCTCGACGGCGAGCGGGTGCAGGCCGAAGACCTCGGCGAACTCGGTGAGCTCGGCGGCGGACGGCTCGTGCAGGCCGACCCAGACGAAGCCCGCGCTGTCGCCTTCGGGGGTGAGGCGGCCGTCGCGGATGAGGCGGACGGCGTCGGCGACGGTGTCGGTGCAGACGCGGTGCCCGTCGATGTAGGCGGCCCAGTCGATGACGGCGGAATCGCGGCCCCGGACCGGCACGCCGGTGGGGCGGCCGCGCGTCTTGAACAGTGCGCGGCCCGGACGGACTCGTGTCATGGCCATGGGGTGCTCCTAACCCGCCGGCCACGCACGTAGCGCGCGCTCGACCCAGGCTGGGGCTAAGGGAGCGCGCGTGGAGCGATGGCCGGGCGCCAGATGGAGGCGGACGGTGGAACAGTCCTGTCCGGACTGTGAGGGTTCTCCGGCGAACTGCAAGGATCACCAGGACTCATCCCGACCACCTCCTTTCACGCACCTCGACAGCGGGCGGTCAAGCCCGTGGCAGCTTACCAGCCGACATTTAGGACGCCGTCCGTAACGGTGAGGTTCACACGTCCCGGTGTGACGACGGCCTCACCCGGCTCTATGCCCGTCCAGATAGGGGACATGCGCCGGGCCTCGGACCAGTAAGCTCGCGTGACGTGCGAGTACTCGTCCTCGGATCGGGTGGCCGCGAGCATGCGCTCGCCCGCGCCCTGCACCGCGACCCTGCCGTCACCGCCCTCCACTGCGCCCCGGGCAACCCGGGCACGGCCGAGATCGCGGACAACCACCAGCTCGACCCGGCGAATCCGACGGCGGTGACCGAGCTGGCCGGCCGGCTCCGGGTCGACCTCGTCGTCGTGGGCCCCGAGGCGGTCCTGGTCGCGGGGGTCGGCGACGCCCTCCGCAGGGCCGGCATCCCGTGCTTCGGGCCCGACCGGGCCGCCGCCCGGATCGAGGCGTCCAAGGCGTTCGCCAAGGAGGTCATGGCGGACGCCGGGGTGCCGACCGCCGACTCGCGGGTCTGCGAGACGACCATGCAGGCGGAGGAAGCGCTCGACGCCTTCGGGCCGCCCTACGTGGTGAAGGACGACGGCCTCGCGGCCGGCAAGGGCGTGGTCGTCACCGAGGACCGCGTCATCGCGCAGCAGCACGCCGCAGCCTGCGAGCGCGTCGTGATCGAGGAGTTCCTGGACGGCCCCGAGGTCTCCCTGTTCGCGGCGTGCGACGGCGAGCACGCCGTCCCGCTGCTGCCGGCGCAGGACTTCAAGCGCGCCTACGACGACGACGAGGGCCCCAACACGGGCGGGATGGGCGCTTACACGCCGCTCCCTTGGGCGCCGAAAGACCTGGTGGACGAGGTCATGGCCACGGTCGTCCAGCCAGCCGTCGACGAGCTGCGCCGCCGCGAGACCCCGTACGTGGGCGTCCTCTACGCGGGGCTGGCGCTGACGTCCAAGGGGGTGCGGGTGGTCGAGTTCAACGCGCGGTTCGGCGACCCCGAGACGCAGGTCGTCCTGGACCGGCTGGCGACCCCGGTCGGCAAGCTCCTGCAGGCGTGCGCGATCGGGGGGCTCGACCCCGCGTTCCGTCCGGAATGGCATCCGGGCGCGGCCGTCACGGTCGTCGTGGCCGCCGAGGGGTATCCGGCCGCGCCGGTGAAGGGCGACGAGATCACCGGCCTGGACGAGGCGTCCGAGGTCGAGGGCGCCTACGTGCTGCACGCGGGCACCAAGCTCGGCGGCGAGGGACGCCTGGTCGCCAGCGGCGGCCGCGTCCTGAACGTCGTCGGCACCGGCCCCGACCTGGCCACCGCCCGCGAGGCCGCCTACGCGGCCGCCTCCAAGATCACCCTCCGCGGCTCCCACCACCGCACCGACATCGCCCTCGGCGCCGCCGGCACCTGATCGGGCACCTCAGCCACCACCGCAACCACGCAACAACCTCAGGAATCGCGATCGCGTCCGAAGGCAGGTTCGAGCTTGCGAGAACCTGATCGCGCAGCGAGCCGCAAGGCGAGCCGGAGCGATGCAGCGATCGCACCGCGTTGCCGCCGAAGGAGGGCCTCCCAGGCCCGACGCCAAGGCCACGCAATAATGGCACAGTGATTGAGCGCTACACGCTTCCGGAGATGGGGCGCGTCTGGAGTGACGCGCACAAGTACGAGCTGTGGTGCCGGGTGGAGGTCCTCGTCGTCGAGGCCCACGCCGAGGCCGGCACGATTCCGCCGGAGGTGGTGGAGCCGGTGCGGAAGGCGCCGCCGCCGGCGCCGGAGGCGGTGCACGCGATCGAGGCGGTCACGCAGCACGACGTGATCGCCTTCCTGTCGGCGTGGGCGGACAACACCGAGCCGCGCGAGGCCGCCCGGTTCGTCCACTTCGGCATGACGTCGTCCGACCTGCTGGACACGGCGCTCGCGCTGCAGCTCGTCGAGGCCACCGACATCCTGCTCGGCAAGGCCGACACGCTCGTCGCGACGCTGCGCGACCACGCGCTGGCGCACAAGGGCACGCTGCGGGTCGGCCGCACGCACGGCATCCACGGCGAGCCGGACGTGTGGGGGCACCGCGTCGCCGACTTCGCGTTCGCGCTCGCCCGCTCCCGCGACCGGCTGCGGCGCGCCCGCGAGGCCGTGGGCGTGATGGCGATCTCGGGCGCGGTCGGGACGTACTCCAACATCGACCCGGCGGTCGAGCTGCACGTCGCGCGCAAGCTCGGCCTGCGGGCGGCGGACGTGTCGACGCAGGTCGTGATGCGGGACGGGATCTCCGAGTGGGTGTCGTCCCTGGCGATCATGGCGACGGTGTGCGAGGCGATCGCGCTGGAGGTGCGGCACGGGCAGCGCACCGAGGTCCGCGAGCTGTGGGAGCCGTTCGGCAAGGGCCAGAAGGGCTCGTCGGCGATGCCGCACAAGAAGAACCCGATCATCTCCGAGCGGCTGGCGGGGATGGCGCGGATCGTGCGGGCCCAGGTCGTCCCGGTGCTGGAGGGCATCCCGCTGTGGCACGAGCGGGACATCTCGCACTCGTCCACGGAGCGGATCGCGCTGCCGGACGCGTCCGTCGCGCTCGACTACATGCTGAACCTGACGAACCGCCTCATGTCCGGACTTGTCGTCGACGAGGCGCGGATGACGGCGAACCTGGAGTCGACCGGCGGCCTCATCTACACCTCGACCGTGCTGTTGGAACTGGTCGAGGCGGGTATGTCGCGGGACGACGAGGCGTACCCGCTCGTCCAGAAGGCCGCCATGGAGACCTGGGAGACCGGTACGCCCTTCCGCGAGACGCTGCGCAAGCACGCCGCGGAAGCGGGGCTGACGCTGGACGAGGAGCGCCTGGACGCCGTGTGCCGTCCCGAGCGTTTCGTCGAGCGCCTCGGTCCCGTCTTCGACCGGCTGGCCGTACTCGCCTAGGAGGGGATTTGAACGGGACCCTGACGGAGCTGAACGTCTATCCGCTCAAGAGCGGCGGCGGAACCCCCCTGCGCAGCGCCGAATTGACGGCGCGGGGGCTGCCGTACGACCGCGAGTTCATGCTCGTCACTCCCGAAGGCCGTTTCCTGTCCCAGCGAGACTTCGCGCGGATGGCGCTGATGCGTCCGTCCTACGACGGCGAGATCCTCACGGTGAACGCTCCCGGCGCCCTGCCGCTCACCCACAAGGCCGTGGACGACGGTGAGATACGGGACGTCACCGTCGCGCGCAAGGAGTGCCGGGGCGTCGACCAGGGCGACGAGGCCGCCGCATGGTTCTCGTCCCTGTTCGACTACGACTGCCGCCTGGTGCGCTTCACCGGGCACCGGCCCACGTCCGTGGGCGATGGCGAGGTCATGTTCGCCGATGGCTACCCGCTGCTGGTCATCTCGGCGGAGTCCCTGGCCGACCTCAACACGCGCTTGGACGAGCCCCTGCCGATGAACCGCTTTCGGCCCAGTCTCGTCATCGAAGGGCTCGGCCCCTTCGCCGAAGACGACGTGCGCCTGCTGCGCGTCGGCGAAACCGTCATCGAGATGGTCAAACCGTGCAACCGCTGCGTCATCACGACCACCGACCAGAAGACCGCCGAACGGGGCCGTGAACCGCTGCGGACGCTCGCCACCTACCGCACCTGGGACCGCGGCATCATGTTCGGCCAGAACTGCGTCCCGCGCGCGCTCGGGACGCTCGCGGTCGGCGACCCGGTGGAGATCCTCGACCCGCACCCCTCTGGATGATCTTCAAAGTCCCGGCGGGGGATACCGCGCCGCCCCTAGGCTCACCTTGGGAAATTTCCCAGGAGGAGCGAACCTTCCGCGCGGTCCGGAAGTCTCAACGAGCAGACCGGCGCCCGCGTGGGCGCGGGCCGGACGCCACACCCCCGGCCCGATGGTTAACTGGGGTCGCGTTCGACGCGGAGGGGGGACTCGGCGCGCTCGGCCCTCGTGCTCCCACTGGATTGCAGGCACTGAAACCGCACTTGAGAGGAAGTAAGGCGGCATGAGCATGGGCCACGAGGTTCGCTACCGCGTGCGCGGCGGCCGGCAGTTGCACGGCACCGTTTTCATCCAGGGCGCGAAGAACGCCGTCCTCCCGATGATCGGCGCATCGCTGATGGCCGCCAAGGGACGGACCGTCCTGCGCAACGTCCCGATCATCGAGGACGTCCGGCGGGCGGTGGAGCTCGCCCAGGCCATCGGGGCCAAGGCCGAGCTGCACGAGACCGAGCGCACGCTGGTGATCGACGCGTCCTCGCTGAGCAGCCCCGTGCTGCCCGCCGACATCGCGTCCCGGTTCCGCGGCTCGTTCCTGTTCGTCCCGGCGCTGCTGCACCGGCTCGGCGAGGCGGTCATCGAGGGCGTCGGCGGCTGCAACCTGGGCAGCCGCAACCTGGACTTCCACTACAACGGCTTCAAGCGGATGGGCGCCACGGTCACCGAGCACGTGGCCGACAACGGCGACGGCATCATCCACATCAAGGCCGGCGACCTGCGCGGCGGGACGCTCTATTGCGACACCCCGTCGCACACCGGCACCGAGAACCTGATCATGGCGGCGGCGCTGGCGCACGGCACCACGCTGATCAAGAACGCGGCGCTGGAGCCGGAGGTGCTGGACAACATCGCGATCCTGCAGGCGATGGGCGCCAAGATCAGCGGTGGCGGCACCGGGTTCATCACCGTCGAGGGCGTGGACGAGCTGACCGCCGTCGAGCACACCGTGATGCCCGACCGGATCGACGCCGGCGTGTTCGTGATGGCCGCCGCGATCACCGGCGGCGACCTGAACCTCGTCGGCGCCTCGCTGGCGCACCTCGGCGTCGCGGCCGACAAGCTGGAGCAGATGGGCGTCGAGTTCCACCAGCAGGGCGCCGTCCTGCAGGTGCGCCGCGACCGGACGCTCCGCCCGATCAACGTCATCACCGACGAGTACCCGGGCTTCGCCACCGACCTGCAGTCGCCGCTCATGGCGCTGTCCTGCCTGGCCGAGGGCCCGTCCTACGTCTACGAGCGGATCTTCGACGGCCGGTTCAAGCTGGCCGGCGAGCTGGCCAAGATGGGCGCCGACATCGAGGTGGACGGCAACCGGGCCAAGGTGAACGGCCCGCGCGGGCTGCGCGGCGCCGAGGTGGAGGCGCACGACCTGCGCTGCGGCAGCGCCCTCGTGCTCGCGGGCCTGGCCGCCGAGGGCGAGACGACGATCACCTCCGCCTACTACCTCGACCGCGGGCACGCGCACACCGCCGAGCGGCTATCGCAGCTCGGCGCCGAGATCGTCCGCGAGGCCGGCTGACCGCACCGCGGCCCGTGCCGCCGCTCGGGCCGCCGCTCGGGCCGCGCGGCCGAATGTGGCCTCGCCCTCTGACCCACTCAAGGGTGATCTCTGACGGATCGTGTCACGGCGCGCCGTAGTATCTGGCAGCGTTGCGTAACCCCATGGTGACGCAACGCTGCCGTTCCGGCTCTTGACTGCCGCTTGGACGGCGCGCTGACCTGGGAAGTAATCAATGGAACGGTCCGGTTCGGCCGGGCCGTAACGCGGTAGAAAATCACCGCCGGCGCGCGGCTGACCGGCCCGGACGGATCACTCGTCTTTCCGGCCAGGGCGACACCGGGTCGACCCGATTTCGGCCCGCGCGTAAACCAAACGGACGCCGCAGGTGTCCCTCCAGTAGCGAAGACCGCCAGGAGGGACCCCCGCCATGATTTCGGGCCTTGTTTTTCAACTTCGGACGTCCCAAGATGCAGGATCAAGGCTGGCCGAATGGTGACAAATTACTGACCAGGGGGTCCCGTAGGTTACTTTTTCGCCGCACTCTTGATTCGATTTCGCGTCTGGGCGTCACATCTCGTCGTCCTGACCCGATCTGCCAGCAGAGGGGGCCCTCGTCCGAGGGCCGTGGGATCGCACGGGAACTGCGGTGCTGGGTTAGAAGGCAGGGGCGACAAGCCATGAGTCAACCGGTGGGCGGAACGTGCGCGAGCAGGTGGCGGGGGCGGCGACCCCGCCGAGAGGACGGACCGGAAGCGAGCGATCATCTATGACGGCGGCACGCACGGGGTCGGTCACCCCCGACCTCACGATCGGTGTCGTGGGCCCGCATGACCTGGTGGAACGGGTCATGCTCATGGGTCACGGCCCCACCCCCGTACCGAGCCGGCTGGTGGCCGCCGCATACCGGGACGAGCAGGAGGCGGCCGACAAGGTCGTCCGGCTGGGTTCCGGGGTCGACGTGTGCCTATTCGCCAGCCCCGTCCCCTACGACTTCGCGCGCAAGGCCGGCGTCCTCACCATGCCCGCCACCTACGTCCCGCTGAACGGCGCCGCGCTCCAGGGCGCGCTGCTGCGGGCGTCCCTCGACGAGCGCTTCGACCCGTCCAGGGTCAGCATCGACGTGCTCGGCCGCGCCGAGGTCGAGGAGGCCTACTCCGAGATCAGCCTCGGCACCGAGCAGGTGCACCTGCGCGAGGAGGCCGCCGGGCCCGGCACGCTCGCCGCGTTCCACGAGCGCCTCTGGCGGCGCGGCGCCACGACCGTCGCGATGACCTGCGTGCACGCCACCGCCGAGCGCATGGAGATGGCCGGCGTCCCGACGATCCGGGTCCGCCCGACGGGCGCGTCCATCCGCAGCTCGCTGCAGACGGCCGCCCTGCTCGGCGCCCATCACCGCCTGGAGGAGTCGCAGCTCGTCGTCGTCCTCGTGGACGTCCCGACCCTGCGTGAGACGCCCCGCCGCGTCACCCCCCGCTACTGGCGGGACGAGCTGAAACTCGCCCTGCACCGCGTCCTCCTCCAGGAGGCGCACCGCATGAACGCCTCCGTGTGGCCGCTGGACGACCACAGCTACCTGGTCATCGCGACCCGCGGCTCTGTCACGACCTCCACCGAGGGGTTCCGCACCCCGCCGTTCGTGGAACGCGTCCGCGAAGAGCTGGGCCTCGCGATCGAGGTCGGCATCGGCATGGGCCGCACGGCGCACGAAGCCGAGAACCACGCTCGCGCCGCGCTGGCGCGCTCGCAGACCTCCCAGCGCGCCCAGGGCTTCGCGCTCGACCGCGACGGCCGCACCCTCGTCCCCGCGCCCCGCACGCCGCCCCGCGCGCAGCCGCAGGCCAAGCCGAAGGGCCTGGAGATCCTCGCCCGCCTGGCCGACAAGCTGGGCGACCAAGAGCAACCACTCATCGTGGACGCGGAGAACGCCGGCAAGATGCTCGGCGTCACCCCCCGAACCGCCCGGCGCCTCCTGCGCACCCTTGTGGAAGAGGGCCTCGCGTGGCCCCTTCCCCCGAACCGCACC
>NZ_SMKY01000146.1 GCF_004349235.1 Actinomadura darangshiensis | reverse complement strand
ACGCCGGCCTGCTCCTCGGCCGGATCGTCCTCGGCGTGGTCTTCGTCGCGCACGGCTGGCAGAAGCTCCATGACGAGGGTCACTCCACCGTCGCCGCCTCGTTCGACCATCTGGGCATCCCGCTGCCGGGCCTGGCCGCCGTGTACGGCACCTGGGTCGAACTGCTCGGCGGCCTGGCGCTCATCGTCGGCGTCCTCGTCCCGCTCGCCGGGGTGCTCATCGCCCTCGATATGGCGGGGGCGTTCTGGTACGTCCACATGGGCAAGGGCTTGTTCAACCAGGAAGGCGGCTACGAGTACGTGATGGTCCTCGCCGCAGCCTGCCTCCTGCTCGCCTTCACGGGCGCGGGGCGCTTCTCGGTGGACGCCCTCCTGTGGAACCGCCGCCGCGAGGACGCCCCCGAACGGGAGTCCGTGAACGCCTGATCCACGGGGCCTCCGCACCGCCGCGTGCGGAGGCTCCGGCGTTTGTGATCTAGATAACTTTTCGCTCGCCGGACCGGCCGGTGTGACCGCCGCGTCAACTCCGGTCACCAGCCGGGAAAGGAATATGGCCCGCTCCAATCCGCCCCGGCGGCCGCCCCGACCTCCTGACATCCCTCTTTTCATGTATGCGGTCCTTTGCGTCGAAGTGACACAATGTTCCCGATGACCGTTTCTGGGCATGAGTGATCGCTGAGGGTTTCCTTGAGAGGCGGGTCGCAGGTGTCGCGCGGTAGTGAGTTCGTGGTGGTGGCCAACCGGCTTCCGGTGGACCGGAACGTCGGGCCGGACGGCGTTCCGCGCTGGAGGCGCAGCCCGGGCGGGCTGGTCAGCGCGATCGCCCCGGTGATGAGGCGCAGGCAGGGCACGTGGATCGGCTGGGTCGGTGTCCCGGGCGAGGAGCTGGAGCCGTTCGAGGAGGACGGCATGGCGCTCCACCCCATCGCGCAGTCCGCGCAGGAGGTCGAGCTCTACTACGAGGGCTTCTCGAACGCCACGCTATGGCCGCTCTACCACGACGTCGTCGCCCCGCCCGTCTACGACCGGGCGATGTGGGACGCCTACGTCCGCGTCAACCAGCGGTTCGCGGAGGCCGCCGCGAAGGTCGCCGCGAAGGGCGCGATCGTCTGGGTGCAGGACTACCAGCTCCAGCTCGTCCCGCGGATGCTGCGCGAGTTGCGTCCGGACCTGCGCATCGGCTTCTTCCTGCACATCCCGTTCCCGCCGACGGAGCTGTTCTGGCAGCTGCCCTGGCGGCGGCGGATCCTGGAGGGGCTGCTGGGCGCCGACCTGGTCGGTTTCCAGCTCCCGGGCGCGGCGGCCAACTTCGTGCGCCTGTGCCGCCGGCTCCTCGACGCCCGCTACACCAAGCAGGACGTCTACTGGGACGACCGCGTCGTGCGCGCCCGCGCGTTCCCCATCTCCGTGGACGTCGGCGAGCTGGACGACCTGGTCGGGCGCTCTGACGTCCAGGAGCGGGCGCAGGAGATCCGCACCGACACCGACGACGCGACCATCCTGCTCGGCGTGGACCGGCTCGACTACACCAAGGGCATCACGCAGCGCCTGCAGGCGTTCGGGGAGCTGGTCCAGGAGGGCCACATCAGACCGGGCCAGGCGGTGTTCGTGCAGATCGCGACGCCGAGCCGGGAGCGCGTCGAGCAGTACCAGCTGCTCCGCGAGGAGATCGAGCAGCTGGTCGGCCGGATCAACGGCGAGCACGGCGAAATCGGGTTTCCGGTCATCCACTATTTGCACAGTTCGTACGACCGCCCCGAACTGGCCGCGCTCTACCTGGCGGCGGACGTGATGGTGGTGACCCCGCTGCGGGACGGCATGAACCTGGTCGCGAAGGAGTACGTCGCCTGCCGCAAGGACCTGCGCGGCGCGCTCGTGCTCAGCGAGTTCACCGGCGCCGCCGCCGAATTGAAGCGCGGCGCGTTCCAGGTCAACCCGTACGACATCGACGGCCTCAAGAGCACGCTGCTGGACGCCCTGCACGCCGAGCCCGCGGAGCAGGCGCGGCGGATGCGCTCCATGCGGCGCCGCGTCATCGAGCACGACGTGGACCGCTGGGCCGAGGAGTTCCTCAGCGAGCTGGAGAATCCGGCGCGGTCCGTCCCCGCTCAGCCGCCTGTTCCGGTGGCCCTGGAGGGCTGACCCGCAGGTCGAAGGCCGCCCAGACGGCCTTGCCGCCGGTCGCGAGCCGCGCCCAGCCCCACGAGTCGCTGATCGCGCCGACGACCAGCAGGCCGCGGCCGCCCTCGACGAACCGGTCCGGGTCGCTCGGGATCGGCTGGGGCGTGCGGCCGCCCGGGTCGGTCACCGAGACGACGAGGCGCCTCGGGTGGCCGATCAGGACGAGCTGGATGGGGCACAGCGGCAGCGGCTGCGGGAGCCCGTCCAGGCCGTGCCGGAGCGCGTTGGTGACCAGCTCCGACACCGCGACGACCACGTCTTCGGCATCACTGGCCAGATCCCACGCTTCCAGCGTGACCTGGGTGAACTCGCGCGCCGACCGCGGCGCGGTGATCTCCGCCGGGAGCACCCGGCGGGCCGTGCGCGGGATGCCCGCGTGCGGAGCCGGCCAGAGGCCGGCGAGCCCGGGCGCGGCGACCGGGACGTTCGCCTGCGCGGGTTCTTGGACGTTGGGGCCGAGCTCCATCGTCGGGGCGTCCGGCCAGGGCGTGTGAACGGCCGAGGCGTGCCGCGGCCGGCCGCTCCCCATGGCGGCGGGGGCGGCGACGTCGTCTGCCTGGTCAACGGTCATGGTCAAACCTCAGAGGCGTGCGGGGTGGTCACCGGCGAGCGTTCGCTATCTTGCTCCCCAAGTCGTGCAGATGCAAGACCGTCTGCATGAACGAATGCAAGAACGAATGCACGTGCATCTCGTACCATTGTGTGGGGTGGGGCGAGATCGCGGCCTTCCCGGCAGGGAAGGCCGAGACGCCTAGAGGGGGCAAAGATGGACGGCCACCACATGTCGGACGTCCGGCGCAACGGGCTCGTCTGGCAGAAGAGCCGGCGGAGCAACCCGTCTGGCAACTGCGTCGAGATGGCCGAACTCCCCAGCGGGGAGATCGCCGTGCGCAACTCCAGGGACCCCGAGGGAGCGATCCTCGTCTACACGCGCGAGGAGGTGGAGGCGTTCGTGGGCGGAGCGAAGGACGGTGACTTCGACCACATGCTCGTCTGACCGACCGACTAAACCGAATGTGATTCCATTCGCCCGTCCGGCCGGATAGGTTGCGGCCATGCACCTGGGGCAGATCGCAGCTCAGACGCCCGACAAGCCCGCCGTGATCATGGCGGGCTCCGGGCGGGTCGTCACCTTCGGGGAACTGAACGAGGAGTCCAACCGGCTCGCGCAGCTGCTCCGCGCGGAGGGGCTGCGCCCGGGGGACCACATCGCGTTCATGCTGGAGAACCACCCGCTCTACCTGGCCGTCGCCTGGGCCGCGCAGCGGTCCGGGCTCTACTACACCGCCATCAGCTCCCGGCTCCAGCCCGACGAGCTCGCCTACATCGTGGACAACTGCGAGGCAAGGGTCTTCATCGCCAGTGCGTCGATGGAGGCCGCCGCGCAGTCCGCGCCGGACGTGCCGCTGCGCCTCATGCTCGGCGGCACGGCCCCGGGCTACGAGTCCTACGAGAAGCGCGTCGCCCAGCATCCGCCCACGCCGATCGAGGACGAGTGCGAGGGCGCGGACATGCTCTACTCGTCCGGCACCACCGGCCGCCCCAAGGGCGTGAAGCCGCCCCTGTCCGAGGCGCCGATGGGCACCGCGGGGGCCCTCCACACGCTGATCTCGACCCTGTTCGCGGCCGACGCCGACTCGGTCTACCTGTCCCCGGCGCCGCTGTACCACGCCGCGCCGCTCCGCTACTCGATCGTCTTCCACCGGCTCGGCGCCACCGTCGTGGTGATGGAGAAGTTCGATCCCGAGCAGGCCCTCGCCGCCGTCGAGAAGTACCGCGTCACGCACAGCCAGTGGGTGCCGACCATGTTCATCCGGATGCTCAAGCTGCCGGACGAGACCCGCGCGCGCTACGACGTGTCGTCGCTGCGCGCCGCCGTGCACGCCGCGGCGCCCTGCCCCGTCCCGGTCAAGGAGCAGATGATCGGCTGGTGGGGGCCGATCCTGCACGAGTACTACGCGGGCACCGAGGGCAACTGCTTCGTCTACACGAACTCGGAGGACTGGCTGGCCCACAAGGGCACCGTCGGCCGCCCCATCCTCGGCGAGGTCCACGTCTGCGACGAGGACGGCCGGGAACTGCCGCCGGGGGAGCCGGGGACCCTCTACTTCGGCGGCGGCCCCACGTTCGAATACCACGCCGACGAGGCCAAGACCGCCGCGTCCCGCGACCCGTGGGGGCACGGCTGGACGACCCTCGGCGACGTCGGCTACGTCGACGGGGACGGCTTCCTCCACCTCACCGACCGCCGCGCCTACATGATCATCAGCGGCGGGGTGAACATCTACCCGCAGGAGGCCGAGAACGTCCTCGCGGTGCACCCGAGGGTCGCCGACGTCGCGGTGTTCGGCGTCCCCGACACCGAGATGGGGGAGGCGGTCAAGGCCGTCGTCCAGCCCCTGTCCATGGACGAGGCGGGCCCCGGCCTGGAGGCCGAGCTGATCGCGTACTGCCGCGACCGGCTCGCCCACTACAAGTGCCCGCGCTCGGTCGACTTCCGCCCGGAACTGCCGCGCCACCCGACCGGCAAGCTCTACAAGCGGCTCCTGAAGGACGAGTACTGGGCGCGCGAACGTCCGGCGACCGCCTGAACCGGTCCTGAAAGGCGAAACCCCGGCCGGAACCCATATCCGGGTCCGGCCGGGGCCTGGAACGCGCCACGAGCGCCCTCAGCGGGCCTCCGCCGCCACCCGCCGGCGCGGCCGCGCCGGCGGAAGCGGACTCAGTGCATCGGCATCGGCGCGTCGGCCGCGCTGGTCTCCGGCTTCTTGCGCGGCAGCAGCAGCGCCGGCAGGAACGCCAGGAGCAGCAGCCCGGCCGAGTACCAGATGGTGTGCTGGAACGCGTCCGCCATCGGCCCGGCGATCTTCTTCATGATCTCCGGTGGCACCTTCTCGGTGCTGCCGATCCCGCCGCCGGCCCCGCCGCCCAGATTGGCCGTGAGCTGGTTCGCCAGCAGCACCGACATCAACGCGAAACCGATGGACGACGACACCTGCTGGATGATGTTCAGCATCGTGCTCGCGCGCGGCACCTCGTCGTGGACGAGGGTCTGGATCGCGGCCGCCATGGTCGGCATCATCGTCATGCCCATGCCGAGCCCCATCACGAACAGCGCCCCGCCGAGCGCCCAGTAGGACGTGTCGGCCTCCAGGACCGCGGCGAAGCCGGACACCGACAGCACCACGACGACCATGCCGACGAGCACGACCCGCCCGGGGCCGATCCGGTCGGTCAGCTTCCCGCCGATCGGCATCGTGACCATCGCGCCGAGGCCCTGCGGGGCCAGCAGCAGGCCGGACTGCAGCGCGCCCTCGCCGCGGACGGTCTGGTAGTACAGCGGCAGCAGCAGCATCGCGCCCATGAACGCGATCATGAACAGCACCATGGTGCCGGACGCGGCCGCCACCGAGCGCCGCTTCAGCAGCCGCAGGTCGATCAGCGGGTTCCGCGCGTTCAGCGCCCGGATCACGAACCCGACCACCAGCACGGCGCCGACCGCCCAGAAGACCAGCGCCTCGGGCTTCAGGAAGTCCTTGAACTCGGCGCCCTTGGCCACGCCGTAGATCAGCGAGGCGAGGCCGGGGGACAGCAGGGCCAACCCGATGAAGTCGAGCCGCTCGGTCCTCTTCGGCTGGTCCCGCTTGAGGATCCGCGCCGACAGCACCAGCGCGACGATGCCGATCGGCAGGTTGATGAAGAAGATCCACCGCCACGACACGTCGTCGACGAGGTACCCGCCGATGATCGGGCCGAGGATCGGGCCGAGCAGCATCGGCACGCCGACGATGCTCATCACCTGGCCGACCCGCTGCGGCCCCGCCGCCTGGGTCAGGATCGTCATGCCCGCCGGCATGATCATGCCGCCGCCGAGCCCCTGCAGGACGCG
Source organism: Actinomadura darangshiensis (assembly GCF_004349235.1). Lineage (GTDB taxonomy): Bacteria > Actinomycetota > Actinomycetes > Streptosporangiales > Streptosporangiaceae > Spirillospora > Spirillospora darangshiensis. Next base: position 15,863 of record NZ_SMKY01000146.1, on the reverse strand, counting down.
GAAGGCGATCAGCGACTCGGCCGACCAGGCGACCCCCGCCAGCATCGAGCCGATCACGAACAGCCCGATCGAGATCATGTAGAGCCGCTTGGTGCCGAACCTCGCCGAGGCCCATCCGGTGATCGGGATCACCGTGGCCAGCGCGAGCGTGTAGCCCGTCGCGACCCACTGGATCGTCGCGAGGGAGGTGTTGAACTCCTTGGCCAGGTCGTTGATGGCCACGTTGACGACGGTCACGTCCAGGATCGACATGATCGCGCCGAGCACGACCACACCGGCCACCGCGAGCACACCGCGGTCGAGCCCGCCGCCGGCGTCCGGCTCCTTCAGTGGGCCGTCCGCCATCTTGGGAGATGCGGGAGCGGTCAACTCTTCATTCCAATCGTCAGGCCCGCATGCGGGCACGCGGGTGCCGTGGGCACGTCTCAGGGGGTTACTGCCGCAAAATACTGCAGCGACTGACACTTTCGCGAACGATTAAACTTCGTCGGCTCCGGGAGTATTCCAAGGGGGTCCGACAGAACCGCCCTGCTCCACGCCCTCCACCCTCCGACCTCGACCACACTCGAGGTCAACGAACTGTGACGGACGTGACATCGAAACCTCCCCAGCCTTCCCCGTGCAGACCGGCCCTCCACCCAGAACTCATCGCGCCCCCGAAGATAACTTCTGAGCACTTTTCGAACTCACGCGAACACATTGAGTAATCGAGGCAGTCGAGAAAGCAGCGACGCCTGCGTCCAAAAGTCACCAAAGGTTCACCGACCGCCGTGCCGGTTGCGGTGTGGTGGGGGGCGGGGGAGGATTGCGGGCGTTCTGATCATCTAGAGGATCTGAGGGGCCTGGCCCGTTGACGGTCCGGCAACCTGCCCGGTGGCAAGGTGCCAATGCCAGGAGCGATGAGGGGGAAGCCATGGGCTTGCGGCTTGATGTTCCTGTGCTCGAAGGTTCGCTCGTGCGGTTGGAGCCGCTCTCCATGAGGCACGTGCCGGATCTGGCGCGGGCGGCGGAGGAGAACCGTGCCTCTTACGGGTTCACGCTTGTGCCTGGTGCCGCCGAGACGGAGGCGTACGTCGCGGAGCAGCTCGGGCGTCCCGGGCTTACGCCGTTCGCGCAGATCCGGGTGGTGGACGGGATGGCCGTCGGGCATACCGGGTTCTGGGATCCGCGGACGTGGCCCGGCCGGGACGAACTCCGAGCCGTCGAGGTCGGATGGACGTGGCTCGCGGCCTCGGCGCAGGGCACCGGGATCAACGTCGAAGCGAAGTCCCTCCTCTTCGGCTACGCGTTCGAGACGCTGAACGTCGTCCGGGTCGATCTCAAGACGGACGCCCGCAACGAGCGGTCGCGCCGGGCGATCGAGCGGCTCGGCGTGCACTTCGAGGGAGTGCTGCGGAGCTGGTCGCCCTCGTGGACGCCCGGTGAGCAGGGGCAGCTAAGGGATTCGGCCATGTTCTCCGTGGTCGCGTCCGAATGGCCGTCCGTCAAGGCGGCCATGGCTCTCCGCCTGGCGGAGGACGGCGCCAGGCCGGGCTTCTAGAGGTCCACGGTGATGCCGAGGCCGTGCTCGCGGGCCTGCTTGTAGGCGACGGCGGCTGCCGCGACGTCCAGGGCGGCGTGGCCGGTCGACTTGAAGAGGGTCAGGTCCGCGGGGGAGCGGCGGCCCGGGTGGCGGCCGTCGAGGACCGCGCCGATCAGGGTGGCCGCCGCTGGATCGGTGTCCTGGAGTTCCCAGGCACCGGCCGGGGGTGGTTCGGTGACAGCGCCCGGCCACTCCACGAACAGGGATGACGCTCGCAGGGTCTCCGCGTCGAACTCCGGGCCGTCGGAGCCGCCGACCGAGCTGAGATGCGCCCCGTCGGCGAGCCAGGACCGGCGGAGCACGGGCCGGCGGGCGGACGTGCAGCAGAAGACGACGTCGGCCGCCTTGACCGCGGCCTCGATGCCGGTGGCGGAGCCGGTGGGCAGGTCCGAGAGAAGGTCTTCCGCCTTGGCCTGGTCGCGCGCGCCGATCATCAGTTCCGCCGATTCCATCGCGGCGGCGAAGGCGAGCTGGGCGCGCGCCTGCGCGCCGGTGCCGATCACGGCGAACCGGGCGGCGTCCGGCCGGGCGAGCGCCAGCATGGCGGCGGTCGCGGTGGCCGCGGTGCGGACTGCGGTGATCGTCTCGGCGTCCATGACCGCCAGGAGGCGGCCGGTGTCCGCGTCGAAGTGCGCGACGATGCCGCGGTGGCCGCCCGCGGGGAAGACCGACACGAGCTTGGCGGACAGCCCCAGTTGGGGGACGTAGCCGGGCATCGCGCCCAGCAGCCCGTGCGTCGAACGGGCCGCCACGCGGGCCGGGGCGGAGACGTCGCCGCGGCTGATGGCGATGAGCGCGGTGCGCACCGCCGCCAGCACCGCGTCCGGCGGGGACGCCGCCCTGGTCTGCTCCCGGTCGAGGACGAGGACTCCCGAGGGGTCAGTCATGGTCGGCTCCGGCGCCGCTCAGCGTGCCCTCCAGCTCGGTCGTGGCGGCCGCGAGGTGTTCTTGCAGTTTCGCCAGGGTGGGGTCGTCGAACTCGCTGTCCAGGCCGACGATCGTCACGGCGCAGATCGGCCGTCCGCTGCCGGCGAGCGCCGCGCGGCTCACCGAGGCGATCACCTCTTCGTTGCGCCCGCGCTCCAGCGCGAAGCCCGTGCGCCGGGTGCGGTCGATGTCCTTCAGCAGCTCGGCTCTGCCCGCTGGTGGGTGCCCCTGGTCCTCGGCGGCGCGCAGGTAAGGGATCCGCGCGGCTTCGTCCAGGGCGGAGACCAGGGCCATCGGGCCGGCGAACTTGTGGATCGGCAGTAGTTCGCCCAGCAGATCGGTGATCATCGCGAGCCGCGGCGGCCGCACGACGTCGATCACCCGGCCGCCGTCGGGTTCGAGCACCTGCAGGTTCACCATCATCGCGGTCCGGTCGGACAGCGCCTGGAGCACGGGCCGGCTCAGGGTCACCAGTGAGTTCGCGGCCGCGGCCTGGGAGAACTGCAGCACGACGGGACCGGGCAGGTAGCGGTCCTCGCTGCGCATGATCCAGCCGCGCCGCACCAGTTCGAGCAGGATGCGGTAGGCGGTGGCGCGGTGCATCCCCGCCTCGTTCGCCAGCTCGCTGAGCCGAAGCGGGCGGTCGGCCCGGACGACGGTCTCGATGAGGTCCAAGGCCTTGTCCACGGCTGAGCTGGCCGGTCTGGGCAACTTCCCTCCACGGTCTAGCGCGTCTTCCGATGCTTGACGCACATTATCAGACGTTGCTAACGTTATAACAGTTGTTACGGTGTATGTAACAGCCTGAACGGAGACAGGCCGATCGCATGGTGGACAGAGACAAGCGACCGATCGCGGGCAACGACCCGGCCCCCACCCCCTTCGCCGCCGCCGAGCCAGGAGAGGTCGCGGTCTACCGCGAGGTGTCGCTGATCGACGGGACCGGCGCCCCCGTCCGGCACGGCATGGCGGTGGTGACGGACGGGCCGGCGATCACGGCGGTCGTTCCCGAGGACGAGCTCCGGCCGTCGGACCTGTCCGGCGCCGAGAGCATCGACGTGCGCGGCGCGTTCCTGCTGCCCGGCCTGATCGACACCCACCAGCACCTGTCGACGCCGCCTAACCGCGCGCAGGCGGAGGAGCTGATGCGGCGGCAGCTCTACGGGGGCGTCACCGCGATCCGCGAGATGGCCGGTGACCTGCGGCAGATGGCGGACCTGGCGCGCGCTTCGCTGGTCGGCGAGATCCCCGGCCCCGACATTCACAACGCCGCGCTGATGGCCGGTCCCGGCTTCTTCGACGATCCGCGCACCTGGCAGGTGTCGCAAGGGGAGACCCCCGGCGCCACGGCCTGGATGCAGGCGGTCGACGACGAGACCGACCTCCGGCTGGCCGTCGCGATGGCGCGCGGCACCGGGGCGACGGCCATCAAGGTCTACGCCGACCTCGACGCCCCACTGGTCGCCCGGATCACAGAGGAAGCGCATCGGCAGGGCATGCTCGTGTGGGCGCACGCGTCGGTCTTCCCCGCGATGCCCCGGGACGTGGTCGCGGCCGGCGTCGACGTCGTGTCGCACGCCCACTACCTCGCCTACCACCTCGCCGGCGAGCGGCCGGTGGCGTACAAGCAGCAGCGCGAGTACCTGGCGGACGCCTACGAGCGCTTCCTTGCGGCACCCGAGGACGCCGTCGACGGGCTGCTGGACGACATGCGCCGCCGCGGCACGATCCTCGACGCCACCGCGAGCCTCACGGCCAGGATTCCGTCCAGCGCACCCGGTGCGGCCGAACTCGCGCCGGACGTGATGAGGCGGCTCATCGACCGCGCCCGGCGGTCGGGCGTCACGATCTGCACCGGCACCGACTACGAGTCCCCGCCCGGCGATCGGTACCCGTCGCTCCACGACGAGCTCCGCCACCTGGTCGACTCGCTGGGCATGCCGCCGCAGGACGTCATCCGCGCGGCCACCCTCGCCGGGGCGTCCAGCGTGGGGCGGGACGACGCGATGGGCGTCGTCCGGCCCGGCATGCTGGCCAATCTCCTGATCGTCGCCGACGACCCGTACGACGACATCGACCATCTCCGCGACATCATCACGACGGTCAAGCGCGGACGGCGCCACGACCGGGCGGACTACGACCGCGCGGCCGCCACCAGGACCGGCGCGACCATCGAAGAGGGGGCGCCGGCGTGAGCGTCGACATCACGGACTTCACCGTCGTCAACGCGCTCGGCGGGCTGGACAACCCGAACGCCCCGGCGTCGATATCGGCCTCGGGCACGCTCGTCCAGACAAGCGAGCAGCTGACCGTCGACGCGCGCACGCTGGCGGACGCGCACGCCTCCGGCGTGACCGCGATCAACGTGACCTTGGGCTACACACTGGGCGACCTTCCGCCCTACCAGCACACCCTGGACGAGATCCGCACCTGGGACGCGATCATCAGCGCCCACCCCCGGGACCTGATGCGCATCGACACGGCCGCGGACATCGACGTGGCGAAGCGGCAGGGCAGGATCGGCATCATCTACGGCTTCCAGAACGCCGCCGCCGTCGAAGACCGTCCCGAACGCGTCGGCACGTTCGCCGACCTCGGCGTCCGGATCATCCAGTTGACCTACAACCAGGCGAACCAGGTCGGCGACGGCTCGATGGCGACGGGCAACCGGGGGCTCACCCCGCTCGGGCGCGACGTCGTGGCCGCCCTCAACGAACGCCGCGTCATGGTCGACCTCTCGCACAGCGGCGAGGAGACGTGCCTGGAGGCGGCGCGGGTGTCCGCGCAGCCCGTCTCGATCAACCACACGGGCTGCCGCGCGCTCGTCGACCTGCCGCGCAACAAGACCGACGAGGAACTGCGGCTGGTCGCTTCACAGGGCGGCTTCGTCGGCATCTACTTCATGCCGTTCCTCCACGCCTCCGGGCACGCCAAGGCGGCGGACGTGGTGGAGCACATCGTGCACGCGGTCAACGTCTGCGGCGAGGACCACGTCGGCATCGGCACCGACGGGACGATCACCGCCATCGACGACCTGGACGCCTATCGCGACCGGCTCGCCGAGCAGGTGGCACGGCGCCAGGCGGCCGGCGCGTCCGCGGCAGGCGAGCGGAGCGACACCTACCCGTTCGTCGTCGACCTGCGCGGCGTCGACCAGTTCAGGGAGCTGGCGCGGCTGCTGGCCGAGCGCGGCTTCTCGCCGAGCCGGATCGAAAAGATCCTCGGCCTGAACTTCCACAACTACGCGAAGGCGGTCTGGGGAGAATGACTATCTTCACCAAACGCGGATTCAGGCGGCGCTCCCCGCTCCTCGCGGTGACGCTGGCCGCCTTGCTGCCGCTCGCGGCGTGCAGCGGCGGCGATACGACCACCGGCCAGAAGTCCGGGTCCAAGACGTTCGGGTCGCTGCCCGCACAGTCGGGCACGCCCAAGGACGGCGGCGCCATGGACATAGCGCAGCAGCCCGGAGCCGGACCGTTCTACATGCTCCCGATCGTCCCCGGCGCCTTCAATTCGACGTACGTGACGTACCAGTTCCAGCGGCTCATGTACCGGCCGCTCTACTGGTTCCCCGAAGGCGCGAGCCACAAGGTCAACGAAGCGCTGAGCATGGCCGCGCTGCCGGAGTTCTCCGACGGCAACAAGACCGTGACCATCAAGATGCGGGAGGGCTACAAGTGGTCCGACGGCAACCCGGTCGAGGCCGATGACGTGGTCTTCTTCATCGACCTGGTGAAGGCGGCGCTCAAGAAGAGCCCGTCCAACTGGGCCGACTACACCCCGGGGCAGTTCCCCGACAGCATCGCCGGCGCGAAGGCGACCTCGAAGAGCACCGTCACGCTGAAGCTCAAAGAGGCGTACAACCCGGAATGGTTCACCGCCAACCAGCTGACGTCCGTCATCCCGCTTCCGGCCGACCAGTGGTCCCGCGCTTCGGCGGACGGCCCGATCCTCGACCACTCCTCGCCGAAGAACGCCAAGGCGATCTACACCTACCTCGACAAGGCGTCGCGGGACCCGGCCTCGTTCGCGAAGAACCCGCTGTGGAAGACGGTTGACGGCCCGTACCGGCTGAGCAGTTTCGACGTGACCACGAACTTCTATTCGATGGCCGCCAACGAGGCATACGGCGGGCCGCAGAAACCGCACATCAAGACGCTGAACTTCCGGCCGTTCACCTCCGAGACCGCCAAGTTCAACCAGCTCCTGAGCGGCAAGCTGACCATGGGAACGGTCGACCAGAACAACGTCGGGCAGGTGGCGGCGCTCAAGGCCGCGGGCTACCACGTCTATGGCGCGCCCAGGCTGGGCTTCAGCTTCATCATGCTCAACTTCAAGGACACGACCGGCAACGTCGACAAGCTCTACGCCCAGCACTACATCCGGCAGGCGCTGCAGCAGCTGATCAACCAGCCCGGCTACATCGCCAGCAAGGGCATGTACAACGGTGCGGCCGTCGAGAGCTACGGCACGGCCCCGGCGACCTCGCCGTACGTGTCCGGGAACGTCGCCACCGCGCCCTACCCCTACGACCCGGCCGCCGCCCGCAAGCTGCTCGAGGACCACGGCTGGAAGGTGGTGCCGAACGGCGCCACGACCTGCCAGCGTCCCGGCACGGGTCCGTCCCAGTGCGGGGCCGGGATTCCGCAGGGCCAGACGCTGAAGTTCAACCTCTTCTTCCGCAGCGAGCCGCAGCTGCACAGCGCGGTGAGCACCGCGTTCGCCTCCGAGGCCCGCAAGCTCGGCGTGACGGTCTCGGTCACGCCGAAGACCTTCAGCTTCCTGATCCAGAACTACAACGTGCCCGCGGCGCCCTCGAAGGCCGGCGAGTGGGCCATGTCGACCTGGGGCGGGTTCGGCACGAAGCCCTACCCGACCATGTCAGGGGTCTTCGACACCAAGGGCTCGGGCAACGTGGGCGCCTACAGCGACCCCAAGACCGACGAGCTGATCCGCGACTCGGTGCACGGCGGGGACCGCAAGGCCGTCCAGGCCGAGATCGAGCATCTGCGGACCGACCTGCCGGTGCTCTGGCTGCCGAACGCGCACATCATCTGGGCCTGGAAGGACACGCTGTCCGGCCCGGCGGACGCCTTCGCCAACCTGCCGTCCAACGTGCTCACCCCCGAGTACTGGTACCTGAAGTAGCCGGGCCCGCCGAAGCACCGGAGACCGTCGTCGAACGAAAGGAGGCAGGGCGTGGTCCAGTATGTGCTGCGGCGGCTGGGAACGTCGGTGGTCGTGATCCTGGGCGTCTCGTTGATCACCTTCCTGCTGCTGCACGGGATGTCCGGCTCGCCGGGCCGCGCGATCCTCGGCGTCCAGGCGAGCGCGGAGGCGGTGGCCGCCTTCGACCGTGAGCACGGCTACGACCGGTCGCTCGTCATCCAGTACTTCGACTACCTGGGCGGGCTGCTGCACGGCGACCTCGGCCACTCCTACAAGCTGAACCAGAGCGTGAACGCGCTGCTGGCGGAGAACGCGGGCCGGACGGCGATGCTGTCGGCGGTCGCGCTCATCCTGGCGATCTGCGCGGCCGTCCCGCTCGGTGTCTTCCAGGCGGTGAAGCGCAACAGCATCGGCGACAACGTGCTGACCGCGCTCACCTTCGTCGCCTACTCGATGCCGGTCTTCCTGCTCGCGATGCTGCTGATCCAGGTCTTCGCGATGGGCCTCGGCGTGCTGCCCGCCCAGGCGGCGCAGTCCAGCTCCGACTTCGTCATCTTCACCGAGCCGCGCGCCATGCTGCTCCCGGTGCTGACGCTGAGCGGCATCACCGTCGCGATGTACTCCAGATACCAGCGGTCCGCGGCGCTCGACCAGCTCGCGCAGGACTACATCAGGGTGGCGCGGGCGAAGGGCCTGTCCATGCGCATGGTCCTCACCCGGCACCTGCTGCGCAACGCGTGCATCCCGCTGGTGACCCTGATCGGCATGTCGATCCCGCTCCTGCTGACGGGGAACCTGGTGGTCGAGTCGGTCTTCAACTACCCGGGGCTCGGGCTGCTGTTCTTCAACAGCCTCAACAACCAGGACTATCCCGTGCTGCTGGGCTACACGCTGGTCGCCGCGACGCTGACCGTCCTCGGGAACCTCGTGGCGGACGTGCTGGTGGCGGCCACCGATCCGAGGACGCGGCGCGCATGACCGAATCGACGACCGACAAGACCGGGGCGCCCACCGCCCGGGACGACCGCGAAGCCCGCCTGCCGGACACCATGAGCGGCTGGCGGCTCACCGCGCGGGCGTTCATGGAGAACCGGCTCGCCGTCACCGGCCTCGGCATCATCGTCTTCTTCGTCCTGTTCTGCTTCGCCGGCCCGCACCTGTACACCACCGACCAGGTCACCGTCGACCCGGTGAGCAGCCTGCTCGCGCCGGGCGGCGCGCACCCGCTCGGCACCGACCCGCAGGGCTTCGACGTGCTCGGCCGGATCATGCGGGGCGGCCAGGCGTCGCTGCAGATCGGGCTGTTCGCGGCGCTGATCGCCACCGGGATCGGCACGCTGTACGGCACGGTCGCCGGGCTGGCGGGCGGTGTCGTGGACGGGTTCATGATGCGCGTGGTCGACACGCTCCTGTCGATCCCGTTCCTGTTCATCGTGCTGATCGTCGCCACCCGGTTCAGTTCCACGGTCCTGTCGCTGAGCCTGATCCTGGGCGCCTTCTCCTGGCTGGCGCCGGCCCGTCTCGTCCGGGCCGAGGTCCTGTCGCTGCGGTCCCGCGGGTTCGTCGCGGCGGCGACGGTGATGGGCGCGACCAAGGCGCGGATCATCGCCCGGCACCTGATCCCGAACGCGCTGGGCGTGGTGATCGTGAACATCACCTTCCAGGTCGCCGACGCGATCATCGCGGTCGCGCTGCTGGGCTTCCTCGGCTTCGGGCTCAACTATCCCGACGTCGAGTGGGGGACGCAGCTCTCCCAGGGCGTGTCCTACCTGCTGGGCGGGTCCTGGTGGCTGATCTACCCGGTCGGCGGCTGCCTGGTCCTGGTGGTCATGGCGTTCAACTTCGTCGGGGACGCGCTGCGCGACTCGATCGACGTACGGCTGAGGCGGCGCTGATGGCCGCTCGCGCAGGGAGGTCGCAGATGAAGCCCGACGCCCACCCGACAGCGGACGACGGCCCTGTCCTGACGATCGAGGGCCTGTCCACCGGCATCCGGCTGCGCAAGGCGGACGTCGCCGCGGTCAGCGGCGTCGACCTGCACCTGCGCCGGGGCGAGACCCTCGGGCTGGTGGGGGAGTCCGGGTGCGGCAAGTCGATGACCGGGCTGTCGGTCATGGGCCTGCTCCCGCCCGGCGGCGGCATCACCGCCGGGTCGATCAAGCTGGCGGGACGGGAGCTGGTCGGCCTCCCCGACAAGCACTACCAGCGGATCCGCGGCAACGAGATCGCCATGATCTTCCAGGATCCGATGACGTCGCTCAACCCCACCAAGACCATCGGCGAGCAGGTCGCCGAGCCCGTCCGGCTGCACCGCGGCGCGAGCCCGAAGCAGGCCCGCGACCGGGCGCTCGACATGCTCGCGCTGGTGGGCATCGCCCGTCCGGCCGAACGGCTCGGCCAGTACCCGCACGAGCTGTCCGGCGGGCTGCGCCAGCGGGTCATGATCGCCATGGCGCTGTCCTGTGAGCCCAAGGTGCTGATCGCGGACGAGCCGACGACGGCGCTGGACGTGACCGTCCAGGCCCAGGTCCTCCGGCTCCTGCACGACCTCAAGGACCGCCTCGGCATGGCCATGCTGCTGATCACCCACGACATGGGCGTGATCGCGCAGTGGGCCGACCGGGTCAGCGTCATGTACGCGGGCGGCATCGTCGAGAGCGCCCGCACCGGCGAGCTGTTCACGGGCATGCGGCACCCGTACGCGCAGGCCCTGCTCGCCTGCACGCCGCGGCTGACCCAGCGGCGCGACCGGACGCTCTTCTCCATCCCCGGCTCCCCGCCGGACTTGGCCCACCCGCCGGCGGGCTGCCGGTTCGCCGCCCGTTGCGCGCACGCCACAGACCGCTGCAGGAGCGAGGCGCCGCCGCTCACCGAGGACCGGCCCGGCCACACTCTGGCCTGCTGGAACCCGGTCGACGGCCCGCTCGGCCCGGTCGCGGCCGAGGCGCAGACCGCGCCGGAGACGCCGGCCGAACCGGCCGAACCGGTCCTCGCCATCGACGACCTGGCGAAAGAGTACGCGACGGGAAGGTCGCTGCTGCGCGGTGCGAAGCGAAGCGTCAAGGCCGTGTCCGGGGTGTCGTTCTCGGTCGAGCCGGGCCGGACGTTCGGGCTGGTCGGCGAGTCCGGCTGCGGCAAGAGCACCCTGGCCCGGATGATCGTCGCGCTGGAGAAGCCGTCGTCCGGGGGTGTCACCGCCCTAGGCGGTGAGCTGGGCGAGCTGCGCGGCCGCGGGCTGCGCCGGCATCGCCGCAACCTGCAGATGATGTTCCAGGACCCGTTCGACGCGCTCGACCCGCGCATGCGGATCGGCGCCATCCTGCGCGAGCCGTTCGCGGCCCAGGGGATCGGGACGGCCGCGGAGCAGCTCGCGGCGGTCCGCGACCTGCTGGACGAGGTCGGCCTGCCGCACACCGTGCTGGAGCGCTACCCGCACGAGTTCTCCGGCGGCCAGCGGCAGCGCATCGCGCTGGCCCGCGCGCTGGCGCTCAACCCGCGCGTGATCGTGGCCGACGAACCGGTGAGCGCGCTCGACGTGTCGATCCGGTCGCAGGTGCTCAACCTGATGCGGCGGCTCCAGGCGAAGCACGGGCTCACCTATGTGGTGATCTCCCACGACCTGACCGTCGTCCGGTACCTCGCGGACACGGTCGGGGTGATGTACCTCGGAAAGCTGGTCGAGATCGGCTCACCGGACGACATCTACCTGCGCGCCGCCCACCCGTACACCGCCGGGCTGATCGCCGCGATCCCCGAGCCGGACCCGGACGCCGAACCGCCCGGCGACCGGGACGGCATGGACACCGAGATGCCCAGCCCGTTCGACCCGCCGTCCGGCTGCCGGTTCCGCACCCGCTGCCCGCGCGCGCAGGCCCGGTGCGCCGAAGAGGAACCGGTACTGCGTGACTTCGACCCGGGCCACTCGGCCGCGTGCCATTTCCCGCTCCGCGAGCCGCAACCCGCCGCCGCCCAGGTCGGCTGACACCGACGACATGGCGCAGAGCCTTTTGAAGGGACGCAGGTGAACACCGCCGATCTCGAACCCTCCATCCGTCCGGCGTCCGAGCACGACCGCGCCGAACGCGCCGCCGCCGGCGGGGGAGAGCCCACGCTGGCGTTCACCGGGCGCGTGCCGTACGACGCCTACGTGCACGCCAGCACGCTGCACACCCTCCAGCGGCCGGTGAGCGACGACCCGGGCGAGATGTCGTTCCTGGTGATGAGCCAGGTGATGGAGCTTTACTTCGGGCTCGTCCGCCATGAACTGCGTGAGGGGCAGCGCCTGCTCCGGGAGGATGACGTGTGGGGCGCACTGCCGTCGCTGCGCAGGGCCGCGCTGCACCTGGAAGGGCTCAACGCGGGCTGGCGCGGCCTGCGCTGGATGACGCCGACCGACTTCAACCGCTTCCGCGACATGCTGGGCGAAGGCTCCGGCTTCCAGTCCGCGATGTACCGGCACCTGGAGTTCCTGCTCGGGCTCAAGACGGCCTCGCTCGTCCGGCCGTTCAGGCGGCAGCCCGAGGTGCACGCGGAGCTGACGTCGGCGCTGGAGGCGCCCAGCATCTGGGACGACGTCATCGCTCTGCTCGCCCGCAAGGGCCACGACATCCCGGCCGACCTGCTTTCTCGGGACGTCTCGCAAGAACACCAGCAGCACCCGGGCGTCGAAGCCGCCTGGGTGGAGATCTACGCGGACACCGGCCCCGGCAACCATCTCCGCATGCTCGGCGAGGCCCTGACGGACGTCGCCGAACGCTTCGGCGACTGGCGCTACCAGCATCTGACATCGGTGCGCCGCGCGATGGGCGCCAAGGCGGGCACCGGCGGCTCGAACGGCCTGCAGTGGCTCCAGCGCAGCATGGCCAGGGAGGTCTTCCCGGAGCTGTGGTCCGCCCGCACGTACATGTAGGAGACCAACGATGACGACGGCCGAGATCACCGTGGTCGGCGCCGGGCTCACCGGTTCCCTCCTCGCCTGCTACCTCGCCAGGCGCGGCCATCAGGTCTCCCTGTACGAGCGCAGACCCGACCCGCGCGTCGGCGACGGCGAGCGCGGGCGCTCCATTAACCTCGCCCTGTCCGAACGCGGCCTGGACGCACTTCGCCGGATCGGCCTGGAGCACCGGGTCATGGCGGACGCCCTGCCGATGCGCGGCCGGATGATCCATCCCGTGGCCGGGCCCCAGGACTTCCAGTCCTACAGCCGGGACGGCGACAAGTCGATCAACTCGATCAGCCGAGGCGCGCTCAACAACGCGCTGATCGACGCCGCCGAGGCCGCGGACGGCGTGACGCTGCACTTCGGCCACCGCCTCACCGGCCTCGACCCCGCCACGGGTTCGCTCCGGTTCGAGACACCCGACGGCACGGTGCGCGCCAGCGCATCCGTCGTGCTGGGAGCGGACGGCGCCGGATCGGCCACCCGCGCGCAGCTGGTGGCGGCGGGCGTGATCCGGGAGGACGTCGAGTTCCTCGACCACGGATACAAGGAACTGATCATTTCCGCGGCCGACGGGGAGTTCGCCCTGTCCCCGGACGCACTGCACATCTGGCCGCGCGGCAACTCGATGATGATCGCTCTCCCCAACCCAGACCGGTCCTTCACCTGCACACTGTTCTGGCCGAACGAAGGCGAGTCGGGATTCGCGTCCCTCGACGGCCCGGCGGCCGTGAAGCAGTATTTCGGCGTCCACTACCCGGACCTGCCGCCGCTCTCTCCCGGCCTGGTGGACGACTATCTCCGCAATCCCGTGGGCAGGCTCGGCACCGTCCACTGCGACACCTGGCACGTGCCAGGCGGCCGGACGGCGCTTATCGGCGACGCCGCCCACGCCATCGTCCCGTTCTACGGACAGGGCGCCAACTGCGCCTTCGAGGACGTCGTGGAACTCGACCGCTGCCTCACCGAAACCGCCGACAACTGGGAGACCGCCCTGCCGCTGTACGAGAAGCGGCGTAAGGACAACGCGGACGCCATCGGACGCATGGCACTCGAAAACTTCACGGAGATGCGCGACAAGGTCGCCTCGCCGATCTTCAAGGCAACCCGGAAGACCGAGCACGCGCTGCAGCGGGCCCTGCCCGGGTTGTGGCTGTCCCGCTACGAGCTTGTCTCGTTCTCCACCGCGCCTTACGCGAAGGTCGAACGTCGTGCGAAACGTCAGTGGCGCTTCCTGGCAGGGGGGCTGGCGGTAGCAGGTGGCATGGCCGCGATCAGCCTACGGCGGATCGCGTCCTGGAACGCGGCCCGCCTCAGCCCTGGTGGAGTTCGAACCAGACCGCCTGGCCCTCACCGCGCGGGGTGACGCCCCAGGCGCCGGCCGTGTAGGCGACGATCCGCAGGCCCCGGCCGCAGATCGCCGTCTCATCCGTCTCGGCCAGATGCGGGACGGTCTCGGAGCCGCCGTCGTCGACGACCTCGATGCGGACATAGCGCTCCGAGTAGCTCACCTCCACGAGGATCTGCCCGCCCTTCCCCGACCTCGTGTACCGCACAGCGTTGGCGACGAGTTCGCTCATGCAGAGCGCGGCGTCGTCCAGGCAGGGGTGCGCGCCCAGCACGTCCCGCAGCCATCGCCGCGCATGCCCGGCCGCCCGTTCCATCCCCGGCAGCAGAAGCGCGTCGAACCTCACCGTCGGCACCGTCATCGCTCGTTCCTCTCGGTCGTCGTCGCCGAAAAGAATGAGCCGGACCCACTGTGTCAAGCGATACGTTGGCCCGCCTCGTCCCGAGGTCCCCGGGCTCACGTGCCCCAGTCACTTTTGACTGAGTCACTTTGGCCAACTGATGAACGTAGCCCCATGGTTACGCATCGTTAGGTCATGATTACGCCATGGGCAACCCGCAGCGTCCGACCATGCGAAGCCGCAAGCTCGGCGCGATGCTGCGCGAGCTGCGGGAGAGCCGCGACCTCAACCTCCAGAAGGCGGCCCGCCTCCTGAACCGCACGCCGTCCTCCCTGAGCAAGCTCGAAACCGGCAAACGAGGCATCCGCCGCCCCTCCCTGGAGCACATGCTCGACCGCTACGAACTCACTGATCCCCAGCGGCGCAAGGCGCTCTACGACCTCGCCCGCCACGCCACCGACAAAGGCTGGTGGCACCGCTACGAAGGGAAGCTCTCCTCGTCGATGCTCGACTACATCTCCCTGGAAGCCGAGGCCACCTCACTCAAGAGCTTCCAACTCCATCTCATCCCTGGACTCCTTCAGACCGACGACTACGCTCGTGCGGTCATCACATCGGGCGTCTCCCAAGGCAAGATGCCTGACGTTGACGGGCTGGCGGAGATCCGCATGCGCCGCCAGCAGGTTCTCTTTGAGAAAAACCCGCCCCATCTGTGGGCCATCGTCAGCGAAGCTGCGCTCCGCCAGCAATTCGGTGGGCTCGAGGTGATGAAGGCTCAGCTCAGCAGGTTGATCGAACTCTCGCTCCTACCGAATGTGACGCTTCAGGTTCTGCCGTTTGCGGCCGGGGCTCACCCAGGTCACAACGGCTCCTTCACCACGTTGTCGACGAACGAACTCTCGGTGGTCCTGGTCGAGAACCTGACCAGTGGCTGGTACCTAGAGCACTTGGACGACATCCGGCGTCACGACGTGGTCTTCGACCATCTCAGGGCTGTCGCTCTTCCCCCATCTGATTCCCGATCGCTGATCGAACGGCTAGTGTCAGAATCATGACCAGTCGGCAGTTCGTCTTCTCCCCATGGCGTAAGAGCAGCCACAGTGGCGGTGAAGGACAGGAGTGCGTTGAGGCGGCAGCGCTGACGGGGCAGGGTGTGGCGCTGCGGGACTCCAAGGATGCGGACGGGCCGATGATGTCCATCGCGCCGTCCGCGTGGGCGTCCCTCCTCAGCAGCATCAAGGGCGGCGCCTTCGACTCCACGCGCTGACCTCTCCCGCAGAATTCAAGGACGGGTCTTCGCCGCGTGGAGTTGCTCTGAGAACGTTGTGCGCCACGAGTGGCGTGAGGCCAGGGCGGCCAGGACGGCGCCGGAGGTGTTGAGGAGGACGTCGTCCACCGAGGACACCCGGTCCAGTCGCAGGACATATTGCGTGAGCTTCCCCCCGTAGCACGGACACCCGATCTGAGTTGACCTTGATCAACTTGGGAAGGAAGTGTCTCGTGCCACCACCTCACCCGCCGGAGTTCCGGCGTCGCGCCGTCGAGCTGGCCCGTACCG
>NZ_SMKY01000145.1 GCF_004349235.1 Actinomadura darangshiensis | reverse complement strand
GGGCGGGGCCGTGCCGGGCCACAGGTCGTCGACGAGCCGGTCTGCGGGCACCATCGCGCCGCGCGCGGCGACCAGGCGCGCGAGGACGGAGCGCTGCCGGGGACCGCCGAGGTCGGCGGCAACCCCCGCCACCTCGGCGCCGAAGGCCCCGAGAACGCGCACGACAGTCGACATGTCCCGATAAGCCTAACCGGGACATGCCGAACCGCCGTGATCACTCCCCCGGTTACGCCCGGCTGGGTTCCGGCTCCCGCTCGGCGGTCACCGCCTGAGTGCCGCCGTGCAGGTCGATGTCGGGCAGGATGCGCGCGAGCGGCCGCGGCAGCCACCAGTTCGCCTTTCCGAGCAGCGACATCGTGGCGGGCACCAGGACCAGCCGGACGAGTGTCGCGTCCAGCGCCACGGCCACCGCGAGCCCGACCCCCATCTGCTTGATCACCAGGCCGGGGTCGGCGGCGAAGCCGAGGAACACCGCCACCATGATCAGCGCCGCGCTGGTGATGACCCGGCCGGTCGCCGCGAGGCCGCCGGTGACCGAGCCGCGCGCGTCGCCGTGCAGCAGCCACTCCTCCCGCACCCGCGAGAGCAGGAAGACCTCGTAGTCCATCGATACACCGAACAGGACGGCGAACATCAGCAGCAGGATGAACGACGACACCGGGACGCTGTGCGGCAGGCCGAGCAGCCCGGCGCCCCAGCCCCACTGGAACACGGCCGTCAGCACCCCGTACGCGGCGCCGATCGACAGCAGGTTCATCACCGCGGCCTTCAGCGGCGCCAGCAGCGACCGGAACACGATCATCAGCATGATGAACGAGGTGGCCACGACCGCGCCGATCACCGGCCACAGCCGGTCCGACAGCATCCGGGACAGGTCCACGTAGACGGCGGTGAGCCCGGTGATCTCCGTTCCCCCCGGCAGGGCGTGCGCGCGGATCCGGTCGACGAGGCCGGTCACCCGCTCGTCCTGCGGCCCGTACTCCGGCGTCACCATGATCACGGCGGCGTCCCGGTCCGGGGACAGCTGCGGCGGCGACACGGCCGTCACACCGTCGGTGCTCGCGAGCCGCTCACGCAGCCCGGGCAGGACGCTCTGGTCGGTCTTCGTCAGATCGACGGCGACGATCAGCGGGCCGTTCGCGCCCTCCCCGAAGCCCTCCGCGACCAGGTCGTACGCCTGCCGGACGGTGTTGGACGTGGGCTCGCTGCTGGCATCGCTCGGCCACGTCCGCATGCCGAGCGCGGGCGCCGCCAAGGTCAGCATCAGCACGCCCGCGGCGAGCAGCCACGGCCACGGGTGCCGCCCGACATGCCCGGCCCACCGCCGCACGCGCGGCGACTCCACATGGATCGTCGCGCCGGCGGCCCGGTCGCGGCGGCGCAGCACCCGGCGGCCGGCCAGGCCCAGCACGGCCGGCAGCAGCGTGACCGCACTCAGCACGGTCGCCGCCACCACGAGCCCGGTCGTGAAGCCCATCGTCATGAAGACGGGGATCCGGGACAGCACCAGCCCGCACAGCGCGAGCAGCACCGTGAACCCGGCGAACAGCACCGACAGCCCGGCGGTCGCGATGGCGCGCCCCACCGACTCGGGAACGTCCAGCCCCTGCGCCAGGCCCTCGCGATGCCGCGTCAGGACGAACAGGGCGTAGTCGATCCCGACGCCGAGCCCGACCATGGTGGCCAGCGTCGGCGCGGTCGTCGCGACATCGGTGAACGCCGCCAGCAGCGTGATCCCGGACACGCCCACGCCGAGCCCGGCCAGCGCCACGATCAGCGGCAGCCCGGCCGCCACGACCGACCCGAACGCCAGCAGCAGGATGACCAGCGCGGCCACGATCCCGACCGCCTCGGCGACACCGCCCGGCGCCGTCACGTTCTCGGGCACCTGCCCGCCGAACTCGACCTGGTACCCGGCCGCGTCGAGGTTCTTCGTGGCCGACCGCAGCAGGTCGAGGGTCTCCTTGGGCGTCAGGTCCGTGACCGGCACCGAGTACCGGACGGTCACCAGCGCGGTCGCGCCGCCCTTCCCGACCTGCGGCGGATCGACCTCGCTGACGTGCGGCAGCTTGCGCAGCTCCCCGGACGCCGCGGCCAGCTTCGGCTGGTCGACCGTCCCGGACTTCGCGTGCACGACGACCCGCGCGTCCGCCCCCGACAGCGCCGGGAACCTGTCCTGCAGCAGGTCGGTGGCCTGCTGGGACCCCGTCCCGGCCAAGGTGTAGTTGTCGTGCAGGGCTCCCCCGGCGACGCCCGCGAGACCGGCCATCGCCGCCACCAGAGCCAGCCAGACGACGATGAACCGCCAGGGCCGCACCGCGGCGGCCCTCCCCAGGCGGTAGAGCAAACGGGACATCACTTCTCCCCCAGAACGGCAGTGTTCCGACGCCCTACAGCTTCACCGCCCCCTCTTGCCGCCCACTTGCCGCCGACTTGCAGTGCTTGCCCTGGGGGGCGACCCCCTGGAACCCCCGTCACGGGCGGGAGACCGTTTCCCGATCCGCTCCGCGTCTCGTGAAACGGCCTCCCGCCCGGCGGGTCGTGCGACCTCCGGGCGCAGAGCGCCCTCCGGCCACCCGACCCGTGACCGGTGGTCGGCCTTCGGGCTCCGGTGGTCGGCCTTCCGGCTCCGGGGGCGGCCGTAGGCTTGGGGGGTGAGCGAGTTGAACGCCGAGGACGCGAAGATCATCACGCTGGCCAGGTCGGCGCGGGCCCGCACGGGCGCCGCCGAGGGGGCCGCCGTGCGGGACGAGACGGGCCGCACCTACTCGGCCACCAGCGTGGACCTGCCGTCCCTGAAACTCTCGGCGCTCAAGGTCGCCGTCGCGATGGCCGTCTCCAGCGGCGCCGAGGACCTGGAGGCCGCCGCCGTCGTCACCGCCGCCGGCGGCGCGGACCCGGCCGACGTCAGCGCCGTCCGCGACCTCGGCGCCAAGGCCCCGGTGCTGGTCGCCGGGCCCGACGGGACCCTCCAGACGACCGTCTGACTAGCGGGTCCGCTCGGAGTCCGCCGGCTCCTCCGCGTCGGCGGCGGTCGCGCCGAGCCTGCGGACCAGCACGGTCCCGACGCGGTTGCGGCGGCCGGCGATCGTCTCGGCCTTCAGGGAGAGGACGGGGCCGTCGTCGCCGGTGCCGACCTCGGCGGTGGACCCCTCGATGGGGACGCGGCCGAGCGCGTGGGCGAGCAGGCCGCCGACGGTCTCGACCTCCTCGACGTCCATCTCGACGTCGAACAGCTCGGCGAGGTCCTCGACGGGGAGGCGGGCGGTGACGCGGGCGGCGCCGTCGTCCAGCCAGGTGACCGGCGGGGTCTCCACGTCGTACTCGTCGGTGATCTCGCCGACGATCTCCTCCAGGATGTCCTCGATGGTGACGAGGCCGGCGGTGCCGCCGTACTCGTCGATCACGATCGCGACGTGGGTCTGCCGGGCCTGCATCTCGCGCAGCAGCTCGTCGATCGGCTTGCTGTCGGGGACGTAGGTGGCGGGCCGCATGACGGAGTCGACCGTCTCGACGGACTCGCCCTCGCGGTGCTCCTGGCTGCGGCGGACGACGTCCTTGAGGTAGGCGATGCCGACGACGTCGTCCTCGTTCTCGCCGACGACCGGGATGCGGGAGAAGCCGCTGCGCAGGGCGAGGGACATCGCCTGCCGCAGCGTCTTGCGGCGCTCGACGAACACGATGTCGGTGCGCGGCACCATCACCTCGCGGACCAGGGTGTCGCCCAGCTCGAACACCGAGTGGATCATCTCCCGCTCGACCGGCTCGATCAGGCTGCGCTGCTCGGCCAGGTCGACCAGGTCGCGCAGCTCCGCCTCGGACGCGAACGGGCCCTCCCGGAAGCCCTTGCCGGGCGTGAGGGCGTTGCCGAGCGCGATCAGGAGGCGGGGCAGCGGCCCGAACACGCGGGTCACCGGGTGGATCACGGCGGCGCCCACCAGCGCGATCCGGTCGGCGTGCTGGATGCCGAGGGTGCGCGGCCCGACCCCGATCACCACGTAGCTGACCACGATCATGACCGCGGCGGCGGTGACGTAGGCGCGCCAGGTCTCGTCCAGCCAGGAGATGCACAGGTCGGCGACGATCACGGTGGCGACCAGCTCGCAGCCGATCCGCAGCAGCAGGACCATGTTGACGTAGCGGGCCGGGTCGGCGACGACCTCGGCCAGCCGCTTCGCGCCGCGCCGCCCCTCCCGGACGACCTCGTCGACGGTGACGCGCGACACCCGGGCGAGCGCCGTCTCGGTGCCGGCCAGCAGGCCCGCCAGGAAGA
This sequence comes from Actinomadura darangshiensis, assembly GCF_004349235.1. Classification (GTDB taxonomy): domain Bacteria; phylum Actinomycetota; class Actinomycetes; order Streptosporangiales; family Streptosporangiaceae; genus Spirillospora; species Spirillospora darangshiensis. The sequence goes on along the minus strand of NZ_SMKY01000145.1, from coordinate 17,661 downwards.
CCAGGCCCACCGCCAGGGCGGACAGCCACGCCTGCGTGGTGCTCATCAGCCGCCGCGTTTCTCCCGCCAGGAGGCGAGCAGCCCGGCCTGCAGGCCGAACATCTCCTTGTGCTCCTCCGGCTCGGCGTGGTCGTAGCCGAGGAGGTGCAGGATGCCGTGCGCGCACAGCAGTTCGAGCTCCGCCTCCGTGGAGTGCCCGGCCTCGCGGGCCTGCTTCTCCGCGACCGCCGGGCACAGCACGACGTCGCCGAGCAGCGCGGGGTCGGTGTCGCCGTCCTCGTCGGCGCCGCCGGAATTATGGCCGGGGCGCAGTTCGTCCATCGGGAAGGACAGCACGTCGGTCGGGCCGGGCTCGTCCATCCACTTCTCGTGCAGCTCGGTCATCGCGGCCTCGTCGACCAGCAGCACCGACAGCTCCGCCAGCGGATGGACGCGCATCCCGTCGAGGACGTGCCGGGACAGCCCCGCGATCGCGTTCTCGTCGACCGGGACGCCCGACTCGTTGAGCACCTCGACGGTCACTGCCGCCCCCGCTTGCGGGACCCGCCGCGCGCACCCTGCTTGAACTCGGGGACCTGCTCCTCGTCCCAGCGGGTGTAGGCGTCGACGATGTCGGTGACGAGCTTGTGCCGGACGACGTCGCGGCTGTTCAGCCGGCAGAAGTCGATGTCCTCGACGCCGTCCAGGATGTCCTGGACGACGCGCAGCCCGCTCCGCTGCCCGCTCGGCAGGTCGACCTGCGTGACGTCGCCGGTCACGACGACCTTCGACCCGAACCCGAGCCGGGTGAGGAACATCTTCATCTGCTCGGGCGAGGTGTTCTGCGCCTCGTCCAGGATGATGAACGAGTCGTTCAAGGTCCGTCCGCGCATGTACGCGAGGGGGGCGACCTCGATCGTGCCGGCGGCCATCAGCCGCGGGATCGAGTCGGGGTCGACCATGTCGTGCAGCGCGTCGTACAGCGGGCGCAGGTACGGGTCGATCTTCTCGTAGAGCGTTCCGGGCAGGAACCCGAGCCGCTCCCCCGCCTCCACGGCCGGGCGCGTGAGGATGATCCGGTTGACCTGCTTGTCCTGGAGCGCGCGGACGGCCTTGGCCATCGCCAGGTAGGTCTTGCCGGTGCCGGCCGGGCCGATGCCGAACACGATCGTGTGCTTGTCGATCGCGTCGACGTACCGCCGCTGGTTCAGCGTCTTCGGGCGGATGGTGCGGCCCCGGCTGGACAGCACGTCCAGGGTGAGGACCTCCGCGGGACGCGCGTCGCCCTCGCCGCGCAGCATCGCCAGGCTGCGCTCGACGGCGTCGGGGGTGAGCTGGGTGCCGCCCTTCAGCAGTTCGAGCATCTCGGTGAAGAGCCGGGAGACCAGGGCGGTCTCGCCCTCCGGGCCGGTCACGGTGATCTCGTTGCCGCGGACGTGGATGTCGATGCCGCTGCCGAACGCGTGCTCGATCGCGTGGAGCAGCTCATCCCGGGAGCCGAGCAGGCTCACCATCGAATGGTCGTCCGGCACCACGATCTTGAGCTGGGAGTGCGAGCCTGTCCGGTCGTCGCGTCCCGTGCGAGTTGACCTCGTGTGAGTTGATTCGACCATCAGCCGGGCCTTGCGGCCTTTCGGACCTGCCTTCTGTCTGCTCCGGGTGTCAAGGTCTGCCGGTTCCATCGTACCGACGACCCCCGACACCCCGCCGATGGTTTTCCGCGCGGCGAACGGCTCAGCCGGGCGGCCAGTTGAGGCCACGCCCGCCCAGCACGTGGGCGTGCACGTGGAACACCGTCTGGCCCGCCTGGGCGCCGGTGTTGAACACGACCCGGTAGCCGGTCTCGGCGATGCCGTCGTCCACCGCGACCTGGTGCGCCTCGCGCACCACCTCGGCCAGCAGCTCGACGTCGGAGGCGGCCAGCTCACCGACGGTGGGGTGGTGGTCGCGCGGGATGACCAGGACGTGCGTCGGCGCCTGCGGGTTGATGTCGCGGAACGCCACCGTCCCGGCCGACTCCCGGACGATCTTGGCGGGCACGTCCCCGGAAACGATCTTGCAGAACAGGCAGTCGGTCATCTGTCTCCCCTCCCGTACGGTCCGTGACCGCCCCGGAATCCTATCGAGATCGCCGCGGGCATGGCTCGCCGCGGCCCGCACTCGATAGGGTTTTCGGGATCGACATCCGGCCGCGGTCGGCATAGCGACCGGCCACTGGTTAAGGTTGTCAGATCAAGGCGTACCCCCCGGTTCGCAAGGCATTGCGGCCCCTCTCGCCCGACGGGGACGCCATGTTCATGCAGGCCCGGCCGAACCGTCCGAATGGACGGCGGGGGGCCGGCAAAGGCGGCGGATAGGTGACCGAGGCAAACCAGGACATGCCCTTTCGTAAACCGAACGACGAGGGGACGCGTCCAACTGACGTGACCGAGACCCTCGTGGCCAGGGGCACGGCGGGAGCGGTGGCCGTCGCCTGGGACGCCGATCAGGCGGTGACCGCCCTCTACAGCGCCAACTACCGTTCGCTGGTCCGCCTCGCGGCGATGCTGGTGCGCGACGCCGGGACGGCGGAGGAGGTCGTGCAGGACGCGTTCGTCGCGATGCACGGCGGATGGCGCCGCCTGCGCGATCCCGACAAGGCCCTGTCGTACCTGCGGCAGTCGGTGGTCAACCGGTCGCGGTCGGTGCTGCGGCACCGCGCCGTCGTCGAGAAGTACGCCCCGAAGGGCCTGCCGGACGCGCCGAGCGCGGAGGCCGGGGCCATCGGGGAGCTGGAGCGCTCGGCGGTCGTCGACGCACTGTCCCGGCTGCCCACCCGCCAGCGGGAGGCGCTCGTCCTGCGCTACTACGCCGACCTGTCCGAAGCGGAGATCGCCGGCGCGATGGGCATCTCCCGCGGCGCCGTGAAGAGCCATACGGCACGCGGCATGACCGCGCTACGCAACGTCCTGGAGCAGTTCTCATGACCACCGACCCCCACGACGAGCACGGCGAGATCCTCCGCCGCGCCCTGCACGCGGAGGCGGATTCGGTCAACCCCGCGGGCGACGGCCTGGAGCGCATCCGGGCCCGCATCGCGGACGGCCACGGCCGCCGGTTCGGTCTCGGACGGTTCGGCCCGGCCCGCTTCGGGTTCGACCGGTTCACCGTCAACTGGGCGCGGCCCGTCCTCGCCGTGGCCGCCGCCGTGCTGGTCGCCGCGCTCGGCGTGACGGCGCCGAAGACCATGAACCTCATCCAGCAGTCGGTCGGCAACAACAGCCCGTCCGACCACGGCGCGAACAACGACGACGGCGACCGCACCGGCGCCGGCGGCGACCCGGAGTTCCCCGCACCGGCGTCGCCGGGCGGCAGCGCGTCCGGCGCCCCGAGCACCTCGCAGACGCCGAGCACCAGTTCCTCGCCCGGGATCTCGGCGTGCAGCATCCCGCCGCCCGGCGGCCCCACCATCGCGGCCTCCCCCGGCGCGAGCGCCACCCCGACGCCGGCGACGTCGCCGTGCCCGAGCGACTCGCCCACGCCGCCGGCGTCCTCGACGCCGACGCCGCCGACGTCCACGACGCCCGATCCCGGCGACCCGACCGAGAAGCCGACGCCGCCCGAGACGAGCCAGCCCTCGACGACGTCCGACCAGGGCGGCGCGACCGCCCCCTGACGGGCCCTACCAGCGGCCGGTGGCGGCCAGCAGCACACCGGCCGCCACGACGCCGGCCGTCGACGTGCGCAGCACGGTCGGGCCGAGCCGCGCCGGCCGGCCGCCGGCACCGGCGAACAGCTCCAGCTCCTCCTCGGCGATCCCGCCCTCCGGGCCGACCACGAGGATGATCTCGCCCTCCGCGGGCGGCTCCACGGCGCTCAGCGGCGCCTCGGCCTCCTCGTGCAGGACCAGGGCCAGGGACGCGGCGCCGATGCGCGCGGCGACGTCGTCGGTGGACGCCAGGTCCGCCACCTCGGGGAGCCGGCCGCGGCGGGCCTGCTTGCCGGCCTCGCGGGCGGTCGCGCGCCAGCGTCCGAGGGCCTTCTCGCGGCGCTCGGGACGCCACCGGGTGACGCACCGGGCCGCCGCCCACGGGACGATCTCGTCCACGCCGACCTCGGTCATCGTCTCGACCGCCAGCTCGCCCCGGTCGCCCTTCGGGAGGGCCTGGACGACCACGAGGCGCGGTTCGGGCGGCGGCTGCCGGTGCCGGGCCAGCACGTCCAGCGTGAGGGACGCGCGGTCGGCGGCGGTGACGACGCACTCGGCCAGCAGGCCCGCGCCGTCGGTCAGGTCGACGCGCTCCCCGGGCCGCAGCCGCCGCGCCGCCGCGGCGTGCCGACCCTCGGGACCGTCCAGCAGGACCGTGTCGCGCTCCAGCGCGTCCGTCCCCGCGAGGAAGACCGGCGCGCTCATGCGTTCCGGTGGGGGGCGGCCCCCCGCATCGCCGCGCTCATGCGCGTCCCCCTCGTCACTGCTCCGAATCGCCGCGGCGGCCTTCCTGGTAGGCCTCCGCCACGGCGCTTCAGTGCTGGTTGAACGCGTCCTTGATGCGGGAGAACATGCCGCTCCGGTGCCCGGGGGCGAACTTGCCCGGCGGGCGCTCCTCGCCGCGCAGCACCGCGAGCCGTCGCAGCAGCTCCTCCTGCTCCTCGTCGAGCCTGCCCGGCGTCTCCACGTTCACGTGGATCATCAGATCGCCGCGGCCGCTCTCGTTGAGGTGCCGGACGCCCCGGTTGTAGAGGGTGATGACCTGCCCGGACTGCGTGCCCGGCTTGATGTCGACGCTCTCGGCGGCGTCCAGCGTCTCGATGGTCACGCTGGTGCCGAGCGCGGCCGCCGTCATCGGGATCTCGACCGTGCAGTGCAGGTCGTCGCCCTCCCGCTCGTAGATCGGGTGCGGCTTCTCCACGATCTCCAGGAACAGGTCGCCGGGCGGGCCGCCGCCCGGGCCGACCTCGCCCTCGCCGGCGAGCTGGATGTGGATGCCGTTCTCCACCCCGGCCGGGATCTTGACCTTGACGGTGCGCCGGGTGCGGACCCGTCCGTCGCCCGAGCACTCGGTGCACGGGTTGCGGATCACCGAGCCGAACCCGCCGCACGCCGGGCACGGCCGGGCCGTCATGACCTGGCCGAGGAACGAGCGCTGCACCTGCTGCACCTCGCCGCGCCCGTGGCACGTCTCGCAGGTCTCCGGGTGGGTGCCGGGCGCGCAGCCCGACCCCTCGCAGGCCGTGCAGGCGACCGCGGTGTCGATGGACAGCTCCCGGGTGGTGCCGAACGCGGTCTCGCGCAGGTCGAGCTCGACCCGCAGCGTCGCGTTGCGGCCGCGCCGCGCCCGCGACCGCGGGCCGCGCGAGGCGGCGGTGCCGAAGAAGGCGTCCATGATGTCGCTGAACGGGAACCCGGCGCCGCCGAACCCGCCGGCGCCCGCGCCGCCCGCCGCGGCGAACGGGTCGGCGCCGAGGTCGTACATCTCGCGCTTCCTCGGATCGGAGAGCACCTCGTACGCCTGGGTGATCTCCTTGAACTTCTCCTGGGTCTCCGGATCCGGGTTGACGTCCGGGTGGAGTTCCCGCGCGAGCCGGCGGTAGGCCTTCTTCACCTCGTCGGCGCTGGCGTCCCGCCGGACGCCGAGGGCCGCGTAGTAGTCGTTCGCCACCTTACGACCCCGCCAGGATCTGTCCCACGTAGCGTGCCACTGCCCGTACCGCTCCCATCGTGCCCGGATAATCCATGCGTGTCGGCCCGAGCACTCCCAGCCGGGCCAGTGTGAGGTCGCCCACCCCGTAGTCGGCGGCGACGACCGAGGTCGATCTGAGCCCCAGATCGGGGTTCTCGGTGCCGATCCGCACCGTAACTGTAGAGGAGTCGCCGGTCTCGCCGAGCAGCCGCATGAGGACCACCTGCTCCTCCAGCGCCACCAGCACCTCCCGCAGGCTCGGCGAGAAGTCCACGGCGGCGAGGTTCGCCGCCCCGGCGAAGACGATCTTCTCCTCGTGGTTCTCGACGAGCGTCTCCAGCAGCACCGACAGCACCGACGCCGCCACCGCCCGGTCGTCCGGCCCCACCTTGTCCGGCAGGTCCGCGACCGCGGCCGGGACGTCGCCGAGGCCCAGCCCGTCGAGGCACGTGTTGAGCAACGCCCGCAGGTGCCCGATCGATTCCTCGGAGATCTCCCCGGTCTCGATGACGCGCTGCTCGACCCGCCCCGTGTTCGTGATCAGCACGAGCAGCAGCCGCCCCTCGGCGACCGGGACCAGCTCCACGTGCCGGACCGCCGAGCGGATCAGCGACGGGTACTGGACCACCGCGACCTGCCGGGTCAGCTGCGCCAGCAGCCGCACCGTCCGGCCGACGACGTCGTCGAGGTCGTACGCGCCGGACAGGAACGTCTCGATGGCGCGGCGCTCGGCGACCGACAGCGGCTTGATCGTGGACAGCCGGTCGACGAACAGCCGGTAGCCCTTGTCGGTGGGGACGCGCCCGGCGCTGGTGTGCGGCTGCGCGATGTAGCCCTGCTCCTCCAGCACCGCCATGTCGTTGCGGATGGTGGCCGGCGACACCCCGAGATTGTGCCGGTCGGCCAGCGCTTTGGAGCCCACCGGTTCGTTGGTGGAGACGTAGTCCTCGACGATGGCGCGCAGGACCGCGAGTTTCCGGTCGTCCAGCACGGTGTCACCTCCTTCGTCCGGCCGGGCCGTGCACTGGCACTCCATACTCCCGAGTGCCAAGTCTACGGCCCGGAGGGCTCCGCCGGGGCGCCCGGCCACTCTCCGCATGGCTGCGCGATCCTATCCGTATCGGACGCGGGCGCCACGCCGAGGGACGAGGGGCGACACCGCGCGGGCCTCCCGCCGGGTTAATGTGCGGACCCGTGCGGAGTAAGAAATACGAAAACGACGTGCTGGCCGGCGACTGGCGCCGGCCCCGCAAGGGACAGATCCCGGAGGTCCCCGCCGAGCCGGGCCTCGTCGCGGAGGATCCCGGCAGCGGGTTCTGCGGCGCCGTGGTCGGCTGCGACAAGTTCGGCGTCACCCTGGAGGACCGGTTCGGCAAGCGGCGGGTGTTCCCGCTGGCCAAGTCGGGGTTCCTCATCGACGGCAAGCCGGTCACCCTGGTCAGACCGGCCGCCGAGCCGGCGGGCAGGGCGCGGTCGGCGTCCGGCTCGGTCGCCGTCCGGGGCCTGCGGGCGCAGGTGGCCAAGGAGAGCCGCATCTACGTGGAGGGCCTCCACGACGCCGAGCTGGTCGAGAAGATCTGGGGCCACGACCTGCGCGTCGAGGGCGTCGTCGTCGAGTACCTCGAAGGCGTGGACGACCTGCCCGCCATCGTCGAGGAGTTCGCCCCGGACGAGCGGCGGCGCCTCGGCGTCCTCGTCGACCATCTCGTGGCCGGGTCCAAGGAGTCCCGGATCGCGGCGCAGGTCACGTCCCCGCACGTCCTCGTCACCGGCCACCCGTTCATCGACATCTGGGAGGCCGTCAAACCCGCGTCCGTCGGGATCCGGGCCTGGCCCCGCATCCCGCGCGGCATCCCCTGGAAAGACGGCATCGTCGCCGAACTCGGCTGGGGCGACGACACGGGCGCCGCATGGAAGCGGATCCTCGGCTCCGTGAACACCTACACCGACCTGGAACCCGCGCTCCTAGGCCGAGTGGAAGAACTCATCGACTTCGTCACGACCCCTTAGGTCAGGGTGTGGAGGACGGCGTCGGCCAAGAGGCGGCCGCGCCGGGTCAGGACGGCGCGGCCCGACTCGTAGGGGGCGGGCTCGATCAGGCCGTCGTCGATGGCTCCGCGGACGGCCTTGTCGTCCAGCAGGGTCGCCGGGCAGCCCTGGGCGAGCCGGAGTTCGAGCATGATGCGCTCGAAGCGGCGGTCCGCGGCGTTCAGGACCTCCCTGGCGTGGGCGGGCGTGGTGCCCTGCGACAGGCGGTCGGCGTAGGCGGCGGGGTGCTTGACGTTCCACCAGCGGGTGCCGCCGACGTGGCTGTGCGCGCCGGGGCCGACGCCCCACCAGTCGGCGCCCGTCCAATAGAGCATGTTGTGGCGGCAGGCCGCGCGGGGGTCGGCGGCCCAGTTCGAGATCTCGTACCAGTGCAGCCCGTGCGCGCTGAGCAGCTCGTCGGCGATGAGGTAGCGGTCGGCCATGGCATCGTCGTCCGGTGGCGTCAGCTCGCCGCGTTTCACCTGTGCCGCCAGGCGGGTGCCCTCCTCGACGATGAGCGCGTAGGCCGACACGTGGTCGGGCTCCGCCGCCAGGGCCGCCTCCAGGGAGCCCCTCCAGTCGTCGTCGGTCTCCCCTGGCGTGCCGTAGATGAGGTCGAGGTTGATGTGCTCGAAGCCGGCCTTGCGCGTCCACTCGACGACCTGCGGGACGCGTCCGGGCGTGTGCGTCCGCTCCAGGACGGCCAGGACGTGCTCGCGCGCGCTCTGCATGCCGTAGGAGATGCGCGTGAACCCCTGCTCGCGGAGCCGGGTGACGTAGCGCTCGTCCACCGATTCGGGGTTGGCTTCGGTCGTGACCTCGGCACCCGGGGCGAGACCGAACTCGGCATCGACGGCGGCCAGGACGCGGCCCAGATCCTCTGGCGGGAGGAGCGTCGGGGTTCCGCCGCCCACGAAGACCGTCTCGACGGGCAGGTCCACGTCCCCGAGCACCCGCCGCGCCATCCGGATCTCGCTGATCGCTGTGTCGGCGTAGGAATCGCGGCTCGCGCCCGGTCCCAGCTCGGTGGCCGTGTAGGTGTTGAAGTCGCAGTAGCCGCACCGCGTCACGCAGAAGGGGACGTGCACGTAGAAGGCGAACGGCCGCTCTCCTAGGCCGTCCAGGGCACCGGCGGGCAGCGAACCGTCCGCCGGTACGGGGTCACCATCAGGAAGCGTCGAGGGCACCCCTCAAGTCTGCCCCGCCTTGGCGGCTGCTCGGTCCGGTCAGTCCTCGCCGAGCTTGTCGCGGAGCCAGTCAGGGATGTGCTCGTCCGTGCGGGGGAAGCGGTCGAGGTCCAGGGTGTAGGCGGACGGCGCGAGCGGCGGGCTGAAGTCGGGCTCGCCGTCGTAGTCGAACTCGGCGCTGAAGTGGCCGGAGCGCTCGACCTGGAGGCGCGCGGTGAACCAGGCGCCCTTGCCGGTCCGGTACATGACGCGGCGCAGCTCGTCCATCTTCCCGACGGCCTGGCCGGGCGGCAGGGCCGTGCGGCGCTCCCCGTCCGGCCCCTCCACCTCGAAGGAGGCGCTGTCGATGCCGACCGTCGCGCGGAACTCGAAGTCGAGCCGCTCCCAGTCCGCGGGAGCGGCGGACCGCAGCGCCCGGACGGCGCCGTTCACCGTTTCCCGCTCCTTCGCGGAACGCAGAACCTGCTCGGGGTGAGTCACACTGCCTCCGCGAGTTCGGGTCGGATCGCTTGATCAGGCACCGTACCCGTCCGACCGTACCCGCACATGCGTCCGGGCCGGGGAGCGCCCGCCGTGTCGCGGCCGACACGGCCGGGCGATGACCTGAGACGGCCCAACGAATACGGATATGGTCGTCCGGATGCGAAATGAGGGTGCGGGCGGGGCTGGGCGTGTGCCCGCGCGTGTGCTGCTGCGCGGCGAGCCCGGCGGGTGGCACTGGGCGGTGGTGGACGACGCGGGCGCCGAGCGGCGCTCGGAGTTCGCCGGAGCGGGGACGCGCTGGCCGGCGGGCGAGTCGGAGCCGGCGTGGTGGCGCCGCCGGCTCGACGAGACCGCGGAGGGGCTGCGGGAGGCGGTCGCCGAGCGGCTGACGGACGCGACGTTCCGCGACTTCGGCGTCGAGACCAGGATCACGTGGTTCGCGCTGGACGACCCGGTCGAGTGGGAGGGCATCGTCACCCTCCGGGAGGCCGATCCGGCGCGGTTCCCGGGACGGGTGCCGCCGTTCGTGGTCACGCTGGAGCCGGGGCGCGGGGCGCTGCTGCCGGATGCGAACCTGCTGTTCTCCACCCGGGCGGCGGATGCCTGGACGACCCTCGCCTCGGTCGCCGAGCGCTGCGGGACCCGTCCGCCGAAGACGTCGTTCCTGTGCGGGTGGGCCGGCCACCGCAGCGTCCGGGTGGGGCGCGGGATGCTCTCGCTGTCCACCGGCCGCGGCGAGGACGGCGTGGAGCGGCTCGCCGAGATCTGCGGGACCCGGACGCCCGGCTGGAGCGGCAACCCGGAGATGCGGTTCCGGCTCGACGGCGTCGACCTGCTGGACGAGCCCGCCGGCGACGTCGTCGCGCTGCTGCGCGAACTGGACCACGAGATCGTCAGGCGCGGCCGGTCCGTCCGGCTGGCCGACTCGGGCCTGACGCTGCACGGGCCGGACGGGCCCGGCCCGGCGGAGCGCTTCACCGGCGCGTCGCTGCGGCTGCCGACGGCGCTCGCGCCGCTGTGGACGGGCTCCTGACGCACACGAAGCCGACACCCGCGGGGGACCGTGCCGTCACCGGAACGCAACCCCGCCGCCGTAGGTTCGCCGATCATGAGAAGCCGTGCGCGTCATGCCGTGCTCGCCGTGACCGGTGCCGCCCTCGCCGGTGCCCCCCTCGTTCTCACCGTCTCCCCCGCCGACGCCGCCGGGACGCGCGGCACGATCAGCGTCCACCGCGGCGGCCCCGCCCGGTCGCTGCCGTTCACCGCGCACCGGGACGGGGAGGCCGTGATCTCCTTCGCCGCGTCCGCCCCCGGTGTCTCGTGGGCCCGCGAGGGCGCCGAGTCCGCGGTCGTGTCGATCGCCGTGGACGGACGCCATGTGACCGACCTCGTCGTCCCCTCGTCCGACCCGATCCCCCGCGGCCTCGGGCTCGGACACGTCGGGAAGGGCCGCCACAAGGTGACGCTGCGCTTCGCGAAGGGCAGCGCCCCGGCCGCCCGCCGCGTCACGCTGCGGCATCCGGAGGTCCGGATGCCGGTGGCGGAGGCGCTCGCCCTGCGCCACGCACCCGTCGTCGTCGGGCGGACGGGCTGGCCGCTCGGCGACCCGTACCAGAACGCCACCACCGACGCCCCGCTGATCGCCTGGCACGAGACCCGTCCCGCCGACACCCCCGGCCACAAGATCATCGAGTACTCGGTGGTGTGGAGCAACGAGGACGGCGGCACCGACACGCCCGCTCTGATGGCCCGCTGGGGCCGGACGACCGACATCGAGTGGATCTACCGGGTCGAGGTCGACGCGTCCGGGCGCCGCGTGGACGGCACCGGCGTCTACCAGGCGCCCATGCACCTGACGCTCAAGTTCACCGGCCGCTACGAGGGCGACCACCCGGTGCTGCAGACCTGCACCGACAACAACAACATGTGCGACGTGGTCTCCCCCGACGCACCGCTGCGCTTCCTCCTGGACGCCTCCAGGACCCGCCCGGACGGGCGCGCCCGCGAGGTCGTCATGGACCGCGAGCCCTGGACCTACCGCATCGCGGCGCAGGAGATGGTGCGCGAGGGGAAGATCGAGAGCCCGTCCGACCCGGCGACCCCCGGGGTCGGCGACCAGCGGACGTACCTGTTCGCGGAGTTCGCCAAGACGACCGGCGGCGCGACCGGGACCGGTTCCGTGCCGGGTGTCGCGCTCGGGGTGCGGCTCAAGTCCGACCCGTCGGCGCTGTACCGCTCCGACCACGACGAGCCCACGTGGTCCATCGACCGTGACGGCGCCGTCGCCACGACCGTCGAGCTGCCCGCGGGAACGGCGGTCTCCGACATCGCGAGCATCGAGGCCGTCCGCCGTCCGACCGGAGCCGGCGACAACGGCGCGCCGGCCACGGTCACGTCCATCAACCGGGGCTTCTTCCTGGACGACTCGTACCTGCCGCAGCCCTCGTCGGTGACATGGCAGGGCTCGGTCACGCTCACCCAGGCGGAGCCGTCGGCCGTCCTCTGGCGTCCCTGACCTTCTCTAAGGCCGGGCCCGTGGCGCGAAACGGCCACGGGCCCGGCCGTATAGGAGGATCCGTGCGAACTCACGGCGCGTCCAAGGAGTCATACACTTCGCCATAGCCCGCACAGCGAACCCCGAGAGGACGTCCGCCATGGCCTACGGGCCTCCCCCGTCGCCCGGCCAGGGACAGCAGCCTTCGTGGCAGCAACAGGCCCCTTGGCAGCAGCCAGGCAACAGCGCCTGGCAACAGCCGCAGCACGGCCAGCCACAGCAGGCCCAGCCGGGCCCAGGCTGGCAACAGCAGCAGCCCCAGGGCGGAGGCACCGCCCAGATGCCCGGCCACTTCGGCCCGGTCAGCGACGACGAGAAGACGTGGTCGCTCATGGCGTACGTGGGGCAGTTCCTCGTCGGCGCCATCGCGCCCGGTGTCGTCTACCTCGGCAAGGCCCGCTCACCGTTCGTGCGCAAACACGCCGCGCAGGGCCTCAACATGGGGATCGCGGCCATCGCCGTGTGGATCGTCGGCGGCCTGCTGTCGCTGGCCGTCGACTTCTTCATCTGGGTGCCGCTGCTCTTCACGGCCGTCGTGATGTTCTTCCTCGTCTACGCGGGGCGGGCCGCCAACCGGGGCGAGTTCCGCCGCGTCCCCGCGGTGGTCGCCTGGCCCCTGCTCAAGTAGCGCTACTTCTTGCCCCTGTCGGCGTCGCCGCCGCCACCGGTCGAGAGGGCGGCGACGAAGGCCTCCTGCGGGACGTCCACCCGCCCGATGGTCTTCATCCGCTTCTTGCCCTCCTTCTGCTTCTCCAGCAGCTTGCGCTTGCGGGAGATGTCGCCGCCGTAGCACTTGGCGAGGACGTCCTTGCGGATGGCGCGGATGTTCTCCCGGGCGATGATGCGGGCGCCCACCGCGGCCTGGATGGGCACCTCGTACTGCTGCCGCGGGATGAGCTCCTTGAGCTTGGCCGTCATCATCAGGCCGTACTCGCGGGACTTGTCCTTGTGCACGATCTGGCTGAACGCGTCCACCGACTCGCCCTGCAGCAGGATGTCGACCTTCACGAGGTCGGCCTCCTGCTCGCCGCTGGGCTCGTAGTCGAGCGAGGCGTAGCCGCGGGTCCGCGACTTCAGCTGGTCGAAGAAGTCGAAGATGATCTCGGCGAGCGGCAGCGTGTAGCGGATCTCGACGCGGTCCTCCGACAGGTAGTCCATGCCGAGCAGCACGCCGCGGCGGCCCTGGCACAGGTCCATGATCGCGCCGATGTGCTCGGACGGGGACAGCAGCGTCGCCCGCACCACCGGCTCGTACACCGAGCCGATCTTGCCCTCGGGGAACTCGCTGGGGTTGGTGACGGTGTACTCCGTCGCGTCCTCCATGACCACGCGGTACACGACGTTCGGCGCGGTCGAGATCAGCGACAGGCCGAACTCGCGCTCCAGCCGCTCCCGGACGATCTCCATGTGCAGCAGGCCGAGGAAGCCGCAGCGGAACCCGAACCCGAGCGCCGCCGACGTCTCCGGCTCGTAGACCAGCGCGGCGTCGTTCAGCCGCAGCTTGTCGAGCGCGTCGCGCAGCTCGGGGTACTGGTCGCCGTCGACCGGGTAGAGGCCGGAGAACACCATCGGCTTCGGGTCGCGGTAGCCACTGAGCGCCTTCGGCGCCTGCCGGGACGCGCCGGTCACCGTGTCGCCGACGCGCGCCTGCCGGACGTCCTTCACCCCGGTGATCAGGTAGCCGACCTCGCCGACGCCGAGGCCCTGCACGGGCTTCGGCTCCGGGGAGATGACGCCGACCTCCAGCGTCTCGTGCGCGGCCCCGGTCGACATCATCAGGCTCTTCTCGCGGCGCGACAGGTGCCCGTCCATGATCCGGACGTAGGTGACGACGCCCCGGTAGGTGTCGTAGACCGAGTCGAAGATCAGCGCGCGGGCCGGGCCGTCGGGGTCGCCGACCGGCGCCGGCACCTCCTCGACGATCTTGTCGAGCAGCTCGCGGACGCCCTCGCCCGTCTTGCCGGACACGCGCAGCACGTCCGCCGGATCGCAGCCGATGATCCCGGCCAGCTCCTCGGCGTACTTCTCCGGCTGCGCCGCCGGCAGGTCGATCTTGTTGAGGACGGGGATGAGGTGCAGGTCGGCCTCAAGCGCCAGGTACAGGTTCGCGAGCGTCTGCGCCTCGATGCCCTGCGCCGCGTCCACCAGCAGGACCGCGCCCTCGCACGCCGCCAGCGACCGCGACACCTCGTAGGAGAAGTCGACGTGCCCTGGGGTGTCGATCAGGTTCAGGACGTGGTCGACACCCCCGGCCGCCCAGGGCAGCCGGACCGCCTGGCTCTTGATCGTGATGCCGCGCTCGCGCTCGATGTCCATGCGGTCGAGGTACTGGGCGCGCATCTGGCGCTCCTCGACCACGCCGGTCAGCTGCAGCATCCGGTCCGCGAGAGTCGACTTGCCGTGGTCGATGTGCGCGATGATGCAGAAGTTGCGGATGATCGCGGGATCGGTCTTGTCGGGCTGAGGCGCTGGCACCGGGGTCCGTTCGAAACTCACTGGTTGACTGGGATCTGCGTCTTCCATGGTCCCATGCCCGCCGCGATGCTCCGTGCACGGCCTGGTTTGGGGCGGGCCCCGGTGATTGGTAGGCTGTGCGACTGCGTGTGGCGTAGCGTCGTGTCCCGGGGGCACCGTCCCGCCCCCGTTCAGACATTCGTCAGCGCCTGCCGACCGCGCAGGCCCAGGATCGCGACCAAGCTGAGGCACTACGACGTGGCTAACATCAAGTCCCAGATCAAGCGCAACAAGCAGAACGAGAAGGCCCGGCTGCGCAACAAGGCCGTCAAGTCCGAGCTGAAGACGGCGATCCGCAAGTTCCGCGAGGCCGCGGACGCCGGGAACGTCGACGACGCCGTCGCCGCGCAGCGCACCGCCGCGCGCAAGCTGGACAAGGCCGTCAGCAAGGGCGTCATCCACAAGAACCAGGCCGCCAACCGCAAGTCGGCGATCGCCAAGCGCGCCGCCGCCCTCCAGGCCGCCGAGTAGGCGCCGCACGCCCGGGGCCGGCCCTGTCGCGCCGGCCCCGACGCATGTCCGATGGACGAGCGCCGGCTGGTCGAGGTCTCGAAGTATCTGGCCAAGCATCTGCGGCACCGCCCCGAGCGGATCGGCCTCACGCTCGATCCCGAAGGCTGGGCGGACGTCACCGCACTGCTCGCGGTCGCCGCCGACCACTGTTTCGCGCTCACCCGTGCCGAGATCGAGCACGTGGTGGCCGTCAACGACAAGAAGCGCTACGAACTGGACGGCGACCGGATCCGGGCCGTCCAGGGGCACTCGGTCCCCGTCTCACTGAATCTGCCGGTGGTCTCTCCGCCGGAACTGCTCTTCCACGGCACCGTGAGCCGTTTCCTGGACGCCATTCTGCGCGATGGGCTGCTACCCATGGGGCGGCACGACGTCCATCTCTCACCCGACCGGGAGACGGCCCGGCGGGTGGGCGCCCGGCGCGGCCGGCCCGTCGTCCTGGTCGTCCAGGCAGGGCGGATGGCCGCGGACGGGCACGAGTTCCGCGTCAGCGCGAACGGTGTGTGGCTGGCCGGCTCGGTTCCGCCGGAATATCTCGGCGAATGACCTCGGCCGCGTCCCAGCCGTCGATGTGCCGCACCCAGTCAGGCCCCGCCTCCGGACCGAACAGGTACCGGTAGGGGACGATCTCGCGAATGGCGCGGTGCACGTCCAGCCGGTCGTCGATCATGTGCGTGATGCCGAGTTCCGCGCAGTGCCGCGCCTTCTCCTCACGCTTGCGGCAGAACCGGACGTTGTCTTTCGGCAGGCCGGTCCGTTCGTAGAAGTCGTGGTGGTCGAGCCAGGCGAGGGTCCTCTTCCTTATCCGGTCGCCGCATTTTGAGATGATCCAGGCCCGTCCTCCGAATGCCTCGATCAGGCCGGGGAGCACGTCGTAGACGCCTTCGGTCGCGCGCGATGCGAGGGCCTGCTCGAAACTTCCGTCCAAGAACACGGTGTCGTTCTCGCCCGGAGCCAGCAGGCCGCCGTGGATGACCCGGCCGAAGTCGACGCCGAGTCGCGGTTCGATGTCCATGCCATCAACCCTCGGACCGGCGACCCCTATAGCGGAACTATTGATCGAACCACTGGCTATAGTTTTCAGCTATGGACCTGAGCCGCCTCTCCACGGACGCGCTCGCCTCGTTCGCCGTCTTCGCCGACCACCTCAACTTCACCCGCGCCGCCGAGGAACTCCACATCTCCCAGCCGGCCCTCCACGTCAAGGTGCGGAAACTCTCCGAAACCCTGGGCCGCCCCCTCTACACCCGGCGGGGACGCAGGCTGGCCCTGACCTCCACGGGCGAGCTCGTCGCGCGTTTCGCCCGCGACCTCGACGCCCGCATGACGGCGTTCCTCGACGACGTCCACGGCACCGCCCCGGGCCGCGTCCCGACCCTGGCCGCCGGCGAAGGCGCCTACCTGTACCTGCTCGGCGACGTCGTCCGGCCCGGCGTCCGGCTGATCAACGGCGACCGCGCCCGCACCCTGTCCGCCGTCCGCACCGGCCGCGCCGACCTGGGCGTCGCCGTGCTGGACGTCCTGCCCGCCGACATCGAGGCCGTCCCGCTGGCCGCCTACCCTCAGGTCCTGGTGCTGCCGGACGACCATCCGCTGACCGCGAAGCCGCACCTCACCCTGGCCGACCTCGCCGACGCCGCCCTCATCGTCCCGCCCCCGGCGGGCCCGCACCGCATCGCCCTCGAACGCGCGCTGCGCGCCGCCGAGATCCCCTGGTCACTCGCGGTCGAGGCCGAGGGCTGGCCGCTGATGCTGCACTTCGCGTCGCTCCGCGTCGGCCTCGCCGTCGTGAACGGCTGCGTCCCGCCCCCGCCCGGCCTCACCGGACGCGAGATCATCGATCTGCCCGCCGTCCCCTACTACGCTCTCCACCTGCCGGGCCGCGCCGACGACCCCCTGGTCGCCGGCCTGCTGACCGACATCCGCGCATCGCTGAGGAGCACGCCGTGCACTTCGAGATCTCCGTCGACATCGACGCCGCCGCCGAGACCGTCTGGGCCCTCCTCGCCGATGTCGAACGCTGGCCCGGCATGACGGACTCGATCGACCGCGTCGAACTCCTCGACAAGCCCTTCGCCCTCTCCAGCAAGGCCCGCGTGCACCAGCCGAGGCTCCCGGCCGCCGTCTGGACGGTCACGGCCTTCGACGAGAACGAGACGTTCACCTGGGAGTCCCGCTCCCCCGGCGTCCGCACGGTCGCCGCCCATGACATCGCCCGCCGCCCGGACGGCACGGTCTCCGTCCGGCTGGCCATCGACCAGACCGGCCCGCTGGCGCCCGCCGCGTCCCTCCTGGCGGGCCGCCTGACCCGCCGCTACGTCACCATGGAGGCCAACGGCCTCAAGGCCGAGGCCGAACGCCGGTCGGGGACGGGTTCGCCGTAGCGGTCCTGATCGGACGGCCGCGGCCCCTCGGGACCGTCCGGCCGCCCTAGTTCCGGGCGGCGACGATCTGGGCGACGGTCTTCTCCAAGGCGTACGCGGGGTCGGCGGCGCCGCCCTTGACCTGTTCATCGGCCTCGGCGACCGCGGTCAGGGCCCGCGCGACCCCGTCCCCGGACCAGCCCCGCAACTGCTTCTGCACCCGCTCGATCTTCCACGGCGGCATGCCCAGCTCCTTCGCCAGCGCGGCGCCGCGCGCCCCCCGCGGCGCGCCGCCGACCTTCGCCAGCCCCCGCACCCCCTGCGCGAGCGCGCTGACGATCAGCACCGGCGCCACGCCCGTGGCGAGCGCCCACCGGAGC
>NZ_SMKY01000144.1 GCF_004349235.1 Actinomadura darangshiensis | reverse complement strand
GTCGGTGGGGTCCGTCGGCGGGTCCGTCGGGTCGGTCGGCGGGTCCGTCGGGTCAGTTGGCGGATCCGTGGGGTCAGTTGGCGGGTCCGTCGGCGGATCGGTGGGCGGGTCCGTTTCCGGCGGGTCGGTCGGGGTCTCCGTGGCGGTCGTGCTCGGGTCGGGCGTCGGTTCGGCGATCACGGGTGGTGCGCTCGCCGTGCCGATGAGCGCCACCGCGCTGAAACCCGCCAGGACCGAAACGGCCGATCGTGAGCGCACCCCGGACCACACCTCCACCGCGTCGCGACCATCCCGTCGAAATTGCGTCGAATTGGATGGAAGCATGCGGCGAATGAGCGAATCAACCCCGCACGTCAAGGTCCGTGTCAGGTGCTCATGAGCCACCGATCCGGCATTGGCGGATTATCAACGGGTGCTTATTTCACCGCCTCCGCGCGGGCGGGCTCCGCGGTCGACGCGGCGCGCTCGCGGAGCCGCATCGCGCGCAGCACCGCCTCGATCGCGAAGCGCGCGTCCGGGTCGGCCAGCCGGTCGCCGAGGCTGCCTTCGAGCTGCCGCATCCGGTACCGGACGGTCTGCGGGTGGATGTCGAGCTCCCGGGCGATGTCGGCGGCGCTGCCGCGGCTCACCAGCCAGGCGCGCAGGGTGTCGAGCAGGCGGCCGCGCTGGCGCGGGCTGAGGTCGTCCATGTCGCCGAGGTGGCGGCGCGCGAGCTGGTCGATGAGCGCCTGATCGGACAGCAGCCACAGGGTGATGAGGTGGTCCTCACAGTCGGTCACCGGGCCGTCCCCGAGCACGCCCGCCTCCATCAGCGCGAGGGCGTGCCGTGCCCAGCGCAGCGAGTCGGTCGCGCCCGCGACGGGCACGGTGAGGCCCGCGACGAGCTGGCCGTCCGGCAGGACTCGCAGCAGGTCGCGCCGCCGCTCCCGGGTCAGCCTCCCCGGGACGACGAGGAACGGTTCGGCCGCGGTGAGGTCGGCGAGGACGTCGGCGTCCAGGGCGGCCCGCACGTAGCGGGCGCCGGGCGGGGCGACGACCGCGGTCACCTCGTCCGGGATCGTCCAGCGCGCCCGTTCGGCGGCCTCGGCCAGCACGCGGGACGAGCCGAGCGGGCGCAGCAGCAGTTCCAGTAACCGGCGCCGGTGCTCCTCGGCCTCGCCGTCCGGCCGGGCGTCCATGTAGCCCTCCAGCGCGAGCGCGGCGAGTTCGTCGATGTAGGCGAACAGCGCGTCGGCGAGCTGCGCCATGACCTCCGGCGACACGCGCCGGCGCGGGCCGACCTTCATGATGCGGCGCCACGCGACCTGGGCGCCGATGCGCAGCGCGGCCTGGAGCGTGTCGAGCGTCCGGCCCTCCTGCGCCTCGAACCGGCCGAGCCGCCGGTAGGTCTCGTGGTGGCGTTCGCGGGGAGCGAGGGGGTTGGCGACCCGGTCGACGAAGTCCTTCAGGGCGCGCTCGACCCCGATCTTCAGCGCCTCCACGTACGGGCCCTTGAGGGGGCGCCCGTACTCGGGGATCGACCTGCGGACCTCCTCGATGATCTCCTGGGCGAGGCTGGGCAGCTCCGGCCGCATCAGCAGGGCCAGCCGCCGCGGCAGCCTGGCCCGCCGTTGCACGTCCCCCGGCGTCAACGTCCGTGTCATGGGCACACCTCCGAGAACGCCGCCGTCGCGGGCCCTGGCGTTTGGCCGGGCGGGGCACCCGGTCTCCCGGACGGTCGGCGGTACGGCGTGACGTTGAGGGCGCGCCGAGCGGGGACCCCTGCGCGCCCCCCGCGTTCTGTGAGCCGGACCACCACGAAGTTAGATCAATGAGAGCGCAACACAATGTAAAGAGAACGTAAAATCACCATAGTGTCCCTTTGCAGTGACACTCGGCGTCCAATAAGGGTCGGGCCTCATCTCAGGGACGGTCTCCGCTCCCGCAACCGGTGCGCCCGCAGCACCGCGTCCAGGACGAAACGCGCCGCCGGATCGGCCAATTGCTCGTCGAAAGTCTCGCTGATCTGGCGCATCCGGTACCGCACCGTCTGCGGATGCAGCCGCAGCATCCGGGCCGCCTCGACGGCGTTCCCCTGCGCCTCCAGCCACGCACCGAGAGTTTCGGTCATGCGCATTCGCCGTGATCTTGTCATTCCCGCCAGCACGGCCAGTTCCCGGCGGGCAAGCTGGTCGAGCAGCGCCCTGTCCGACAGCAGCCACAGCTCCAGCAAATGCCGCTCGCACAAGGTCGGCCCGCCGTCCTCCAGGACGCCCGCGTCCACCAGCGCCAGGGCCTGCCGCGCCCACCGCAGCGAGTCGGCGGCCTCCGCCAGCGGAACGGTCAGCCCCACCGCGGCCCGCCGATCCGGAAGCGCCCCGCGCAGCATTTGGGCGCGCCCCGTGTCGTAACGGCCGGGGATGAGCAGATGCGGTTCGGCGTCCCCGAGGTCGGCGAGCACGTCCTCGTCCAACTCCTCCTGGACGCACCGCGCCCGCGCCGGCAGCGCGACCATCGTCACCTCGTCCGGCACCCGCCACCCGGCGGCCTGCGCCGGCTCGGCCAGCGCTCCGCCGGGAGTCCCGGGCCGGAGCAGCAGCCGCAGCAGCCTGCGGTGCGCGCCGGACTGCTCGTCGGCCGACGACTGCGCCTCCAGATAGCCCTCCACCGACAATGAGGCCAGCTCGTCGATGTAGGCGAACAGCGCGTCCGCGAGCCGCGTCATGACCCCCGACGGCAGCCGCCTCATCCGCCCGACATGCGCCATCCGACGCCAGGCGACCTGCACCCCGACCCGGTAAGCGGCCTGCAGCGCGTCCAGGCTCCGCCCCTGGTACGCCTCGCTGCGCCCGAGCTCCCGGCACAGCTCGTCCCGCCGCTCGTAGGAGTCGCGGCCGCCCGACACCTGGTCGACGAACGCCGTCATGGCCTGCTCGACGGTGATCCGGAACACGGGCGGCTTCGGCGCCCCGTCCTGCCGCCCGTACTCGGGGACCGACCGCTGCACCTCGGCGATGATCTCCTCGGCCAGCGTCGGCAGCTCGGCACTCAAAATGGCGATGACCTGTGGCGGAATCGGCCCAGGACGACGCCCTCGCCCAGCGAGGGTCCCCGTCATTCCTTCCCCCTTCACACCGTCAAGAAAGGCCCCGATAAAATGTAGCCCACTCCTTGGCCGGCACGCACTATTCCCGGCCGGTTCGCCACCGCCCAAATGGCTCCGATACTCACTCGGCGACAAAAAGCCCGCCACCGCTGATCACCGGTAGACAATATTCGAAAGGTGCCGCACCCGAATTGTTACCATCCGGCCAGGGATCTCAAGCCCACTCCGGATTGGGGAACATGCGGTACTTCAGCAGCCGGTCGACCCGCTCGGCCGCCGCCTTGGCGTCCCCGCACGGGAACAGGAACCCGCCGCGTCCCTGCCCGACCTCGAAGTAGCCCCATCCGCCGCCGGCCGTCGCCCGGACGGTCACCACGGCCCCGACGTCCTCCGCCGCGCCGCTCGCGTAGACCCAGAGCAGCGGCATCGGAAACCCGTGCTCCTCCTCGTACAGTTCCACGCACCGCCAGCCCATCCGCTTGACGGCGATCGCGAGCACCTCCAGGTTCCGCACCGCGGTCTCGTCCCCGATCGCCGTCCGCCACCGCAGCACGGCCTGCCACCGGCCGACGGCCCGGTGCGCACCTCGCGCCATCCCCCGCACCTCCACTGCGATCCGCCGCCTGATCGAGCGCCTCAATCGGCGATCCTCGCCCAGACCCACTTTCCGGCCGGCGCGGTCTCGGTGACCCCGCACTCGACGGCCAGCGCCTCCACGATCGGCAGCCCCCGCCCGCTCATGCCGTCCTCGTGCCCGGCATTCAGCGACTCGGCATCTGGAAGGACATCCTCAAGGGAAAGCTCTGCCATGGGCTTGCTCACCGGCATTTCGTCCGAGGAATCCCACACCTCGACCAGCACCGCCCCACCTCCCGCGTAAACCGCACCCGGATCTCCTCCGTCCCGGTGTACCGAATCGCATTCGTCACTAGTTCGCTGACGATCAGGCGCACATCACCAGCGATCTCCGGCAGCCCCCACTCCACGAGCCTGGACTCCACCAGCGCCCGCACCCGCCCCGGCGCCGTCACCTCCGCCGGACAATTCATGTCCAATTCGCCAGCCTTGTTGGTTTTTGTGTTCAACGCGTTCACCCATTCCTCCTTTCTGTGCCCTCAGCGTCACCCCTTCGGCTACGTTTGGCTAGGAGAGTTCAAGAAATGCGACCCCCGAAGGTGATCATGCGTGCACACCCCCCGTTCGACCCCGACGGCAACCTCTGGGACCACATAGCCTTTGAGCTGCGAAGACACCGCCACGAACGCAACCAGTCACTCGCCGAAGTAGGCACGATCATCGATCGCGACCGGTCCCTCGTGGCCCGTGTTGAGTCGGGTGACACCAGAATGCAGAGCTCCCACGCCTTCAAACTGGACACGGCCTGGAACACCGGCGGCCGCTTCCAGCGCCTCGTCAAGTTCGCCAAGGCGGGCCACGAACTGGAGTGGTTCAAGACCCACCTGGAGCAGGAGGCAAGGGCATCCCAACTGAGGATCTGGGAGCTTGGGTGGATACCCGGCCTTTTCCAGACGGAGACCTACACGCGAGCCATGTTCGAGGCGTCCGGCGTCGAGGACGTGGAAGAGGGAGTCGCGGCACGCCTTGACCGCCAGAAATGCCTGGAACGCACCCCTAAGCCGAGGGTCTGGGTGATACTCGATCAGGGCATACTCGATCAGCCCATCGGCGGCCGGGAAGTCATGCGCGAACAACTCGCCCACCTGATCGAGCTGGCTCAGCGCCCAAACATCACGGTGCGGATCGTCCCCAGGGAAGTGGGAGCCCACGTCGGCCGGGACGGCTCGTTCAAGATCATGACCGTGGACGGCGACGACGTCGTCTACACGGTCGCGCAAGGCGGCGGGCGACTCGTCCAAGATGGTGCTGAGATATCCTCATATCGGGTCTGGTTCGACCTGATCGGGGACGTAGCACTCCCCAAGGAAGCCTCATTGTGCCTGCTCAAAGAGACCATGGAGCGGTATTCATGACCATCTGGAGGAAGTCCAGCTACAGCGGCAGCGCCACAACGCAGTCGGACTGTGTAGAGGTCGCCCAACTCGGCGAGGTCGTCGGCCTTCGAGACAGCAAGGCTCCGGGCGCCGGTCACCTCACCGTGTCCCCCGCCGCCTTCACCGAACTGCTCACCCGCGTGAAACGAATGACCTGAACACCTGATCCCTCGCACGCAAGCCCCGGCCCACGCGCCGGGGTTTTCCCATGGATGCTCCTACTCCTCACTTCATGAGCGGCATGACAGACAACTCCGTCATTACACTACGTAACAACTTTCACCCTTCGTGGCAGCCCGAACACGGATAGCGTCCGGCTCGTGCCTTCTGCAAACCACGAGGTGCCGTTGGAACTGTTCCGGAACGAGCCCGCGCTCGCCCCGGAACTTCTCCAGCTGGTATCCGGCATAAAACCCCCCGAGTACGAACAGATCTCACACGGATCGGAGACGTTCACCGACTGCAACCCCACCGAATACCGGTGCGACTCGACCGTCCTCTTGGGCAACCCCAAGCGTCCGGACCTCGCGATCGTCGTAGAGGTCCAGCGCAAGCCGGACGAACGCAAGCGCTTCAGTTGGCCGGTCTACCTCTCCACGCTCCGGGCCCGTCGCAAGTGCCCGGTGACGCTGCTGGTGCTGTGCCCGAACAAGAGAACGGCCGCCTGGTGCCGGGAACCGATCGAAAGCGGGCACGAAGGCTGGGTCCTGCGGCCCTGGGTATTGGACCTCACCAAGGCTCCCGCCGTCACCGACCTGAACAAGGCCCGCTCGCTCCCGGAACTGACCGTCCTGAGCACGATCGCCAACGCCGACGGCCCCGACCGAGAAGCCGTCCTGACGGCCTTCGCCGAGGCGCTGGAGGTCACGGACCGGGACAAGGGCGAGCTGTACCATGACTACGTGCGGTCACAGCTCTCCGAAGCCGCACGAGACTGCCTGGAGGAGATCATGCAAGCCGGCACCTACGAGTGGCAAAGCGACTTCGCCCTCAAACACATCGCCGAAGGCAAGGCCGAGGGCAGGATCGAAGGCGAGGTTAAAGGAGAGATCAAGGGAGAGATCAAAATCCTCCTCATCGTCCTGGAATCACATGGCTTCACCCTGGACGGCGACCTCCAGCAGCGCATCACCACCTGCCAGGACCCGCAGCAGATCCAAACCTGGGCACGCCGCGCCGCAACCGCTGAAACCCTCGACGAGATCTTCGACTGACTCCCACACCCCCGCCGGGACGCTGAGACGTTCCGGCGGGCACCTCGCACGCAACCGCGAGTCACAGCTCTCCACCACACCGAACCGTCCGAAGGAAGTCATGAAAGCCGGCACCTACGAGTGGCAGAGCGACTTCGCCCTCAAACACATCGCCGAGGGGGAGGTCAAAGTCCTCCTCATCGTCCTGGAATCACATGGCTTCACCCTGGACGGCGACCTCCGGCAGCGCATCACCACCTGCCAGGACCCGCAGCAGATCCAAACCTGGGCACGCCGCGTTGCAACCGCCGAAACCCTCGACGAGGTCTTCGGCTGAGGCATCGCGCTTCTGTCGTGAGGCACGGTCCGTCACTTGGTGGCGGGCCGTGCCTTTTGGTGGTGCAGGGCGGCGATGGCCAGGGCCGCGAGGAGGAGTAGGGCGGGGTAGGGCCAGAGGTGGCCGGGGTTCTTGAACAGGTCCTGGGTGGGACCGCGTCCGTCGGCGCCTTGCCAGTGGGCGAAGAGGCCGCAGGCGCCGGTGACCGTTGCGAACAGCAGTGGCCCTAGGACGACCGGCGGAAGGCCGTCCTTGGCCAGCCATACCCCGAGCGAGCCGATCGTGGCGGTGGCGGTGGCGGCCTGGAGGGCGAGCAGGAGCGTTGTCACGCCGTCCGGACGGATCAGCATGGTGACGGCGAGTGCTAGGGCGCAGGCGGCGCATCCGGCGGGGGCGGACCAGCGGCGCCAGGAGGGGAACGCGGCGGCGGCCCCGGCCACCACGCCGAGCGCCAGCAGGAACCACATGCGGACGAAGCTCGTATGCTCCGACCGGATCAGTGCGGCGGCCGGGCCGGAGATCCCGACGACGGTCGCCGATGCGACGATGGTGCCTGCCGTCGCGTGCAGTCCCGGCAGCGCCGCCGCCAGGCCCGCTGTCAGCAGGAGGCAGCACGCGGCGACGCCGAACCCGCCCGTGGACGTCCCCATGCCGGCGGCCGGGACGAACGACAGGGCCGCCGCCGCGCCCGCGATCACCGTCCGGACCCCCATCGCGGGCTCGGCGCCGGACGGCGCGGCCAGTTCGGGCCGTCCGTCATAGCGGCGGTGCAGCATCATCACCAGCAACGCCCCGCCTACAGCGGCGAGCAGCATCCCGTCATGCAGAAGGCTCTGGACGGCGGACGTGGAGGCGCCGGGCCGGAGCAGCATGGGTTCCACGATCCACACGTCGGTGGACGCGCCGAACACCTGGGCGCCCGCTCCCGCCCCGATCAGCACCGCACCCGCGCCCGGCGCACCGATATGGACCAGCCGGGCCCCCGCGGCCAGCGTGCCCAGCAGCACCAGTTGCGCCCCGGCCGTGACCGGCCCGCGGGCGAGCCAGGCCGCGTCGCCGGTGGTACCCCGCGGCGACATGAGCTGCACGAACTCTCCCGGGATCGTCAGGACGACGCCCGCGGTCAGCAGCCACGGCCAGCTCCGCCGCATCGACCACCACAACGCCGCGAGCCCGGCCGCTGTCACCACCGCGACCACGGCGGAAGCCCCGACCGTGGCCGGGTCCGGGGCGATGCGGAACACGTCGGCGAATCCGGGGCCGCGCCTGGTCCCGTCCCTGGTCTCGCTCCCGGGCGACGCCGCGACGGCCACCGTCCCGAGCGTCCCGACCGCACAGAGCAGAACCGCCCCGACCACCCAGGGACGGCTCGGCTCGAACTGCGTCTCCGTCCGCGCCGCGGAACCGGCCATGCTGCTCACCCACATTCCGACCGCATGAGCGCCCGGCCTCACCCCGACTCATCCAATTCTGGCGGAGGCGACCGATCCCACAGGCGTGCATGGACCTTCGCGAAGACGGCGAGGATCGCCGTGCGGGCGTCGGGGGACACCGAGCGCCGCCCCGGTCACCAAGTCGTCATGGGCTGGTGACGGTGTGGACGGGTTTCGACTGGAATTGCCCTTGGACCGGGAACCGGTCACCGACGTTGATCAGCGTCGGGTCGCAGTCGGAGTCCACGGCCGCGACCTCCAGGTCACCGTCCGAGAGCGTGAGCATGCCGGAGGCGTTGTCGTAGGACGCACCGATGGTGCCAAGTGCGCCGGCAGGTCCCCCCACCGTCGCATCGCACTCGTCGGAGCCGTGGAGTGCCATGGTGACTCCGGTCATGCTCCCGTAGGCCACGCCGTTCGTATAGGTCATGGCGTTGAATCCCCAGGGAAGGCCGGTGGCGGTCACCCGCATGAGGATTCCGGCGGCGCCGGCGCATGAGACCGGATCCGCAAAGCTGCCGAACCGTGCGCTCGTGATCGAGAACAGGCCGAAGCCGGACAGTCCGCTCCCCGACTGGACCGACCCGCCGAGTTCGGAGTTCGGGCAGTCTATGTAGCCGAACGAGGCGGAGCCGACGAATCCGGTCGGCCCGCCAGGCGTCACGGTCCATGCCGTATCCGCCACCGCGGGGCCCGCGGGGAGGATCGCGAACGCGGCGGCGGCCATCAGCGCGATCGATGCGCGGCCGTGGAATCGGCGCATGTCGTGTCCCCTAAGGGTAGTTGTAGCCACGTCGGAGCCTCGGCTCAGGCCGTCGGAGGAATGAGCAGGCACGCCACGGCCATGGCGAGTCCGCTGAGCGGGTTCGCCCGCTCACGGCCGGGTGTCCTCTCGCTTCTCGGAGGCGTGGCCGTGCCCGCGGGCACGGCCACGGACTCGCGGCGGATCAGAGCTGGCTGTACGGCTTCAGCACCATGTACTCGTTGAAGATCACGGTGTTCTTGCCGCCCGCCGACGGGAAGCCGCCGACCTGGTTGACCAGCCAGTCGGCGACGCCGCCGCCGAACACGCAGCCCTTCGCGCCGGGCACCGCGAACGAGTTGTCGACGTGCTTGGCTGACCGTACGGTCGGTTGCGGGTCCGTGCGGACGATCTTGGCCGCCTCGCCGGTGATCGGCGTGTTGGGGGCCGGCGGCGAGGTCGTACCGGTGGTGAGTTCGAGCGTGATCGGGTTGCTGTCGCTGCCGACCCTGCAGTTGGAGCCGAGGAACGGGTTGACGAGCCTGATCTTGAGCCCCATCTTGATGTGGAAGTCCGCGCTGGTCGGCTGGTCGAAGACCCCGGCGAACTCGGGCTGCGCGTACACCGCCGTCAGCAGCGGATCACCGAACAGGCCGGGCTGGACCAGCATCTTCTCCGCGCGCATCTTTCCGAAGACCGCCGTGTACTTGAAGGTCTCCGGGTTGTAGGCGTTCGCGAACGTCATCTGGATCGGCTTGTCGATCGCCTGGTCGAAGGCGCCCACGTGGAAGGTACCGCTCGTCACGACCACGGAGACGCAGCGGGAGAAGTTCGGGTCGGAGCCCGCCGGCAGCGTCGGGCAGTCGGAGAAGTCGAAGTTGTCCGGGATCGGATCGGTGTTGAGGGTGGGGGCGGCCTGCGCCGCGGTTCCCAGGCCCACGGTGAGCGCCGCTGCGGCGGCGGCTGAAAGCGCGAGCCTGGCCGCGCGTTTGGCTGGACGGGCGAGCTTCACGTTCAGTCCTTTCCTTCGGTGCGGACTGCAAGGGCACCGGACGAGCATTGTCGAGCGGTGGGGAGGAATCGTGACGCGGACTCCGACTGCGAAGACCCCTGATTCCTAAGGGGAGAGTAAGGCTCGGAGAATGATGATTCAATACGTGCGTGCGCGCCCACTCCGGACAAATATCCGATTTTGTAAGCCACTGCCAAAGGCGACTCTTCAAGGCTGCATCGATATTGTCACCGCAGACGAATCCGAACTGTTCCGGAACTGCCGGTCGGCGAGACCTCCCGTCTTGCTCCATGGTCCGTATCCACCGCTATGAGCCAGTAATCGTCTGCGCAGGACTTACGGCCAGCCGTGCCGCGATCACAACCTGGTCGCCGTTCGCGATGAAATCGCTCGGACAGGCGAAGTTCACAAATGTGACGCCCATGTTCCCGCCGCCGAGCCCGAGCGCACTGCCTTCGTTGGTGAAGGTGGCGTCGGCCGCGCCCAGATTGCCGGCGGGATCCGCGACATCGGCTTGACACCTGTTCGTGCCCACCAGGTTGAGTTGGAAGCCGAACAGGGTGCCCGTCGTCTTCCCTGCCCCGGCGTCGTAGGACGAGGCGTACATCTCCAGTTGAACGCCGCTGGTCATCGTGACGGTGTAACCGACGCCATCAGGTCCAGCGCAGTTCTCGAACGACTCGTCGTCGAACTCGACGAGCGGATCGACCTGGTTCCCGGCGCCGAACTCGGCAGTCCCTGTGAACGTCGCCTGACCACAGTCGATGCTCCATCCACGGGTGACGTTCTGGATGCTGAGTGGGGAGGCGGCCGTCAACGCTCCGCCCGGATCGACCGTCCATGTGTCCTCGGGGAGCGCCGAGGCCGCCGGAGCGAGAACGCTCGAGGCGGCGGCCAGGACGGCTACCGCCGCGGCGGTGCGCGTTAACCGTGGAAGGTGCAGGAGTGTCATGCGCACATGCCCCCATTCGCAAGAGTCGGCTGGTCATGACACCGGGTCCTGGACTGTTCGGCCCCAGAGCCCGCCGCGAACCAGGGGTCCGCGGCGGGCCGGCCATACCGTCCCGGGGTGGTACGGGCGGCAGGACCGTCTCGGTCGGACTCGATCCTCGATCACGGTTGGGTGATTCGCTGTATCGGGTCGACCTTGAAGACCAGGGGGGAGGTCGTCACCAATCCGGTGGGACGGAATCCTGGAATGGAGCATGTCGTCTTAGGCGACACGTAGGCCCTGGAAACAGATGCCTCGATCTCGCCCGTTCGGATATTGTAGTTTCCGTTGATACTGGTGGGCAATTCCTTCGTCGGCGGAGGGAAGAAGCTGGCATAGCCGAACCGCAATCGGCACTCATCGTCGTCTTCGCTGAGCTTCACCGAGGCGTCGAGCGTGATCCCCTCGAACCTCAGTTGCACCACATCGTCGGAGGCCATCTGGATGCCGCGCAGCCAAGAATCGCCGTCCTGGGAAAGATCGACCGGTATCGTCGTACCATTGACGATGCTCAGCCGGCACCCACTGAAGCTGAAGTCCGTTTTCGCCAGGGCGAACCTCGCGCGCCAGTGTTGCGCATCGAGATGGAACTTCGAGGTCACCAGGTCGCACGTGACGGAGGAGCCTCCACTGGCGAGCGAAAGACCGTGTGCAGTAGCCGTAACGTCACCGCCCGGGCTGATCGTCCAGGTCTCCGGATTGAACCCGTGGCCGTTCTCGTCGCAATTCTGGCCACTCGTGGGACTGCACCAGCGCCCAGCGTCCAGGAGACCGTAGTTGGCACCGCCTGAAATGCTCGCCGTGAGCAGCGGACTGAGATCTTCGTCCACACCGCAGCCCGAGAACGAGGGGACGGTCAGTTCGCGCACCTGAAGCGTCTGCCCGTCGCTTGGGATCAGGTACCCCATGTTCTGGTTGCCCATGTACGAGTACGCATCGAGGAGCGTGGTCTTGGAATGGCATTGATCTCCGACGTCAAGAGGTACCCCGTTCACCGAGACGTCGCCGGCCTTCAGCTGGATGTAGCTTCTGGCGAAAAGCTCGGAATCGTCTCTGTCGTTGGGCGGGAGATTCTCGTTGAACAAGGCGGATATTCTGAGGTTGCCGGTGACGGGTTTTCCGTCCTCAGCTGCCGGAGGCGGAACTTGAATGGCCTCGGAGGAGGCCCGGGTCGGCATGAAGCCGAATGCCAGGACGTTGGCCTCCAAGGGACGCGCGCTACTCTGGATGTAGCCGAACTGCTCGACTCTGTTCGTCCCCATCACGCCATTCGAGGGGCGGTAGACGTACACTCCTCTGCGCAACTGCGTTTCGACGGAGATCGGGACAGCGGTTCCAAGCTTTTTCACATTGGCGAACCCGGTGGCCGTAATACAGTACGGCAGGCCATCCAGGTACCCGGACTCCGGATTCCGGACCAGGCCTTTGGGGATGGGCGGAGAGGTCAGGATCTCTGCGAGCTGCTGATCCTTATCGTTGATCGCGTAGCGGGGATCGACGCCGGGCGGCGGGATCACCGGGCACGGTTCATCCGGCTGCGCTTCGGCGGCCGCCTGGGGTCCACCGGTGTTGCCCGGTGTTCCGCCGCGAGCAGTCGATCTCGTCTCCTGGACCTCGACTCGTCCCAGCTCTCCGGCCTTCTTGGGCGAACACGGCACCGAGGTCCGCTCGGACCCGGGGGTCGTCAGCGACAAGGTGAGGTTTCCCGCCATCCACCTCAGAGCACCCTTGTCCCGAGGCGTGACCGGCGGTGTCACGCCGTGGCCCATCATCTGGAGGGCACCGTCCCGCTGGGCGCCGGCCGCCAGCGCGAAGTCCGGCCAACCCGCCCGCCAGGATCGCTCTCCCTGCTCGATACGGACGTCCAGCCGTGCCACGCCGAACGGCTCCACCCCGAGGCCGGGCGACGGAACCTCCCCGGCGGGCGTCTCGGCGGAGGCCACGCCGAACACGTCGTCCAGCATCCCCGAAGGAAGATCGACGGCAACCTCGGTCGTGCCGAGTTGTACGGGCATGCCGACCATCGCGGCGGGCGGCGTCGCCGCCGCTATTCGCACACCGACCTCCTGCGTCCCCGCCGATGTCGTGCATACGTAACGCAGCACGGCTCCCATGTCGGCGGCAGCCGGCGGGATACCGGCCTGGAGGCAGATGCCCGCGCTGACGACAACGGTCGTCGCGACTGACAGCAGTCTTCGAGATGTCGGCTGCATGCGGTTCCTTCGAACGGACTTCAAGGCCGCGCCCGCCTCTGTCCCGCGGGCGCGGCCCTTGTGCGAGATGTCGCCTCTACATCACGGGCTGGTGATGGTCTGGCCCGGCGTCACCGTGTACTCGCCGTCGAGCACGACCTGGTCGCCCACGCCGATCAGCGAGGGGTCGCAGTCGGCGTCGACGGTCGTGACCTCAAGGTTGCCGCCGGTCACACCGAGCGTGTTGGCACCGTTGGTGTAGCTGCCCTCGATCGTTCCCGGCGCGCCGCCGGGTCCGGTGATGCTCGCGTCGCACTCGTCACTGCCGTGGATCGTGGCGGAGACACCGGTGAGCGAGCCGCTGGTCACACCAGAAGCGGAGTCGTAGGACGCGGCGTTGAAGGTCCACGGCAGGTTCGTCGCGGTGACCTGGACGACGATGCCCACGGGGCCGGTGCACCAGTCGTTGGGGTTGCCGGGCGTGGAGAACTGGACGTCGGTCAGCGAGGCGATGCCGTCGCCGCTGAGGCCGGAGCCGCTCTGCGCGGTACCGGTCGCGGTCGACACGTCGCAGACGACCGGGGAGCCCGTGGTGGTGTCGACGGCGGTCAGCGGACGGGTGTTGCTGCCGCTGATGTTGCCGCCGGGGCTGACCGTCCAGGTGCCGGCCGCCGAGGCCGGGACGGAGGTCAGGGCGATGGCACTGGCCGCCACGGCCGTCACGGTCAGCGCGTTGCGAGTGAGCTTGCGCATGTCAGTTCTTTTCCCTTCACGGGGGGTGGTTAATTTCGACCTAGTAGGGACACTGACTGCGTTTCCTCAGAAGCGACTCCTCTGGGCAGATGAGAGCAGGCCCCTTGAAGCCGACCTTCCTCGACTCCACTATCAGACCACCCGGCCCTGCTGAGCTATAACACGAACTTACGCGCCGGTAACACGTCCATCAAGAGGCGGTGGGCACTTTTCTCCAGCACCTTCACGTTATTCTAGGTCCTTTGTCACCGGCTTAGCATTTGATCTCTCTGTATTGTCACTTGTAGCAATTCACGAAAACCGGCGCGGTCGATCGGCCGTCACGGGCTCGTCACCAACTGCTTCGGATCCACCGCATATTCACCACCCAAGGAGATCTCGTCTCCCAGAGCCACGAGTGTGGGATCGCAATCAGGGTCGACACCGGTTGCGACGAGGTTCGTTCCGTAGTCGGTCTCCATCTCTTGGGGCGACGCACCCACCCACACCTTCCCGGTTTCATTGTTGTATCTCACCTTCACCCACCCGGGCTGACCGTCCGCTCCCGAAAAGGTCACGTCGCACTCGTCCGAGCCATGCGCTTTGACGGTGACACCAACCGCCTTTCCGACCACTTCGCCACTTGCCGGCTCATAGGACTCTGCGTTTATCTGCCAGGGGAGGCCGACCGGCTGGACGTCGAAAACAATGCCGACCCCGCCGGTGCACCAGTCGTTCGGGTTCCCGGGGGTTGAGAACGTCAGCCCGTTGATCGCCGCCACTCCGGCCGGTTGCAGTCCCGAGCCGTTCTTCGCCACCGCCTTGGCCGTCATCGCGTCACAGACGATGGCGCCTCCCGTGCTCATGTCAATGACGGTGAGCGGCTGGGTGCCGGTCGCGGTCACCGCCCCGCCGGGGAGTACAGTCCAGGTCGTGGCCGCGGCAGCCACCGTTGCGATGACGGCGGAGACGGCGAGAGAGGCCGTCGTCAGGGCGCTCTTGCCGGCTTTGCGCATTGTTCACTCCTACTGCTCGGGTGAAGGCAAATATCAGGCGCCCAGCGTGTCGATGTTGGTGATCTTCCATTTGTCGCCGACGTGGATTGCGTTCACGGCGAAGACGGCGGCGGAGTAGCTGGTCTGGTTCTTGTCGGTACGGGTGTTGCGCTGGTCGGCGAAGATCAGGAGGCGGGCGCGGTCGGCGGTGAGGGACTTGACGGCCGAGTCGGTGACGGTGGTGGTCAGCACCTGCTTCTGCTGGGGTGCCTGCTTGCGGACCAGGGCGAAGAGTTGGTTGTACTGCTGGACGGCTTTTCCGGTGAGGACTTCCTGGGCCGCCTTCTCGGTTTTCGCCACGTCGGCGTAGTTGTAGGAGAACGCCGTGTTCACCGCCGTGGTGATCTGGCCTTTGACTTCGCTCGTGCGGCCGTTGTCGGTGAGCGCCTGGTTCTTGGCGGAGGCCGCGCCGCTTTGTTCACCGGCCTGGCCGTGCAGCCAGGCGGCGGATACGCCGAGCGCTATGGTCAGGGCGCCGAGGAATGTGATGAGACGGGTGCGGCCGGAGCCGGGAACCGCGCGTCCGAGCGTGCTGATCGCTGCCATGGGTTCTCCTCGTCAGGACGTTCCGGTCGGGGCCTGGCCGAGGGCCGACAGTTTCCAGCCCGAGGACGTTCTGGTGAGCTGACCGGTGAACCGGCGCAGATTGCTCGCCGGCTTCCCGTCCGCACCGGTGATCGAAATACTCACGGCGGCGATGACTGCGGCCTTTCCGGCGCGGGCGTCGAGTTCGGTGAGGGCCGACTCGCGGATTTTCGCCGTGCTCGTCGTCTTCGCCTTCTGGATATCGCTCTTGAGCCGTGACCCACCCTGGACGATCTCGTCGTAGAGCTGGGCGGTCGACGAGTCCCGCCAGATTTTCAGACCCGCGTCGACATTGCGGTAGTCGAGGGTGTTGAGGTTGACGATCGCCTGATCCGCCGTGGCGAGGACCTTGTCGCGCTCGGCGGCATAGGCGAGGGAGTCGTCGTTGGACGTCGAGCGGTACGAGTAGCCGAACCACGCGCACGCCACGGCGGCGATCAACGTCACCACCATGGCCACCCTGACCAGCGGATCCTTGAGGAGGCCGCGGGGCGGCTCCGTGTCCTTCGTCGGCTCCCGGGGCTCGTCGGCCTGGGCCTCGGGCTCTTCCGGCGGGGTCTCGTGTTCTTCCGGCGGGGCCTTGTGCTCCTCCGCCGCCGGGTCGGCGGTCTTGGTCTTCGTCACCTGGACTCCACCCCTTTCCTTCAGGCGGCCCGGAGGTCGCTGATGCGCCAGCCGTGGTCGTCGCGGGCCGTGACGATGAGCTGGGCCGCGACCGGCGAACCGGTCGGCCTGCCGTCGCGGGTGGTCGTCTGGTCGAGGAGGACCAGCACGACCGCCGTCCCGTCACGGGTGAGTTCGATCAGTCCGGCCTTGGCGACCTTCGTGGTGAGGGAGACCTTCATGACCGGGGCGTTCTGCTTCACCAGGCCGAACAGCCGCCGGTAGTCGCCGACGGCCCGGCCGGTGAGGACGTCGTTCGCGGCGCGTTCGGTGGCCGCCGGGTCGGCGTAGGTGTAGGTGAAGATCCGCGTGACCTTCGCCGAGACGTCCGCGATGACCTTGGCGGTACGGGCCTGGTCGACGAGTGCGCGGTTGGCGGCCGGTGACCGCTCGCTCCGCCTGCCGGCCCAGCCGTCCACGGCGAGGGCGGACAGGCAGATCGCCAGGGCGAGGGCCACCGGCCACCCCAGCCCGGCGGCCCGCTTGAGTCCTGCGATGAGCGGGCGCCGGACAGGCTTCCTCTTGCGCGGGATCGGGCCCCGGCGCGCGGGCCGCTCCTCGGTGATGCTCACGGCCTGCTCCCCCCTGGCGGCAGCGGGTTCAGCGAGCTGATCTTCCACACGCCGCCGACCCGCTGCATCCCGACCTCGTAGCGTTTGCGCTGCTCAGTGCCCTGGGTCGAGTCACCGGTGGGCTCGGTGAAGACCCGTACCGAGGCGACGACGGTCGCCTCGCCGCCGGAGCGGTCGAGCTTGGTCACCGCGAGCGCGGTGACACGTCCGTGCGAGGGGGAGGTCTGCTTCGCGAACTTCGCACGGGCGTTGGGCATGTCGCGTTTGAGCGCGTCGGCGAACGGGCCGGTGGCGGCGTCCAGCCAGTGCGCCAGATCCAGCTCGGCCACCTTGGGGTCGATGCTGTTGACCAACGCGAGATCGCGGACGGCCGTCCGGCTCACCTCATCCCGCGCGGTGGCGAGGTCGTGGTCTGCGCCCCGCCCGGACTGGAACAGCGACCAGAGGGACAGGCACAGGAGGACGGTCGCGGCGGCCGTGAGGACGTACCCCGCCGGACGGATCCACCGGATCATCCAGGTCGGCCTGCGAAGCACCGCCGCCACGCTCGTCATCGGGGGCCTCCCAGGCCGAGGAGGGCGGACAGGTCGCTGGACGGCGCCGGTCCGGTGACTCCCAGCGTGCTGAGGAGATCCGTCGGACCCGTGCCGCTCAAGGTCCCAGGTTTGGCCGGCGCCGGGACGCCCTTGCGCGGCGCGTTGGCGGAGCCGCGCACGTTGATGCCGGTGCTCGGGCTCTCCGCGCAGTGCGCACCGGTGTTGAACGCCGGGGCGGGCGACAGGTCGTGGCCGTCGCGGTAGCGGGTCTTGCCGTAGCCGCGCGTGCAGGGCTGCGGGTTGAAGAACGTGTTCACCAGGCCCAGCCGGAGCTTGCCACCGGACACGATGGAGGACCCGACCCCCGCGACGTTCGGAAGGTTCGCCAGCAGCTCCTCGATGGCGGCCTGCCGCGGCTCGCCCACGCGGGCGGTCGTGAGGAGGTTCGCCAGCAGGACGTTCAGGCTCGGGTTGAGATCGTCGAGCAGGCCCGACAGCTCCTTCGCCGCTCCGGGCCCGGCCGCGATGACCTGGCGCAGGTCGGTGTCGGAGTCGCGGAGCCGCCGCGCCAGCAGGCTGGAGCTGGACGCGAACGACTTGAACGCCGCCGACATGTCGTTCTGCGTCCGCAGCACGGCCTCGCCGTTGTGGATCAGTGCGCGCGAGTCGGGGAACGCCGCGTCGGACGCCGACACGAACCGCGCACTGGTGTCGAGCAGCTGCTGGAGGTGCGGGCCCTGCCCGGCGAACGCCAGCCCCAGCTCGTCGATCAGCGTCTTCGTGTCGCTCAGCGGGAGCGAGGCGGCCAGGTCGTTGACGCTCTTGAGCGTCTCGTTCACCGGCGCCGGTGTGACGGTGACGCTGCGCGGGATCGTGGTGCCCTGCGCCAGATAAGGCCCGGACTCGGCGCTGGGCCGCAGGTCGACGTACTGCTCGCCCACGGCGGAGCGGTTCGCGACGACCGCCTGCAGTGCCTTCGGGATCTTCGGGGACGAGTCGTCGATCCGGAGTTCGGCGATGACGCCGTCGTCGGAGAGGTCGAGCTTGCCGACCTTCCCGACGGTGACGCCCCGGTACGAGACCGCGGACCCTTCGAAGAGGCCGCCGGTGGTCGCCAGGTCGAGCCGGACGGTGTAGTACCCGCTCATCCCGATGTAGCGGCCGAGGTCGGCGTAGTTGACGCCGATGTAACCGACCACGACCGCCGCGATGACGACGAACACGACGATCTTGATGCGGGTGACGGCGGTCAGCATGTCAGTTCCCCTCCCCGAGCGTCGGCAGCGGAAGGGCCGGCCCGCCACCGGAGCCGCCGGAGCCGCCCGAAGGCGTCTGCGGCGCAACCGGCTGCGGCGCCTGCGGCACCGGGTTCTCCGAGGTGGGTGCGGCGGTCTTTGAGCCCCCGCCCGCGGTGTCCGGGCACGGCACCGGCTGCGGCCCGGCGGGGGCGGCCAGGGCTCGTGCTTGCGCGAGATTCTTCTTCAGGTCCAGTTCCTTCACCGGCGGGATGACGCAGGTGTTGCCCTCGGCGGCGACGACGGTCAGGTAGCCGTTGAGGTAGTCGCCCTTGACTGCCTTGAGCGCCTCGTCCGTGAACGGGTACGTGAGCAGGACCTCCAGCGACTTCGGCAGGTCGCGGCCGGAGTCGGCGAGCTTGCGCAGGATGACCGACAGGGAGCGCAGGTTCGCGACCGTGTCGTCCTTGCTGGCGTTGATCGTCTTGACGGCGACGTCCGAGAGCTTCTCCAGCTTGCGCAGCATTTCGACGAGCTGGCCGCGCTGCTCGTCCAGCACCTTGAGGCCGGGCGACAGGTCGTCCAGGACGGTCGCCACCTGCCCGTCGCGGGACGCGACCGTGGACGACAGCCGGTTGAGCCCGTCCAGCGCGTCCACGATCGACTGCCGGTTGCGGTTCAGCGTGCTGGTGAGGCCGTTCACGTTCTCCAGCGCGGAGCGGACCTTGTCCTCGCGGCCGCCCAGCGCCTTGTTCAGCTCCTTGTTGATCGTCCGGATCTGCGGGAGCCCACCGCCCGACAGCAGCAGCGACAGCGCGCCGAACACCTCCTCGGTGTCGGCGTTGTGCGTCGTCCGGTCGACCGGGATCGTGGCGCCGTCGGCCAGCCGCTGGGGGGACGGGTTCGCGGGAGGCGCCGCGAGCTTGATGTACTTCTCCCCCAGCAGGCTCGACTGCTCCAGGTTCGCGGTCGCGTTCGCCGGCAGGTGCACGTCGCCGTTCACGACGAGCGTCACCTCGGCGTTCCACGCGCCCTTCGGCAGCGACACCTTCTTCACCCGCCCGACCGGGACGTCGTTGACGCGGACGGCCGCCTGTGGGACGAGGTTCAGCACGTCGCCGAACTGCACCTTCACGGTGTACGGGTGGTCGCCGACGTCGGCGCCGCCGGGCAGCGGGATGTCCTCGACCCGCATCGAGCAGCCCGCCGCGAGGACGGCGCCGGCGGTGAGGGCGGCCAGGAGCCTGGGCGCGCGCATCAGCGGTCTCCCTCCCCGCCGGGGCCGGCGTAGGTCTGTCCGGCGGGCGGCAGCGGCAGCGCCGGGACGCCGGACGCCTGCGCCGGCGGGACGGCGACGAGCCCGCCCTTCTTGAGCCGCTCGCACTGCTCGCGGAGCGTCTTGGTCGCGGACGCGGCCGCCGCGCACACTGGCCGCCGGTCGGCCGCGGGCGGGTCGACGCCCGGCTGGCTCGTGCTGCCGAACGCCTTGGTGATCTCCAGCAGGTTGCCGCGCGTCATCAGCGAGCGGGTCTTCGGGTCGTAGGCGCTCAGCGCGTTCTGCGTCAGCAGCGGCGCGGTGTCGAGGATCTCGGCGAGGGACGCCCGCTGGTCGACCAGCACCTGGGTGATCCCGGCGAGCTTGCCGACGTTCTTCTTCAGCGCCGCGCGGTTGTCGGAGACGAACCCCTTCACCTCGGCGAGCGCCCGCGCGAGGCTCTGCAGCGCCGCGCCGAGCTCCTGCCGGTCGGCGGCGAGGAACCCGCTCACCTCGGCGAGCTGGTTTTCGGCCAGCCGAATCTGCCCGTCGTTCGCCCGGAGCATCTCGCTGAACTTGTTGAGGTTGGCGACGGTGGCGTAGAGGTCGCCACTGGAGTCCGCGAGCGTCTGGGACGCCTTGCCGAGGTCGGCGATCGTGGTGTTGAGCGCCCTGCCGTTGCCGCCGAGGTTGGCGGCGCCGACCCGGATGACGTCCGACAGCGCGCCTTGGGCGTTCAGTCCCTGGGGGCCGAGGTCGCCCGAGAACTTGCGCACGGCGTCGTAGAGCTGGTCGAGTTCGAGTGGCGTCGCCGTGCGGCTCACGTCGATGGACGCGCCGTCCGCCATCTTCG
This sequence comes from Actinomadura darangshiensis, assembly GCF_004349235.1. Lineage (GTDB taxonomy): Bacteria > Actinomycetota > Actinomycetes > Streptosporangiales > Streptosporangiaceae > Spirillospora > Spirillospora darangshiensis. Next base: position 1,476 of record NZ_SMKY01000144.1, on the reverse strand, counting down.
GGCCGCCGTTGTAGGCCGGGTCGAGCTGCACGTACCGGTCGGACACCAGGTTCGGCGCGATGACGACGGCGCGGGCGGCGGCGGGGACGTCCACGTCGTCGTCCACCCGCATGACGGCCTTGACCCGGTTGCCGAGCGGTTCGATGGAGTCGATCGACCCGACCTTCACGCCGAGGACGCGGACGTCGGAGCCGGGGTAGACGCCGATGGTGGTGGCGAAGTACGCGGTGATCCGGTGCGTCGGCCCGCCGGTCAGCAGCGGCACCAGCGCGACCGCGACCAGCAGGACGAAGGCCGCGATGAGCGCCTGCAGTACCCGCGTCCGGCGGTCGCGGATCGGCGATCCCAGTTTCGGCAGTTTCACCGTGCGTGTCGGGGCGGACGCCATGTCACCGGCCTCCCGTCAGGTGCGGCGGCTCGCAGGCCGGTCCCGGTGGGTGCCAGTTGCCGTTCTCCAGGTACTCGTCGGGGACGGTGCCGCACAGGTAGCCGTCCACCCAGCGGCCGTTGCCGGTCGAGTTGGCGACGATGCGGACGTAGGGAGCGGCCGTCTCCAGCGCCCGGTCCAGGTTCTTCTGGTTGCGTTCGAGGACGCCCGTGACCCGGTCGAGGGAGGCGAGCGTCGGGCCGAGGGTGCGGCGGTTGTCGTTGACGAGGCCGACCAGCTCGTCCGCGAGGCGGTCCGTGCCGACCAGCAGCGCGTGGATCGCGTCGCGCCGCCGGCGCAGCTCGGCCAGCAGCAGGTTGCCGTCCTTGAAGAGGGTCTGGAACTGGGCGTTCTGCGCGGCGATCGTGCCGGACAGCCTCTTCGTGCCCGCGAGGAGCCGGGCCAGCTCGGCGTCCCGCGACGCGATCGTGTTCGACAGCGACGACAGGCCGTGCAGCGCGACGCGGACGCTCGCCGGGGTGTTCTCGAACGTCGTGGAGATCGTCTCCAGACTCGCCGCGAGCTTGGCGGTGTCGAGGTCGTCGAACGTCCGGCCGAGGTCCTCGAACGCCGTCGTGACGTCGTAGGGGGCCACGGTCCGGTCGAGCGGGATCGGCTCGCGCGGATTCTGCTTCCGGTAGCCGAGGGGGTCGAGCTGGAGGTACTTCGACCCCAGCAGCGTCTTGATCATGATGTTGGCGCGGGTGGCGTTGCCGACCCAGGTGTCCTTCACCCGGAACGCGACCTTGACCTTGTCGCCCTTCAGCTCGACGCCGGTGACCTTGCCGACCTTCACGCCGGCGACGCGGACCTCCTGGCCGTCCTTCAGCCCGGCGGCTTCGGAGAAGTACGCGCTGTAGGTCGTCCCGCCGCCGATGAAGGGCAGGTCGTCGGCGCGGAAGGCGAGCATGCCGAGCACCAGCAGCAAGGCGATGCCGACGGCCGCCACCCCGATGGGGTTGCGCTCGCGCAGCGGCTTCAGCCGCGGACGGCCCTTCTTCAGGCGCGGCAGGGCGCGCGGCAGCGGCGCCGCCGGCCCGCTCGGGGAC
>NZ_SMKY01000143.1 GCF_004349235.1 Actinomadura darangshiensis | reverse complement strand
GCCCTCTGGGGGGCGGGGTCGCTAGTCTCTTTGCCGACCCCGACCCCCAGAGGGCAGAAGAGCGATGAGCGAGTCCCCGGACGCGGTTTCCGACGACGCGGCGCGGATGTGCGAGGAGGCCCGGAACCTCGCCGAGAACGGCGAGGCGGAGCGGGCGGCGCGGCTGTTCCAGAAGGTGCTGGCGCTCGGCGAGACGCCCAGCCGGGCCCAGGCCGCGCTGGGCCTCGCGGTCGTCCTGGACGACGCGGGCGACGTGGAGCGGGCCAGGGAGGCCGACCGGGCCGCGATCGCGACCGCCGACCCCGAGTACGGGCCCCGCGCCGCCTACCATCTCGCGCTCACCCACGAGCGGGCGGGCGAGCACGAGCAGGCGGCGCCGGCCTGGCGGGTCGTGGTCGACTTCGGCAACCCCGCCTACCTTCCGCCCGCGCACCTGGCGCTCGCCCGGATCGCCGACGACGCGGGCGACTTCGCCGCCGCGCGGGAGCACTGGGAGGCGGTGATCGGGACCGGGGACGCCGAGTACGCGCCGCCCGCCGCGCACGACCTCGCGCAGCGGCTGCTGGAGCGCGGCGACCCGGCCCGGGCCCAGCGGATCCTGACCGCCGCGCTCAAACTGATCGACCGCGGCACCGCCCCGTACGCGTACGCGCGGCTCGCCGTCGCGCTCGGCATCTCCTACCTCGACCAGGCGATCGGCGCGTTCGGCGCGGCGCTCGGGGAGGAGCCCGCCGACCCGGAGGTCGGGCCGCTGGCCACCGAGCTGCTGGCGCGGACGCTGCCGCTGCGCGGGCGCGCCGGCGAGGCGGGCGAGGTGTGGCGGCGCGGGCTCGCCGAGCCCGGCATCGCGGGTCAGGTGCGGGCCCGGCTCCGCCGCGACTTCGGCGAGGACGACGGCGACACCGGCGACCTGTGGTGGGAGCCGGTCGTCGAGCAGGCCGTGTCGGACGGGACGCTGCCCGCCCTCACGGGCGAGGCGTTCGGCGCCCTCGACCACATGTACGCGCTGCTCGCCGTCCGGTACGCCGAGCGCCGCGAGGGGGAGACCCAGGAACTGCTCGGCAACGCGGTGCGGGTGCCGAGCGACTACGCGTGGGGCCCGCTGCTGCACGAGAGCTTCGCCGAGCGGCTCCGCCTGGCGATGGGCACCCCCGTCCCCAACTGGCCTGAGAGCTAGCCGCCGATGGCGCGGGGGAGGACGCGGCCCTTGACGCTGCGGCGGCTACGGTGTGTGCATGGAGGTGTCCACGGCGCACGGGCCGGCCGAGGTGACGCTGGATGAGGTCGCCGATCCCGCGTTCCTGCTGGTCCTGACGCACGGGTCGAACGGGGGAGTGGACGCGCCGGACCTGCTCGCCGTCCGGGCGGCCGCGCTCGGGCTCGGCGGCGCCGTCGCGCGGGTGATGCAGCCGTTCCGGCTCGCCGGGCGCCGGGCGCCCGGCTCGCCGGTCAAGCAGGACGAGGCGTGGCTGGAGGTCATCGGGGCGCTGCGGGAGCGGTTCGGGGACGTCCCGCTCGTGCAGGGCGGCCGGAGCAACGGCGCGCGGGTGGCGTGCCGGACGGCGGCGGACGCGGGGGCGGCGGGCGTCGTCGCGCTGGCGTTCCCGCTGCATCCGCCCGGCAGGCCGGAGAAGACCCGGGTGGACGAGCTGCGGGGCGCCGGGGCCGAGGTCCTCGTCGTCAACGGCGACCGCGATCCGTTCGGTGTGCCGGGCAAGGGAGACGCGGCGGAGGTGGCGGTGCTGGCGGGGGAGCGGCACGACCTGGGCAAGGACCCCGCGGCGGTCGGCCGGGTGGTGGAGCCGTGGCTGAAGATGTGGGCGGCCCGTCCGCAGCGGACGGGCCGGGAGTAGAAGACGGCCCCGGGCCCGGTGCGGGCCCGGAGGTCAAGGACGGGTGGGCGTGCCCCCGAGGATGATCACCCGTTTGAACTAGTCCCCCCGTGGAGACCGCTCAAGCGGCGGACGGCGCCTGCAGGTCCGTCGGCCGGTGCGGTGCGATGACTCCCCCGTCGGGCAGCAGCTCACCGGTGTCCTCGAACAGCACGACACCGTTGCACAGCAGGCTCCACCCCTGCTCGGGGTGCGAGGCCAGCGTGCGGGCGGCGTCGCGGTCGGGTGCGTTGTGGGAAGGACAGGGCGGCTGGTGCGGGCACATCGTGTGCCTCCGGTCTCAACTACTGGTAGGTCGTGGTGCTTTCCTTTATTGACGCACCCCAGTGTGGAGTGGTTCGCCTTCACCGGCTATAGCCCGTTGGGACGGTTGTCCGTTGGTACCGGAGTACCGGACGGCTGTGATCCCTCTCACTCCGAGGTGCCAGGCAATAGCGTCCCTCCTGCGCGATAACGGGCGAAGAACGACACGCCGCCGGGAGCCGAAACCTCTACGATGTTCGGCGGTGAACGGGCTTTGCCGGGCGTGGGGGGAGTGAGGCCGGTGCGGGTCGCGCTGTCCGTCGCGTGCTTCGATGACGCGCTGTTCCCCGATACTGGGAAGGCCGCCGCGGTGCTGCTGGAGCGGCTCGGGCACGAGGTGGTGTTCCCGCCGCGCCAGACGTGCTGCGGCCAGATCCACTGGACGGCCGGCTACCACCGGGAGGCCGCCGGCCTGGCCCGCTCCTACGCCGCCGCGTTCGAGGGCTGCGAGGTGGTGGTGGCGCCGTCCGCGTCGTGCGCCGCGACCGTCCGCGACGCCTACCCGAAGATCGCCCGGACGGCCCGCGACCCCGGCCTGGCCCGCGCCGCCGAGGGCCTCGCCGTCCACGAGCTGTCGGAGTTCCTCGTCGACGTCCTGGGCGTCACCGACGTCGGCGCCTGCTTCCCGCACCGGGTCACCTACCACCCGTCCTGCCAGTCCCTGCGGGTCCTCGGCGTCGGCGACCGGCCGCTCCGGCTGCTGCGCGCGGTGAAGGGCCTCGACCTGGTCGAACTGCCCGCCGCGGACGAGTGCTGCGGGTTCGGGGGCGCGTTCGCGATGAAGAACGCCGACGTGTCGGTCGCGATGGTCGCCGACAAGGTCAGGCACGTCCGCGACACGGGCGCGGACGTGGTGTGCGCGGTCGACGACGCGTGCCTCGCCCACATCGGCGGCGCGCTGTCGCGGCTGCGCGGCGGCGTCCGGACGATGCACCTGGCGGAGATCCTCGCCGAGACGGGGCCGTCGTGACGGCCTCCTCCCCGGGGACGACGCCGTCCTCCCCCCGGACGAGCGCGCCCGTGCCGCTGCCGATGCCGAAGTTCGCCACCGCCGCCCGGTCCGCGCTGGCCGACACCCGGTCGCGCCGCAACCTGCGCGGCGCGGCCGCCGCGCTGCGGGAGCGGGAGGCCGCGGCGGCCGCCGAACCCGCCGACTGGGACGACCTGCGCGAGGCCGGCCGCGCCATCAAGGACGACACGCTCCTCAACCTGGACACCCACCTCGCGGAGCTGGAGCGCGCCGTCACCGAGGCCGGCGGCGTGGTGCACTGGGCGGCGGACGCGGCCGAGGCGCGCCGCGTGGTCACCGGGCTGGTGCGTGCGGCGGGTGCGGCGGAGGTCGTCAAGGCCGCGTCCGCGACGACCCGCGAGATCGGCCTGAACGACGCGCTGGCCCGGATGGGCGTCACCGTCCGGGAGACCGCGGTCGCGGACATGATCGTCCAGCTCGGCGAGGACACCCCCTCCCACCTGCTGTCGCCGGCCGCCCACCGCGACCGCGCGGAGATCGGGGAGCTGTTCGGGCGCGCCGTCCCGGCGGCCGGGCCGGATCCGGCCGCGGACCCGGAGGCGCTGGCGGCCGCCGCCCGCCTGCATCTGCGCGACCGGTTCCTGCGCGCCCCGGTCGCGGTCACCGGCGCGAACTTCCTGGTGGCCGAGAGCGGCACGGTCGTCCTGCTGGAGTCCGAGGGCAACGGGCGGATGTCCCTCACGATCCCCGAGACGCTGATCACCGTCGCCGGTATCGACAAGGTCGTCCCCGCATGGGATGACATGGAGGTGTTCCTCCAGCTTCTCCCGCGTTCGTCGACCGGCGACCGGATGACCCCGTATGTCTCGTCCTGGACGGGCGTGACGCCGGGCGACGGTCCGCGCGCGTTCCACCTCGTCCTGCTCGACAACGGCCGCACGAAGGCCCTCGCCGACGAGACCGGGCGCACCGCGCTGCGCTGCATCCGCTGCTCGGCGTGCCTGAACGTCTGCCCCGTCTACGAGCGGACGGGCGGAACCCCCTACGGACCGGTCCATCCCGGTCCGATCGGCGCGGTCCTCACCCCGCTGATGCGCGGCGTGGAGAGCGCCGCGAACGCGTCGCTGCCGTACGCGTCCACGCTGTGCGGCGCCTGCGCCGACGTCTGCCCGGTGCTGATCGACATCCCGGACGTGCTGGTCCACCTGCGCGGGAAGGTGGTGGAGTCGCGCCGGCGGCGTCCCGTCCCGACGCCCGAGATGGCGCTGATGCGCGGCCTCGCCTGGACGATGGGCGACCCGCGCCGGTACGAGGCGGCACTGCGGCGCGGCACCCGCTGGGCGCGGCTGCTGTCGCGCGGCGGGCGGATCCGCCGCCTCCCGGGCCTGCTCGGCAAGTGGACGGAGGCCCGCGACCTTCCCGCGCCCCCGGCGGAGAGCTTCCGCGCCTGGTGGGACAGGACGCGCACGTGAGCTCGCGCGAGGAGGTGCTGCGGCGGGTCCGCGAGGCGCTCGGCGGCGACCGCGGCGTGCGCCCGCCGGTGCCGCGCGGGTACGCCCGCCGGCTGACCGAGGCGGAGGCCGAGTCCAGGGCCGACGTGGTCGCGCTGTTCACCGAGCGGGTCGCCGACAACCGCGCGGCGGTGCGGCACGTCGGCGCGGACGAGGTGGGCACCGCGGTGGCGGCGGCGCTGTGGGGGCGCGAGACCAAGCAGATCGTCGTCCCGGCGGACCTGCCGTTCGGGTGGCTCGCGGAGCTGGACGGCGTCCGCGCCCTGGCCGACACCCCGGCCCTCGACCTGGACACCCTCGCCGCGGCGGACGGCTCCGTCACCGGCTGCGCGCTGGCCGTCGCCCAGACGGGCACGGTCGTCCTGGACGGCGGCCGGGCGCAGGGGAGGCGGGCGCTCACCCTCGTCCCCGGCTACCACCTGTGCGTGGTGCACGCCGACCAGATCGTCGGAACGGTCCCGGAGGCGGTCGGGCGGCTCGATCCGGCGCGGCCGCTGACGTGGATCAGCGGCCCGTCCGCCACGTACGGCATCGAGGCGGCCCGGGTCGAGGGCGCCCACGGCCCCCGCCACCTGGAGGTCCTCGTCGTCGAGGACTAGAGGACCGGCGGACGCCTAGCGGACGCCGCCGAGGACGACGTCGAGTCCGGCGGCGAAGCGGGTGTCCCAGTCGACGGCGCGGTCGGCGCCGTCCTCGTTCGTGCCGCGCACCTCCAGCGCGGCGTGGCCGATCACGTAGCCGAGGAGGGTGTGGGCCGCGACCGAGGCCGGGTCCTCGGCGATGCCGCCGCGGCGGAGGACCTCCCGCAGCGAGGCGGCCGTGGCGGTCAGCGCGGCGGGGTTGCGGCGCGTCACGACCAGTGGGAGGACGCCCGCGTGGGCGAGGAGCCGGCCGCGGTAGCCGCCGGCCCACGCGCGCAGGACGTCCTGCCAGCGCCCGGTGGCCGCCTCGTCGGCGGGCGCGGCGGCGACATGCGCGACGAGGCCGTCGAGGAGCTGCTCCTTGCCGCGGGGGAGGTGGTGGTAGATCGCCATCGCCTCGACCTCCAGGGCGTCACCGAGGCGGCGCATCGTGAGGCGGCCGAGTCCCTGGCCGTCCACGATCTGCAGGGCCGCCTCGATGATCCGCTCGGTGGACAGCGGTGTGCGGTGCTGGGCGTTGATGCTGGGCTGCCGGACCATGAGCATGCACCTTACTACGTAAAGGGCCGAAGCCGGGTGTCCGCCGCCACAACACGCCGGGGTCCCGCGTACGCTTACCTCGATCGGACACGCACGACCGGACACAGCACGACCGTCGAGGGAGTACCACCATGCCGCTGGGCCGCCGGGTGAGCAAGGACGTCGCCGAGCCGTACGAGGCCGACCAGCGGCTGGCCGCCGAGTACGAGGACCGGCTGGCGGCGGCCGGCGAGGCGGAGCGGGCGCTGCGGGACGCGCAGGCCGCGGACGTCCCCGAGCCGGAGCTGCGCGAGGCGACGGTCGCGTTCGACCAGGCGATGACGGCGGCGCTCGCCGCCGCCGAGGCGTCCGAGCGGGTCGCGATGGGCCCGAAGGTGTACTCGGCGGAGACGCAGGACGCCAAGGCGCGCCGCGCCGCGGAGATCGCCTACCGCAAGGCCAAGGCGCGCCCGGCGGTGCACCCGTGGACCGACGAGGTCGACCGCCTGCGCACCGCGCGGGAGGCGCACCGCCTCGCGTTCCGGACGCAGCCGACCGTGCACGTCTGAGCCGTCCGGGACGTGTGACGACACGGCGTCACCGGGTGGCACCGGCCACCGAACTTTGACAGTCTGCCCTCTCGGGGAACGCCGGGGGTGCCCCGCGCCGAACGTCGCACACCGTGACGGGCGGGCGGACGCGTCCCGGCGTAGGGGGCACACGGTGCTCTGGACGTTGGGGGATGTCACGTGGAGCGCACGCCGCCGGACCGGGGCCGCGTCCTTGAGTCCTATCAGGACGGGGTGACGGCGATCCGCGGGCTGGCGGAGACCGCCGGGGACTGGGACGTGCCGACGCCCTGCGCCGACTGGCAGCTGATCGACCTCGCGGGGCACCTGCGGTGCGTCGCGGAGAACTTCCTGGAGTACCTCCAGGACGCGCCCGACAGCCGGCTGGCCAAGCTGTTCGCGCAGGAGGCGGCGTCGGCGGTGCTGATCAGGCAGCAGGCGCGGCAGAACGCGACGGAGCTGGCGGTGCTGCCGCCGGAGCCGGGGCCGGAGCGGATCCTGGCGTTCGGGGTGTCGGCGGGCGCGTACGCCGACCTGATGCCCGACATGTGGGACCGGACGCATCTGATCTACCGCGGCACCAAGTACACGGTCGGCGACCACGCGGGCGCCGCCTGCGTGGAGTGGCATCTGCACGCCTGGGACATGGCCCGCGCGGTCGGCGCCGACTACCGGCCGCGCGACCCGGACCTGCTGGTGTCGGCGTGGCACTGGGGCGTCCCGCACCTGCCGCTGGAGCGGGGGGACGCGTGGGAGGCCGTGCTGCGCTCGTCGGGCCGGTCGCCGCGCTGGCCGGACCCGGGGGAGGGGACCGGCCGGACGCGGCGGCGGCGCGCGGCCCGGCAGGCGGTCAGACGCCCGCCGGCCTCCCCGGGCGGTTCCGCAGGTAGACCAGCCAGGTGAGGGCGCAGCACACGGCGTAGAAGGCGATGAACGCGACGTAGGCGCCGTCGCCCGTGCCGTAGGTGAGGAACGACTGCCGGAAGGCGATGTTGACCAGGACGCCGCCGAACGCGCCGACCGCTCCCGCGATGCCGATCAGCGCGCCGGCGAGGCGGCGGGCCTCGTGCTCGGCGGCGTCCTGGTCGCCGCCGCCCGCGGCGCCGGTCCGCGCCTTCGCCCGGAAGATCGCGGGGATCATCTTGTAGGTGGAGCCGTTGCCGACGCCGCTGAACACGAACAGCAGCACGAACGCGGTGAGGAACAGCGGCAGGGACCCGCGCAGCGAGGCGGCCAGCACCAGGCCCGCCGCGGCGGCCATCGCGGCGAACGTCCAGAAGGTGACCCTGGCGCCGCCGAGCCGGTCGGCGAGCCATCCGCCGGCGGGACGGACCAGCGACCCGAGCGCGGGCCCGAGGAACGTCAGGTACGCGGCCTTCACCGGGGTGTCGAAGTCGGCCGCGAACTGCACCTGGAGCACTTGGCCGAACGCGAAGCCGAACCCGATGAACGACCCGAACGTGCCGATGTACAGCACCGACATGGTCCAGGTGTGGGCGTCGCGGCAGACGTCGCGCATGGCGCGCCCGTCGTTGCGGACGTGCGCGAGGTTGTCCATGTAGAGGGCGGAGCCGAGCGCGGCGAGGACGATGAGCGGGATGTAGACGCCCGCGACGAGCGCGGGGTGGTCCTTGCCCGCGGTGGCGAGGACCAGGAGGCCGGCGAGCTGGACGACGGCGACGCCGAGGTTGCCGCCGCCCGCGTTGACACCGAGCGCCCAGCCCTTGAGGCGCTGCGGGTAGAACGCGTTGATGTTGGCCATCGAGGACGCGAAGTTGCCGCCGCCGACCCCGGCGACGGCCGCGAGGACCAGCAGCGTGGTGAAGGAGACGCCGGGCCTGACGAGGACCGCGGCGAGCACCGCGGGGACGAGCAGCAGCGACGCGCTGACGATCGTCCAGTTGCGGCCGCCGAACCGGGCGACGGCGAGGGTGTAGGGGATCCGCAGCGCCGCGCCGACCAGCGCGGGCACGGCGGTGAGGGTGAACTTGCCGGCCGGGTCGATGCCGTAGGCGGGGCCGAGGAACAGCACCAGCACCGACCACAGCGTCCACACCGAGAACCCGATGTGCTCGGAGAAGATCGAGAAGGCGAGGTTGCGGCGGGCGGTCCGGGCGCCGCCGGCCGCCCAGAACGCGGGGTCCTCGGGGCGCCAGTCGGTGATCCAGCGGCCCGTGCGCGGCCGGGCGCGGCCGGGGCGGGCGGCATCGGTGGTGACGGTCATCAGGCGGTCTCCTCGGGGTCGTTCGGACGGACCGACCGTAGGAACCCGGGGTTTCGCGCGTGTGCATCCGGTCATACGAGGGTGATAACTCCGCTGCACAGCGTGTCCCGCCCGCTGTGAGGGCGCGGGGTAGACCGGGGTGCGCCCGGGTAGGCAGAGGAGCGCGAGGCGGCGGGAGAACGGAGACGGGGACGATGGCGACCTGCGAGGTCTGCGGGAACGACTACGCGATGGCGTTCGAGGTGCACGCGCAGGGCGAGGTGCACACGTTCGACTCGTTCGAGTGCGCGGTCACCAAGATGGCGCCGATCTGCGAGCACTGCCAGTGCCGCATCATGGGGCACGGCGTGGACGTGGGCGGGCACTTCTACTGCTGCGCCCACTGCGCCCGCGCCGCGGAGCCCGAGCACGCCCGCTCGATCCAGGACGCGGTGCCGGTGTAGGACGCGGTGCCGGTGCCGGTGCCGGTGCCGGTGTAGGACGCGGTGCCGGTGTAGGGAACGGGCTCAGGCGCCGCCCGTGCCGAAGGGCTGCTCCCGGCCGTCCTCCAGGTAGACGGCGCGGCCGGTGGCCATGGCCTGCAGGCTGGGGTCCATCCGGCGGGACACGTGCGGCGGCGCCAGCTCGGGGATCTTCTCCGGCGCGACCAGGATGTGGTCGGACAGCTCCTCGGGCGGCAGCCGGATCGCCGCGATCTCCTCGCCGGTGATGACGCCGCCGAACACGAAGACGTTGACGGCGTCGACGCCGTCGTCGCGCGGGGAGCCCCAGTCGACGCAGGCCAGGCCGTCCAGGCGGGGGACGAGGCCGAGCTCCTCCTCGCATTCGCGCACGCACGCCGACAGCGGGGACTCGTCGGCCTCGATGACCCCGCCGGGCAGGAACCAGCCCTCGCTGTAGGTGGGTTTGACCAGCAGGACCCGCCCGAGGTCGTCCAGCAGCAGGGCCGCCGCGGCGCCGCGGGCGCGCGGCAGGGAGGCGTAGTAAGCAAGGTCGGGCATGTACCGAGGTTAGGCGCGATCACCGGGCGGTGATCCCGGCCGTATCGGGATAGGGGCCGCATTAGCCGCGAGAGCGGCTGATCGCCACTAATCCGTGCGGTATAGGGACAAGAAACGACGAAATGGCCATGACTGGGATGGACAACGCTTGACCCGCGCTCGTCAAGGCCGGTCGCCGTAGCCCGCCGCGACCAGGGCCCCGAGCGCCTGACCTTGGCGGACGCGGCCCGTGAACCGCATTTAACGCCGCGGTGACCTGCGGGACTCGCCCGCGAAACGGCGTCCGCCGACTCTCGGCGCATGATGGGGACTCCTACGCACTGCCCGTACTGCGCCCTGCAATGCGGCATGGCCCTGCACGACGAGAATGGCACGGGGACCGTGCGGGTGACCCCGCGCGAGGACGTTCCCGCCAACGGCGGCGGGCTGTGCCAGAAGGGCTGGACGGCCGCGGAGCTGCTCACCGTCCCGGACCGGCTGACCGCGCCGCTGATGCGCCGCCGCCGGGACGCACCGCTGGAGCCCTGCACCTGGGACGAGGCGCTCGACCGGATCACCGCCGGGATCGGGCGGCTGCGGGCCCTGCACGGTCCGGACGCCGTCGCGGTGTTCGGCGGCGGCGGGCTGACCAACGAGAAGGCCTACCAGCTCGGCAAGTTCGCCCGGGTCGCGCTCGGCACGTCCCAGATCGACTACAACGGCCGGTTCTGCATGTCGTCGGCCGCGGCGGCGTCCGGGCGTGCGTTCGGGATGGACCGCGGGCTGCCCGGCCCGGTCACCGACCTGGCGGCGTCCGGCGCCGTCCTGCTCGCCGGCGGGAACCCCGCCGAGACGATGCCGCCGTTCATGCGGCACCTGAACGAGATGCGGGACGACGGCGGAGCCCTGATCGTCGTCGACCCGCGCCGTACCGCCACCGCCCGGCAGGCCGACCTGCACCTGCGGCCCACGCCCGGCACCGACATCGCCCTCGCCAACGGGCTTCTGCACCTGGCCCTCGCGGAGGGACTGGCGGACGAGGAGTACATCGCCGCCCGCACCACCGGCTTCGACGCCGTCCGGACCGTCGTGAACGCCTACTGGCCGGAACGCGCCGAACGCATCACCGGCGTCCCCGTCCCGCTGATGCGCGAGGCCGTCCGGCTGCTGGCCCGGGCCCGCCGCGCCCACGTCCTCACCGCGCGGGGATCCGAGCAGCACGCCCGCGGCACCGACATGGTCACCGGCTTCATCAACCTGGCGCTCGCGCTCGGCCTCCCGGGCCGCGAGGGGTCCGGCTACGGCTGCCTGACCGGGCAGGGCAACGGGCAGGGCGGGCGCGAGCACGGGCAGAAGGCCGACCAGCTGCCCGGCTACCGCAGGATCGACGACCCGGCCGCCCGCGCGCACGTCGCCGGGGTCTGGGGCGTCGACCCCGATGATCTCCCCGGGCCCGGACGGTCGGCCTACGAGCTGCTGTCGGCGCTCGGCACCGCCGGCGGCCCCAAAGCGCTGCTGGTCTTCGGATCCAATCCGGTCGTGTCCGCGCCCGCCGCGGCGGACGTGGAGGAGCGGCTCGGCGCGCTCGACCTGCTGGTGGTGGCCGACTTCGTGCCGTCGGAGACCGCGCGCCGCGCCGACGTCGTCCTGCCCGCGGCGCAGTGGGCCGAGGAGTCGGGGACGATGACGAACCTGGAGGGCCGCGTCCTGCGGCGGCGCCGGGCCGTCCGCCCGCCGGACGGCGTCCGCACCGACCTGGAGATCCTCGGCGCCCTCGCCGAGCGGCTCAAGGCGCCGGGGGAATGGAGCACCGACCCGGAGGAGGTCTTCGGCGAGCTGCGCCGCGCCGGCGCGGGCGGCATCGCCGACTACTCCGGCATCACCTACGACCGGATCGAGGCCGAGGGCGGGGTGTTCTGGCCCTGCCCGTCCCCGGACCACCCGGGCACACCGAGGCCCTACCTGGACCGGTTCCCCACCCCGGACGGACGGGCCCGCTTCGTCCCGGTCGAGCACACCGGCGCCGCCGAGGACGTGGACGCCGACTACCCCGTGTACCTGACCACCGGGCGCGTCCTGGCCCAGTACCAGTCGGGCGCGCAGACCAGGCGCGTCCGCCCGCTGGCCGAGGCGGCACCGGGACCCTTCGTCGAACTGCACCCCGACCTGGCCGCACGCCTCGGCATCGAGGACGGCGCCGCCGTCCGGCTGGAGAGCCGCAGAGGCGCCGCGACCGTCGCGGCGCGGCTGACCGACGCGATCCGCGACGACACCGTCTTCATCCCGTTCCACTGGGCGGGGGAGGGCCGCGCCAACCTCCTCACCAACCCGGCACTGGACCCCGTCTCACGCATGCCCGAGTTCAAGGTCTGCGCCGTCCGCCTGACACCTGTCCATCGAGGGGGGACGCCCCCACACCCCCGGAGCGCCTCCGGCGCCAGGCAGTGAGCCCCATTTAACACGCCGGTGACAATGGGGACCCCGTCGCGAAACGGCGCCTGCCGAGTATCGGAGCATCGATTGTTCCCGCCAGGAGGTTGCCGCGCGATGACCACGACACCCGAAGCGACGATCGTCAGGGAGCGGGCGGGCCGGACCGCGGCACGCTGGTTCGACATCTGCCCCTACACCGCGCTGATCCCCGAGCGGGGCGCCTGCGCGATGGTGGACGGGACGCAGGTCGCGATCTTCCGGGTCTTCGACGGCACCCTGTACGCGCTGTCGAACCTCGACCCGTTCAGCGGCGCCTACGTGCTGTCGCGCGGCATCCTCGGCACCAGGGACGGGACGCCGACCGTCGCGTCCCCCATGTACAAGCAGGTGTTCGACCTGCGGACCGGGGCGTGCCTGGACGATCCCCGGGTGGCGCTGCCGGCGTTCCCGGTCCGCCGCGCCGCCGGCCGGGTGGAGGTGGCGCTCACCGATGAGCACCGGCAGTGAACCGCTGGCCGGGTTCGCCGTCGGCGTGACCGCGGCCCGCCGCCACGAGGAGCTCGCGACGCTGCTGGAGCGGCGCGGCGCCAGGGTCGTGCTCGCGCCCGCCATCCGGCTCGTCCCGCTCGCCGACGACGCCGAGCTGCTGGCGGCGACCCGGGCCTGCGTCGGCGGGCCCCTCGACCACGTGGTCGTCACGACCGGGATCGGGTTCCGGGCATGGCTGGAGGCGGCCGACGGGCACGGGATGCGGGACGCCCTCATCGCCCGCCTCGCCGGGACCGACATCGTGGCGCGCGGCCCGAAGGCGCGCGGCGCGATCCGCTCGGCCGGCCTGCAGGAGCGCTGGTCGCCCGAGTCGGAGGAGTGCGCCGAGGTCATCGAGCACCTGCTGGAGAAGGACCTGGACGGCGCCCGCGTCGCCGTGCAGCTGTACGGGGAGCGCGAGCCGGAGCTGACCGGGGCGCTGCGCGGCGCCGGCGCCGAGGTGATCGAGATCCCGGTGTACCGGTGGTCGCGGAGCGAGGACTTCACGCCGCTGCGCCGGCTCGTCGGGCAGGCGGTCGCCGGGACGGTCGACGCGATCACCTTCACCAGCGCGCCCGCGGTCGCCGAGACGCTGTCGGTCGCCGCCGAGGACGGGCTTGAGGAGGCGTTCCTGGCGGCGCTGCGGGCCCACGTGGTGGCGGCGTGCGTCGGGCCCGTGACCGCGCAGGCGCTGACCGGCCGCGACGTCCCGACCGTCCAGCCGGAGCGCGCCAGGCTCGGCGCGCTCGTCCGGGCCCTGGTGTCGGACCTGCCGCGGCGCCGGTCGCGGCGGCTGTCGGTGCGCGGTTTCGCGCTGGAGCTGCGCGGGCACGCCGTCGTGCTGGACGGCCAGCTGCGGCCGATCGCGCCCGCGCCGATGGCGATCCTGCGGGCGCTCGCGCGCCGTCCCGGGCATGTGGTGTCGCGGGCGGAGCTGTGCGGGGTGCTGCCGAGCCGGCTCGTCGGCGCGCCCCCGGCCAAGGACGGCTGGGCGCGGGACGCGCGGCCCCGGGACGCCCGCCCGCAGGCCGACGAGCACGCGGTGGAGATGGCGGTGGCGCGGCTGCGGCGCGGCCTCGGCCGCCCCGGCATCGTCGAGACGGTCGTCAAGCGCGGCTACCGGCTGGCGTGCGACCCGCGGATCGCCGACCGGCTCCCGGCGGCGGGCGCCGGTGGCTGAACCCGCGCTGCTGGCGGTGGCGCACGGCACCCGTGATCCGGCCGGGCCCGCCGCGGTCCGGGAGCTGCTCGCCCGGATCCGGGCGCTGCGGCCGGGGCTGCGGGTCGCCGAGGCGTACGGCGAACTGTCTCGGCCGTCCCTGGAGGAAGCGGCGGCCGGGCTGCGCGGCGGCCCGGTGGTCGTCGTCCCGCTGCTGCTGGCGCGCGGCTACCACGCGCTGGTCGACATCCCCGTCCGGGCGGGGCGGCTGCTGCCGGGGGCGGTGACGTCCCGGCCGCTCGGCCCGGACCCGCTGCTCGCCGGCGCGCTGGCCGCCCGGCTGGCCGAGCAGACCCCGGATCCGCCCACCCGGGATCCGCGGACCCGGATCCCGCCGCGCCCGGACACCGTGGTCCTCGGCGCGGCGGGGTCCGCCGACCCGGCGGGCACCGCCGACGTGCGGGCGGCCGCCCGGCTGCTGGCGCGGCGGCTGCGACGGCCCGTCCCGTACGGGTTCGTCGCCGCGGGCGGTCCGCGGCTGGACGAGGTCGTCGCCGGCCTGCGCGCGGACGGCGCCCGGCGCGTGGCCGTGGCGTCCTACCTGCTGGCGCCCGGCCGGTTCCACGACCGGATGGCGGCCTGCGGCGCCGACGCGGTCACCGCGCCGCTCGGCGCGCACGACGCGGCGGCCCGCCTCGTCCTGCGGCGCTACGACGAGGCCCGGCTCCGGCTCGCGGCCCCGGCGCCGGTCTGCTGACCGGACGGCTCCGGGCCCGCGGCGAACCGCTCGTCGTGGTGGGCGAGGACCCGCAGCAGCAGGTCCTTGAGCAGGCGCCGTTCGCCGGGTTCGAGGGGCTCGAACAGCATCTCGTTGAGGCGGCGGCGCTCGTCCAGGCTCGCGCCGAGGAACAGGCGCCCGTCCTCGGTGGTGTCCAGCGCGTACCGGCGGCGGTCCTCGGGGTCGCGGCGCCGCTCGACGTGGCCGGCCTCCTCCAGCGCGTCCACGATGCCGACCAGGTCGCCGGCGTCCATGCGCAGCCGCTCGGCGACGTCGCGCTGCGACAGCGGCCCGAACCGCGCCACGCACCACAGCACGAGCAGGTGCGGCAGCCGCGGCTGGCCGGGGAACAGCTGCGCCCCGGTGCGCCGGACGAGCCGCACCATCTCGAACATCAGGTAGCTGGGCGAGTCGTACAACGGGTCCGGCCGGTCCTCCACGTCCTTCTCCCTGCGGTTCTTTGGCGGGTCATATTTCTCTTGACGTGAGAGATAGGGTACTCCTACCGTTGGATAGCCCAAAATATGGGCGTTCCACTCCATTCCGGAGGGAGGCCCCATGCCGGACGGGGGACCCGCCGTCGAGGTCGACGGCCTGACCAAGAGATTCGGCGACGTGGAGGCCGTGCGGGGGATCGAGTTCGCCGTGCGGCCGGGGGAGATCTTCGGTTTCCTCGGCCCGAACGGCGCGGGCAAGTCCACGACCATCAACATGCTCTGCACGCTGCTGCGCCCGACCGGGGGCCGCGCGCGGGTCGCCGGCCACGACGTGGTGGCCGAGCGCGACGGCGTGCGCCGCAACATCGGCCTCGTCTTCCAGGACCCGACGCTCGACGGATACCTGTCGGGGGAGCAGAACCTGCGCTTCCACGCCGAGCTGTACGGGGTGCCGCGCTCGCTGACGGGCGACCGCATCCGGCAGGTGCTGGAGATGGTCGGCCTGTGGGACCGGCGCGGCGACCGGGTGCAGACCTACTCCGGCGGCATGAAGCGCCGGCTGGAGATCGCGCGCGGCCTGCTGCACTCGCCGCGGGTGCTGTTCCTGGACGAGCCGACCGTCGGCCTGGACCCGCAGACCCGCGCGTCGATCTGGGAGTACATCCGGCGGCTGCAGCACGCCGAGGAGATCACGATCTTCATGACGACGCACTACATGGACGAGGCCGAGTTCTGCGAGCGCATCGCGATCATGGACTCGGGGCGGATCGTCGCGCTCGACACCCCCGAGGCGCTCAAGGCGGGCGTCGGCGAGGACCGGATCCGCATCCAGACCGCCGACGACGAGGCCGCGATCGCCGCGATCGGGGACCGGTTCGGCCTGGAGGCCGTCGTGTCGGAGGGCGCCGTCACGTTCTCGGTCGCCTCCGGCGAGGCGTTCGTGCCGCGGCTGTTCGCCGAGCTGGGCGTCCCGATCCGGTCGGTGAACGTGGCGCGGCCGTCGCTGGACGACGTCTTCATGTCGTTCACCGGGAGCACGATCCGGGACGCCGAGGCGTCCGCCGGCGACAGGATGCGCGTGATGATGCGCGCGGCGAGGAGGTGACCGTGGCGACCACGGCGGAGACGGCGCCGTCGGACAAGGCGGCCACCGGGGTCGTCCGGGTGCGGGTGCCCGAGCGCGGCCTGCGGCAGGACCTGCGCGCCGTGAAGATCGTCCTGCACCGGGAGCTGATCCGGTTCTGGCGGGACAAGCTGCGGATGGTGTCCGGGCTCATCCAGCCGGTGCTGTGGCTGCTGGTCATGGGCACCGGCCTGTCCAACCTGATGGCCAGCGGCGGCGGCGTCGCCGGGACCGTCGACCTGAAGACCTTCATCTTCCCCGGCGTGTGCGCGATGTCGGTGATGTTCACCGCGATGTTCTCCGCCGGGTCGATCGTGTGGGACCGCGAGTTCGGGTTCCTGCGCGAGATGCTCGTCGCCCCCGTGAGCCGCAGCGCGATCGTGGTCGGCAAGTGCATCGGCGGCGCCCTGGTCGCGACCCTGCAGGGCGCGGTGATCGTGCTGCTCGCGGGCCTCGCCGGCGTCCCCTACGACCCGCTTCTGCTGCTGGAGATGCTCGGCCTGATGTTCATCGGCGCGTTCGCGCTGACCGGGTTCGGCGTCATGATGGCCGCGCGCATCACCAGCATGCAGTCGTTCTTCGGCCTCATGCAGATGGCGATGATGCCGATGATGTTCCTGTCCGGCGCCCTGTACCCGCTCGGCGGCCTGCCGGCGTGGCTGACCGTCCTGACGCGGTTCAACCCGCTCACCTACGCGGTCGACCCGCTGCGGCACGCGGTGTTCTCCCACCTGGACGTCTCCCCGCAGCTCATGGCGACGTTCGACCCGGGCGTCACGTGGGGCGGCTGGGTGGTGCCGGTGTGGCTGGAGGTCGTCATCGTCTTCGGCATGGGCGTCGGCCTGATGGGCGTCGCCATCCTGGAGTTCCGCCGCGCCGACTGAGAGAACACCGCCGTCACCCTTCGTGATGACCCATACTGACCCTGCGCGACACAATGCGCACGGCCGGATGCGAAGGGTGACGACGAGCAACGTGAACGGTAACTGGACGATGGTGCGCGGGGCGGCGGCGACGGCCGCCGTCCTCGCGGCGATGACCGGGGCGCCGGCAATGGCCGCCGCGGACGGCGGCGAGGCCCCCGGGAAGGGCCTGCGGATCACGCGGTTCCTCGGGGAGCGGCGCCTTCCGCACATGATGAAGTTCAAGGACACCACGGTCGGCGGGCTGTCGGGCATCGACCGCGACCCCCGTACCGGCACCTGGTATCTCGTCTCCGACGACCGGTGGCGCTACGATCCGGCCCGGTTCTACACCGGACGCCTCGACATCGACCGGGCCACCGGCGCGTTCGAGGGCGTCAAGATCACCGGGGTGACCACGCTGAGGCGGCCGGACGGCAGCCCCTACCCGGGCTTCGGCGAGCCCGGGTCGGCCGACCCGGAGACGATCCGGTTCGACCCGCGCACCCGCCGGGTCCTGTGGGGCAGCGAGGGCGACCGCCCGGACGAGACGCACAAGGGCATCCCGCTGTCGCCGATGTCGCTGGGCTGGGCCCGGCGGGACGGCCGGTACGCCGGGCGGCTGGACGTCCCGGCCGGGCTCAGGCTCACCGCGGAGCACCGCGGGCCGCGCCGCAACTACGGCTTCGAGGCGCTGACGTTCACGCCGCACGGCATCGCCGCCATGGTCGAGGGCCCCCGCTACGAGGACGGCGACGCGCCGACGGTGCGGCACGGCGCCCTCACCAGGCTCACGCTGTGGGATCGCGGCGGCCGCGCCCGCGCCCAGTACGCCTATCCCGTCGACCGGCTCCCGGCCGCGCCGAAGCCGCCCGCGGGCATCGCCGACAGCGGCGTCTCGGAGATCCTCGCCGTCGGCGGCCACCGGTTCCTGGCCTTGGAGCGGTCCTGGCTGGAGGGCGTCGGCTACAAGGTCAAGCTGTACGAGTTCGACGTGCGGGGCGCCACGGACGTGCTGCACCGCGAGAGCCTCGCCGAGGGCGCACGGTTCCGTCCGGTGCGCAAGCGGCTCGTCGCCGACCTCGGCCGCTACGCCGACCCGGCGCAGAACCTGGAGTCGCTGGCGTGGGGTCCGCGCCTGAAGACGGGGGAGTGCACGCTGGTGACCGGCTCCGACGACAACTTCGACGCGCGGGAGGTCACCGAGTTCCTGGCCTTCGCCGTCCGGGGCTGCTGACCGGCGGCCGGAAAGCGGAAGGGGCCGGACCATGGCCGGTCCGGCCCCTTCCGCCCGCTTCCGGCGGGGTCAGACGGCGAAGTCGAGGAGCGGGCGGGCGTTGCTGGGGTGCCGCAGCTTGGACAGCGACTCCTTCTCCAGCTGCCGGATCCGCTCGCGGGTCAGCCCGAGGGCCCTGCCGATCTCGTCCAGCGTGCGGGGCGTCCCGTCGTACAGCCCGAACCGCATCGCCATGATCTTGGCTTCGCGCGGCGACAGGATGTCGAGGGTGCGGCGCAGCTGGTCGGCCATCAGCTGCCGGTCCACCAGCTCCGACGCCTCGGGGCTGTCGGTGTCCTCGATGAGGTCGCCGATGCGGGTCTCGCCGTCCTCGCCGATGGTGGAGTCCAGGCTGATCGGCTGCCGGCTGGTGCGCAGCAGCTCGCGGACCTGCTCGGGGCTCTTGTCCAGCTCGGCGGCCAGCTCCTCGGGGGTCGGCTCGCGGCCGAGCCGCTGGTGCATGTCGCGCTCGATCCGGCTGAGCTTGCTCAGCATCTCCAGGACGTGCACGGGCAGCCGGATCGTGCGGGCCGAGTCGGCGAACCCGCGCTGGATGGCCTGCCGGATCCACCACATCGCGTAGGTGGAGAACTTGTAGCCCTTGGAGTAGTCGAACTTCTCCACGGCGCGGATCAGGCCGAGATTGCCCTCCTGGACGACGTCCAGCAGCGACAGGCCGCGGTCGGAGTACTTCTTGGCGACCGACACCACGAGCCGGAGGTTGGCCTCCAGCATGTGGGCCTTGGCGCGGCGGCCGTCGGCGGCGACCCAGTCCAGGTCGGCGCGCACGGCGGGGGAGAGGTCCTCGCTCTCCAGCTTGTGCTCGGCGTACAGCCCGGCCTCGATGCGCTTGGCGAGGTCGACCTCCTGCTCGGCGGTGAGCAGCTGGCGGCGCCCGATGGCCTTGAGGTAGGTGTGGACGGAGTCGCCCATGCCGGTGGACTGGTCGTCCAGGTCGGCCGGGGGCTCGACCTCGACCTCGTTGACCTCGAACCCTTCGTCGGCGGGGGCGTCGTCCTTGCCCGCGGACCGCGCCGCGGGCGTGCCGGCCCGCTTGGGGGCGTCCTTGGCGGCCTTGCGGGGGGCGCGCTTCTTGCCGGTGCCGGGCGTGCCCTGGGCGGTCTCCCCGCCGGAGTGGTCGGCGGCCGCGGCCATCTTGCGGACGGTGTCGGCCTCGCCGGCCAGGCTGATGCCGGCCTCGGACAGCTCGCGCAGGATGGAACGGCCCTGGGCCGGACTGATGCCGGCGGTCTCGAAGGCCCCCCTCACCTCGTCGAGCGAGAGGCGCCCTTGGGCGCGGCCACGCTTCAGGAGGTCGTTGAGCGCGGGGCCCGCCGACTCCGTGAGCGGGGTCTCGACGGCGCTTCGCGGCATGGAGACACCCCCCTCCCTTCGGTGTGTGAGTGCGGCGCGGATCTCTAGTTCGCTTCTGGCGCACGCACTTAACGGAACGTCGCAAGACCGGCCTATTGTTCCCGGCGCCGTGCCGCCGGCGCTCCGCGGGGGATCGTGGGAGAGCGATCCAGGAGGTCGTGGTGCCCCCGGTACGGGCTTTCACACTGTCCGGATCATCCTGATTTAACCTTACTGCGTAAAGGGCCCTGGCGGTGGCGCCGTGACGAAGGCCACTACGTGTCCGAACCCCTCGGCCGCAGCGTCCGGCCGTACCGGGCGATGACGCGTTCGCGCAGCTCCGCGTCGTCGCGGGGGACGGGTTCGAGGAAGACCTCGTCGATCTCCTCGTGCGCGTCGCGCAGCTCGTGCGCCATCCGGACGCAGGCGCGCTCGACGTCGCCGGCGGTGAGGGAGTCGCGGAAGTCCAGCCGGGCGCAGACCAGCGCGCGGTCGGCGCCGAACGTCACGGTGACGATGTCGACGACCCACTCCACCTCGGGCGCCGCGCCGAGCCGGGCGCGGACGTCGGCGACGATCCGCGGGTCGGCCTGCGAGCCGATCAGCAGGTTCAGGTTGATGCGGCCGAGGATGAGCGCGACGACGGTGAGGAGCACGCCGATGAGCAGGGAGCCGGCGCCGTCCCAGGCGGCCGAGCCGGTGAGCTGGTGCAGGCCGAGGCCGCCGAACGCGATGAGCAGGCCGATGAGGGCGGCCGAGTCCTCCAGCAGGACGCTGATCGCGGTGGGCTCGTCGGTGCGGCGGATGTAGGCGATCAGCGGCAGGTCCTCCTCCCGGGCGGCCCCGCGGACCTGCCGGAACGCCTGCTGCCAGGAGATCCCCTCCAGGACGAACGCCACCCCGAGGACGGCATAGCCGATGAGCGGGTCGGACTCGGCCGCCCCCCGGTGCCCGGTGAAGGTCTGGATCCCCTGGTAGTAGGAGAACAGCGCGCCCATCCCGAAGATCGCGACGGCGACGAGGAGCGTCCAGATGTAGCGCTCCTTGCCGTACCCGAGGGGGTGCCGGCGGTCGGCGGGCCGCCCGCTGCGGCGCAGCCCGACCATCAGCAGCACCTCGTTGAAGGTGTCGGCGATGGAGTGCGCGGCCTCCGCCGCCATCGACGCCGAGCCGGTGATCAGCGCCGCCACGATCTTCGCGACGGCGATGCCGAGGTTGGCGGCGAACGCCAGCGCGACGGTGAGGCCGCTCTCGTTCTCCGGCCCGTTCTCCTGCTCGTCGTGCTGTGCCGCCATGGTCGTCCCCTCCCCAGCCGATCACCCTGCCATGCGCGGGGGCGCTAGGGGGCGGGAGCGCGCAGCCGGGCCCGGTCGGGTTTTCCGGACGCCAGCAGCGGGATGGCCTCGACCAGTTCCAGCTCGCGGGGCGCGGCGTACGCGGGCATCACCTCGCGGACGAAGGCCCGCAGTTCGGGCAGTTCGGGCAGGGCGGACGCGGCGGGGACGACGACGGCGGTGACCCGCTCGCCCCATTCGGGGTCGGGCCGCCCGACGACGACCACGTCCCGCACCTTGGGGTGCCGGGACAGGACGGTGGCGATCTCGCCCGCGACGGCCTTCTCCCCACCGGTGTTGATCACGTCGTCGAGGCGGCCGCGGACGCGGAGCCGCCCGTCCTCGACCGCGCCGAGGTCCTGGGTGACGAACCATTCGCCGTCCCTGGCCTCGGCGGTCTGCTCGGGCCGCAGCCGGTAGCCGGCGAACAGGGACGGGCCGGCGAGGCGGATCCGGCCGCCGTCGCCGAGGGCGAACCGCATGCCGGGCAGGGGCGTCCCGTCGTAGACGCAGCCGCCGCAGGTCTCGCTCATGCCGTAGGTGGTGAACACGCGGGCGCCGCGGCCGCGGGCCTCGGCGAGCAGGCCGGGGGAGGCGGCGGCGCCGCCGAGCACGATCGCGCCGAGCCGCGCCGGGTCGGCGCCGGCGTCCAGCAGCCGGCGCAGCTGGGTCGGGACGAGCGAGACGTGGACGCCTCCGGCCGCGGCGACGGCGGCGGGGTCGAAGCCCGGCATGATGACCGGCTCGGTGCCGGCGGCGAGGGAGCGGACGAGGACCTGGACGCCGGAGATGTGGCTGGTCGGCAGGCAGCACAGCCAGCGGTCGCCGGGCGCGGCCCCGATCCGCGTGAGGGTGCCGGCGGCGGAGTGGCGCAGCGCGGCGGCCGTCAGCTCGGTGAACTTGGGCGTGCCGGTGGACCCGGAAGTGGCGATCAGCACGGCGGTTCCCTCGCCGACGGGGACGTGACCCCCGGGCGGGCGGTGCGGGGACAGGCCGTCCGGCGTGCGGATCGCGTCGGGGGCCAGCGCGTCCAGCAGGCCGCGGAGCGCGGGCGCGGGCAGGCCGGGGGAGAGGGGGCAG
>NZ_SMKY01000142.1 GCF_004349235.1 Actinomadura darangshiensis | reverse complement strand
TTTCCGCAACATGCGCCCACCCTCCCCGGACGGGCCGGACGGGGGGTTCGCGCCGTGCGGGCGCCGGTCAACCCTTTGACGAGATTCGGGTTTGCGATGAACGACGGGACGCCGCCGGGCTCCGTTGACCGGCGGCGTCCCGAGTGCGCGGTGAACGCGGTGGCGGACGCGCCGGCCGGCGCGTTCACCGCCGGGCATTCAGCCCTTGAGGGCGATCTCCAGTTGGTCGAGGGCCCAGTCGAGGTCGGCGCGCTCGATGACCAGGGGCGGGGCCAGGCGGAGGGTGGTGTCGTGGGTCTCCTTGGCGAGGACGCCGAGGTCCATGAGCCGCTCGCTGACCGGGCGCGCCTTGCCGTGCAGCTCGACGCCCGCCCACAGGCCGCGGCCCCGCACCTCGCGGATGAGGTCGCCGGGCAGGTGGCCGAGCCGCTCGTGCATGTGGGCGCCGAGCGTCCGGGAGCGTTCCTGGAACTCGCCGGTCTTCAGCATCGCGACGACCTCGCGGCCGATGGCGCAGGCGAGCGGGTTGCCGCCGAAGGTCGAGCCGTGCTGGCCCGGCTTGAAGACGCCGAGGACGTCCTGGTCGGCGACGACGGCGGAGACCGGCATGATGCCGCCGCCGAGGGCCTTGCCGAGGATGTAGACGTCGGGGACGACGTCCTCGTGCTCGACGGCGAACGTGGTGCCGGTGCGGCCGAGGCCCGACTGGATCTCGTCCGCGATCATCAGCGAGCCGTTCGCCGTGCACAGCTCCCGCACCGCGCGCAGGAACCCGCTCGGCGGGACGTTCACGCCGGCCTCGCCCTGGATCGGCTCGATCAGCACGCCGACGGTGGAGCCGTCCATCGCGGCCTTGAGCGCGTCGGCGTCCCCGTACGGGACGGTCCGGAAGCCCGGCGTGTAGGGGCCGTAGGAGTCGCGCGCGTCGGGGTCGGTGGAGAAGCTGATGATCGTCGTGGTGCGGCCGTGGAAGTTGCCCTCGAACGTGATGATGTTCGCCTGGTCGGCCGGGACGCCCTTGACCTCGTAGCCCCACTTGCGGGCGGTCTTCAGCGCGGTCTCGACGGCCTCGGCGCCGCTGTTCATCGGCAGCACCATGTCCTTGCCGCACAGCTCGGCCAGCTCGGACACGAACGGGCCGAACTGGTCGTGGTCGAACGCGCGGCTGACGAGCGTGACGCGGTCGAGCTGGCGCTTCGCGGCCGCGGTGAGGCGCGGGTTGCGGTGCCCGAAGTTGACCGCGGAGTAGGCGGCCAGCATGTCGAGGTAGCGGCGGCCCTCGGGGTCGGTCAGCCACACGCCGTCCGCCTCGGAGACCACGATCGGGAGAGGGTGGTAGTTGTGCGCGCTGTGGTCCTCGGACATCGCTCGCAGCTGATCGGTCGGCGTCACGACGCTCCTTCGCGGCTCGGCCCGGCCGGTCGGGCCGGGGCATGGCAGGGACACCGGACGGCGGTCCGGTGCCGAGGGGGAGGAGCCGGGCGGGTCAGGTGGCCGCCGCTCCGCTTCCCAGCGTATGTTCGGAAATGACCGCCGACCAATGACGAAAACCGACTTCGGGGGTGTTATTTGTTGCGTCTTGACGAGCTGGACCGTCGAATCGTTGCGCGTCTCCTGGAGGACGGCCGTGCCTCCTACGCGCAGATCGGCGACAAGGTCGGGCTGTCGGCGCCCGCGGTGAAGCGGCGCGTCGACCGGCTCCGGTCGGACGGCGTGATCAACGGCTTCGCGGCGGTCGTCGACCCGGCCGCGCTCGGCTGGACGACCGAGGCGTTCATCGAGATCTTCTGCACCGGCGCGACGTCCCCCGAGCAGATCTACTCCAGCGTCCGGGGCCATCCGGAGGTCGTCGCGGCGTACACGATCAGCGGCGACGCGAGCGCCCTCGTCCATGTGCGGGCCCGCGACATCCAGCACCTCGAGCAGGCCCTCGAACGACTCCGCCGCGAGGACAACATCACCGCGACGAAGACGGCGATCGTCCTGTCCCGGCTGATCGGCCGTCCGACCGACGCCCCCGCGAACTGATCATTACCCATGGGTAGGCTGCCGTCCATGGACTTCGCGACCGCTGACCTCATCGACGACTTCGGGGACGAGCTGCGCAGCTGCGAGACCCAGTTCCGGCAGTACGGGGCGCGGACGGCGTTCGCCGGGCCGGTCGCGACCGTCCGCTGCCACCGCGACAACGGCCTGGTGAAGAAGCTGCTGAACACGCCGGGCGACGGCCGGGTCATGGTCGTGGACGGCGCGGGCTCGCTGGCGTCCGCCCTGATGGGCGACATGATCGCGGCATCGGCGGTGGCGAACGGCTGGGCCGGGGTCGTGATCAATGGCGCGGTCCGGGACGTCCTCGCGCTGCGCGGGCTGGACCTCGGCGTGAAGGCGCTCGGCTCCAACCCGCGCAAGAGCGCCAAGGACGGCGCCGGCGAGGCGGACGTCCCGGTGTCGTTCGGCGGCGTGGAGTTCCGTCCGGGCGACCACCTCTACAGCGACGCCGACGGGATCGTGGTCGCCGGGCGCGAACTGCCCCGCTGACCTGCGCGCACCGCGCGACATGCCAGGGGGTCCGCCGCAAGATCGGCTAAGTCGGCCGTAGCCGGGCGGGACCGGCTGTCTTACCTTCACTCAGCAACCCACCTGAGGTAGGGGAGACATGCGCGCCAAGAAGATGTTGCTGGTGCCCGCGACGGCGCTGGGGCTGGTCGTGGGGGTCGCGGCCCTGCCGGCCGCCGCGCAGCCGGGACCCTCGATCCCGAAACCGACCGCGAATCCGTGGCAGATGCGCCACTGGCCGCAGACGCAGCCATGGCAGCAGTCTCAGCCGTCCGCGCGCACGTTCGCCGCGGGCGCGCCGCGCCCGATCGACCCGCAGAACTACGAGCTGCCCGACACGATGACGTGGGACGACTACAGGAACATCCCCGGGACGTCGTGGGCCGACCCGTCCGTCAAGGGGTCGGTGGAGAACTTCAACGTCGCGGTCGTCCTCGTCGACTACGCGAACCAGCCGTTCGAGGTGACGCAGCCGAAGAACTCGTCCGTCTTCGGCAACCCCGTCGAGGTCGGGGACGTTCCGCGCGGCCAGGTCGCGAAGTTCTACCAGGACTTCCTCAACAAGCCGCAGGAGCTGAACCACGGCCACACCCTCCACGAGTACTGGATGGAGGACTCCGGCGGCCGGTACGGGGTGAACCTCACCGGGTTCGGCGCCTACCAGATGCCCGCGAAGGACCACGAGTACGGCGTCGACGGCATGCAGGGCGGCACCGGCTGCCCGGCCGGCGACACCTGCGACCGCGACCTGCGCAAGGACGCGCGCGCCGCGTGGGTCGCCGACGTCGGCGACGAGGAGGCGAAGAAGTACGACTTCGTCTTCTTCCTCAGCGCCGGGCAGGACGAGTCGTCCACCTGGCAGGAGTTCGGCGAGATGAAGTTCGGCACGAAGGAGCAGGTGCCGGCCGAGTGGGGGCCGGGCGACCCGAACCTGCCGAACTGGGTGAAGACCCGGTACATCCCATGGACGTCCTGGCAGTCGGGCTCGACCATCTGGCCGAACGCCATCGCCGGCGTCTCGTCCACCCAGGCCGAGAGCTCCGGCATGTCGGTGTACGCCCACGAGTTCAGCCACATCATCGGCGTCGGCGACAACTACAACAACCCGTACGGCGACCCGCCGCGCCGCGCCTTCAGCGGGCCGTGGGACATGCTCAGCCGCGGCACGTTCAACGGGCCGGGCGGACCGCACAGCCGGTGGACGATCCCGGCGACGGGCGGCGGTTCCATGGGCGCGCAGCACATGCTCCGCAACAAGCTGAAGCTGGGCATGGTCGACACCGGCAAGGTGCTGCAGCTCGACCGGGACACGCTCGCCTCGTCCGGCATGGTCGTCGCCAACGTGACGGCCCGCGCCGCCCAGCCGGGCAAGAACGGCCTCGCCGGCATCAACGTGAAACTGGGCGACGGCGGCGACAAGAGCCCGGCGTGCGACACCGACACCGACCCGCTCTGCGACGGCGGCGGTTACAACAACTACACCGTCGAGGTCGTCGACCGGATGGGCACCGACTCCTTCACCCCCGACTCCGGCGTCCTGCTGGCGAAGACGAAGGACCAGGACCGCGCCCCGTTCATCTGGGTCGAGGACGCCAACCCGCAGGACATCGACAAGGTCGACTTCGTCCTGCCGGACGGCACGCCGCAGAAGATGACGATCGGCGACTACCGGCAGCTGTCGGACGCCCTGTACCACGCGGGCACGAACTCCGGCAGCGAGTACGAGTACGTGGACGAGGCGAACCGGCTGCACTTCTACGTCCTGAACCTGAAGCGGGACCGCAAGGGCGTCCTGTCCTACACGGTCGCGATCAGTTCGCTGGACGGCGCCGGACAGCAGCGGCGCGGCGTTCGGGTCGGTTCCGGCCACGCCCGTCAGACCGGCGGCGGCTGGGCGAAGTGCACGATGACGCTCACCAACACCGGCCGGGGCGGCGACGGATACCACGGCTCCGACGTGTTCCGGCTCAAGGCGGCCGTGTCCGGTGGCGGCTGGACGACGTACCTGCCGAACGAGCTGGCCACGGCCAAGGCGAAGGGCCGCACCCAGGTCGAGGTGTGGGCCAAGGCCAAGCCGGGCGCCGGCCGGCACGCGAAGCTCAGGCTGACGGGGACCTCCGAGAGCGACCCGTCGAAGTCCGGCACCGGGACGTGCAACCTGCGCTGACCTTCTACGGAACGGGGCGGTTCCGCACGGGGCCGTCCCGTTCTCGACGTCCGGCCGGGTCCGCCGGTTCACCAGGCCGACGTAATGGGGAACGAAACTTAAGTTGTCCTCCCCAAGGTCATTTCGGGGTCCTTCGCGGACGCGGCCGGAGATACGTTGCCGATTGTGATGATCATGCAGCGTACAGTGACCAGGGTCCTCGCGGCCGGTGCCCCGCTGGCCGCGCTGGTGGCCACCGTCCCGGGAGTCGCCCACGCGGCGCCTGACACGGCGGTGTCCGCGAAGGCCGCCGCCGCGCCCCTGAACCCTCGCGACTTTGAACTGCGCCGGGGCGCCGACCGGAGCGCGCCGCTCAGGGCGCTCGGCGGCCGGCTCCACCGAAGCGGCGTCGATGCGCTGCTCCGCTCGTCCGGCCAGAACAAACTGGGCCGCGGCTGCGGTAAGGCCGCCGGCGTGCCCGCCCACTCGCTCGTCTACTGCTTCAACCGGACGGACTCCGTCACCCGCAGCTGGGTCCCGCAGGGCGTCACGACCGTCTCGGACGCGTCGGCGGGCGAACGGTGGGCGGGCGGCAGGCCGATCCTGGTGTCCTGGCACAACGGCGGCCGCGTCCGGCTCACCTTCGCCAACCCGGACCGGCACACGTACCGGCACGTCCTGCTCGTCGCGCCGTACATGAAGGGCCGCAACGCCACCTACAGCGACATCGGCATCCACGCGGGCGGCATCGCCTGGTACGGCAACACGCTGTACGTCGCCGACACCCGCCACGGGGTGCGCACGTTCGACATGCGGCAGATCTACGACCTGAGCAAGAGCAAGGCGGGCTCGACCGGTCACGCGAGCTGGGTCGGGCTGCACGGCGGCAAGTACTACGGGCACGGGTTCCGCTACGTGATGCCGCAGACGGGCAGCTGGGAGTTCGCGCACGGGAAGGTCGGCGGCAAGTGCCGGGGCTCCGGCCCGCTCCGCATGTCCTGGCTCTCCATCGACCGCACCACGTGGCCGCACTCCCTCGTCGCGGGCGAGTACTGCCGCCCGAACTGGCCGCAGGGACGGGTGGTGACCTGGCGGCTGGGCTCGCTGTCCGGCGGCGGCATCGCCCGTCCGAGCTGGGGCTCCCGGCTGCCGGCCGACATGATCCAGGGCGCGGTCCGGACGCACGGCACCTGGTGGTTCACCCAGAGCCGCGGCCACAAGCGCGGCCGCCTCCTGACGACCACCCCCACCCGCCACGGCTGGGCCAAGACGAAGAGCCGCACGATCTCCTACGGCCCCGAAGACCTGTCCTGCTACCGAGGGCAGCACCGCATCTGGACTGTCGCCGAGTACCCGGGCAAGCGGGCCCTCTGGTCGTTCCGGGCGAATTCCTGCTCCTGACCCCGCGAAGGGCCGGCACGGAACCCTCCGTGCCGGCCCTCGTCACGTCCGCCGTGCATCTGCCAACCCTGGTCACCGAGCAGGAATGGCGGGAGCTTCAGGAACTCCGCCGCGAGCGCGCGGCGCGAGAGGCGGATCGAGAGGCCGTGCGCATCCGGGCCCACTTGGACGCCGACGAGATTCCGCCGGGCTACGAGGTCTACACCCGTGAGCAGATCTCCTCTGGAGAGTGGCTTGCCTGACCACCTCGTCATCCCCCGCTCCATCCGGCTGCGGATCGCCGCGATGGCGCCGCACTACCGCACGGCGATTCAGCTGGTCATCATGTCGTTGTTCGCCGACCCCTAGTGATCAACAACGTGCACCCCGACAGCTGAGCGCGCCCCGCGCGTCGTCATGCGTTGACGGACGTCCTCATCTGCTCGGGCCGCTTGGCGGGACGTTGGGTCTGGCTTAGGGCGACGGCGGCTATCGCGGTGGCGCCGAGGGCCGCTCCGATCCAGGCGGTGGACGGGTAGCCGAACCCCGCGTCCAGTGCGAGGCCGCCGAGCCAGGGGCCGACCGTGATGCCGATGTTGAAGGCGACCACGTTTCCGGCCGCGACCAGTGTCGAGGCGCCGTCCACCATGCCGAACGCCCGCGAGTTGAGGGTCGGGTTGGTGCCGAAGCCGGCGAAGCCCAGCAGGAACACGAGGGCCACCACCGGGATGGGGGACTCCGCCGTCAACGCGAGCAGGACGGACACCACCGTGAGGCCCGCGAAACCCGTGTACAGGGTCGGGACGCCCCATCGGTCGGCCGTTCGTCCGCCCGCGGTGATCCCGATGAGCGCTCCGACGCCGTACAGGGCGAGGACGCCGGGGACCCACGCATCCGCGACGCCGGTCGCCTCCGTAAGGAAGGCGCCCAGGTAGCCGAAGGTGACGAGGAGCCCGCTCGTGGCCAGTGCCGTCGTCCCGTACAGGAGCCACAGCTTGGGGACGGCCACCGTGCGCACCTCGTCCCGGATTCGAGGCGGCGCGCCCTCGCGGCGTCCCGCGGGGATCGTCGCGGCCACCCCGGCCATCGAGGCCGCCGACATCGCCGCCACCGCCCAGAACGCGGCCCGCCAGCCGAGGTGCTGGCCGATCACCGTCCCGGCGGGCAGTCCCACGATCGCCGCGACGGTGAGGCCGCCCGCGACGATGCCCATCGCCTTGCCGCGCGCGTTCTTCGGAACGAGGTCCACGGCCGTGGCCGCCGCCACCGCCCAGAAGCCCGCGTAGACGAACGCCCCCACGATGCGCATGGCGAACAGCGTCCAGTAGCCCGGCGTCAGGGCGCTGACCACGTGCGTCAGCGCGAACATGGCGAGGAACGCCAGCAGCGCGCGCCGGTGCGGCCAGCGCAGCGTCAGGAGGGCGAGGACCGGCGCGCCGACGAGCATTCCGATCGCGAACGCCGAGATCAGCAGCCCGGCGTCCGGCACGGACACGCCGAGGTCGTGCGCCATGCCGGGCAGCAGCCCGGCCAGCATCAGCTCCGACGTGCCCTGCGCGAAGATCGCCAGCCCCAGCACGAAGACGGCCAGTGGCATCGGTGTCGCCTCCCAGTATTGGATAGATCAGTACAAAATTGAGATGCGCGAAAGGACGGCCCATGGCCGCCGTAAGTCAGATCGATTGCATCGCCGTGTCGGCGATCGCCTTGAGGGTGCCGCGGTCGGCGCCGCCCC
Organism: Actinomadura darangshiensis; assembly: GCF_004349235.1. GTDB lineage: Bacteria > Actinomycetota > Actinomycetes > Streptosporangiales > Streptosporangiaceae > Spirillospora > Spirillospora darangshiensis. Next base: position 14,230 of record NZ_SMKY01000142.1, on the reverse strand, counting down.
GGGCGGCCACCTGGATGCCGCTGATCGTCGAGATCATGAAGTGGGCGAGTGCCTCGGCGTCCTTGCCCGCTTCGATCTCGCCGGTGCGCATCCCGTCCTGGACGGCGCCCTTCAGGGTGGCGAACCGGCGGCGCCGGTCTCGTTCGAGCCGCTCCGCGATGTCGGGATCGTGCGGGCCGAGCTCGACGGTCGCGTTCACCACCAGGCAGCCGGACGGATCGTCCTCGTCAGGGGCGACGGCCCACTCCAGGACGGTCCGGAGCCGCTCGCGCACCGGACCGTCGCCGTCCTTCAGAAGTTCGACGAGCCGGTCGGTGCGGGTGTCCATGTAGTGCGCCAGTGCCTTGACGAACAGTTCGTGCTTGCTCGCGAACGTGTTGTAGATGCTGCTGCGTCCGAGCCCGGTCGCCGCGCACAGCTCCTGCGTCGAGGTCGCCTCGTACCCGTCCGCCCAGAACGCCCGCATGGCCGCCTCGACGGCCCGTCCCTCGTCGAACTTCCTGGGCCGCGCCATGCCGCCCACCGTAACACGTTATGGACAGCTCGATCCAATACGCCCGCCCGGAAGCCCTAGTGCGTGGTGAGCCGGATCAGCCGCGCGCCGTCCGGACGTGCCAGGACGGCGTGACCGCGAGGGACCGGACCGCGCAGAGCCGACGGCAACTCCCACAGGTCGGCCTCCTGACCACCCGCGTATCCGGTCAGCAGCACCGGTGCGCCGAGTTCGCGCAGTGTCTCGACCACCGGATCCCTCGGCTCACCGAAGCTGATCTGGTGCCGGGAAACGACGAAGCGCAGGCCGTTGTCGGGGGCGGACCGGAGCAAAGGCAGGAGCGGGACGAGCGGATCGTCCTGGAGGAGCCACCTGCGGTTCCTCATGATCAGGTAGACGTCGGGGCCCCGGCCGGTCGTCCCTCGGCGGCCGACCGTCTCGATGGCCTCCCTGAGACGACGGTCGAACTCTTCGGCGGTGCCCGAGTCGCCGCCGCTCGACGACATCTGGCCGCCGCCCGCGGAGAGATGGTGTTCGCCGTCCAGAAAGTAGATCTGGCCTTGGGTGCGGGCGCTGATCTCCTGGTCGAGGTAGAACAGGAACCCCGCTTTTCCGGAGCCGGACGGGCCAGAGACCAGGAGATGCCGGTCGACCGCGAAGTCCAGCACGACCGGCTCGCCCGTGTCGACCTCGACCCCGACCGGAATGCCTCCCTCTCCGGCGGAGGACGCCGCCCCGGCGTGCCCGGATGAGGTGTCGCCCTCCTCGCTGATCGAGTCGAGCACGGTGAAGCGCTCGGCGAAGCCGGCAACGGCGTCGCGGACGGCCGGCAGCCGTTCGCCGTCCCAGCACAGGACGAACAACGGACCGCCGGGCCGCTCGTCGACCACATCGTCCGGGAGGCCGGCGATACTTCGCACGGACACCGTGTGTGATTCGCCTGCGGGGAGAACGCCCAGCATGATGAGCAGCCGTTCGTACTCCCTCGCCAGATTCTCGATATCCGGCCCGCGCCGGCCCGTGAAGATCAGGTGCCGCGGCCGCCGGCCGGACTCCAAAGCATCGCGTTCCGCCAGCAGGAGCCGCCGGATCGTCGCGGCGACCGCCGGATCGTCAACGGTGCTGACCAGGTCTTCGATTGTCCTCTCGAAGCCGGCAGGGACTTCAGCGGATGCGGAGGCGTATCTGTCCGCGCGGTCGATGAACTCGTTGAGCGTGCGCATTGAGGGGTCCGGCGCGAGGGTGAAGCGGCGGGGGGTGCCGCCGCCTGCGAGGAGGTAGGCGGTTCGGTCGTCGGGGAAGGGGAGGTTGGCGCGGCCTAGGACGCGCTGGAGTTCGGCGGGGGTCCGGCGGCTCGCCGCGATGCGCCAGCCGAGGAGTGGCAGGAACCGGTCCCAGGTGGTGGTCTTTCCGGCGGTCTCGGCGGAGATCAGGAGCTGCACGCCGAGGGCTCTGCCGCGTTGCGCCACCGCGAGGAGCGCCTCCGCCGCCTCGGGTCTGCTGGACGGGAACGTCAGCGACACGTCGGCGAACACGACCAGGCCCGGCGCGTCGGCCGATCGGGCGGCGGCCCTGGCATCCAGCTCGTTCGACAGGTAGGCGATGAAGCGCCGGAGCCTCCCCGGGTGCCCGAGCAGCTCGTCGTCGGAGTAGGCGACGTGCGGGAGGTCGAGCGGCTCGCCGAGGGGGTGGTCGCCCAGTCCGGCGAAGGCGAAGGTGAGGTCGGTGGGGGAGTAGGTCGCCGCGAGGGCGAGGGCGATGTTGCGGACGACATGCTGCCGCGCCTCCGCCTCGCCGACGATCAGGCCATGCGGGAGCCCCGCCGAGACATCGAGCGGGTAGAGGGTGACGACGTTCCCGTCCGGGTCGTACCCGATGGCCGGGTCACGGGGCGTGGACGCAGGCTGCGCCCACGCCTCCTGGAACGTCTCACCGAACCCGTCTCCGTTCAGCCGCAGCACGTCGACCTCGGGCGTGGCCGGACGCCGAGCGGTATCGGGTGATGGAGAGGGCTCCGGCGTTTCCGGCGGCCATGGGAGCCTGCTCGCTTGTTGGCCGCGCCGGCGCATCCGGTCCACGATGGGGTCGCTGGCGTCGAGGGATATGTGTGCGGGCCGGAAGCTTGGATGGCTGCGTTCCCCGTAGACCTCAAGGGAGGCGGAGCCGGTCCCCGAGTCACCGGGGATCGCTATCCGCCATGCCACGAGGTCGCTGAGGAAAGCCACTTCGTCCGGTGAGCAGAAGACGAACCGGATTCCCTGGGCCGGACGCTTCTCGCAGAGGGCCATGACGGGCTCGACCAGGTCGGGCCGGGCCTCCAGCAGTGGGCCGGTGTTGTCGACGATCACGATCAGAGCGGGCATCGGATCGAGTGGCCTGCCGTCGGCGATCGCCGCCTGGTAGTCGTCCCATCTGGGGGTTCCGGCAGCTCGGAGGACTTCCTCGCGGCGCCTCCGTTCGGTTTCGAGGACGGACGTGAACCGGCTGAACATCGGTGAGTCCGCCGATGTGGTGTGCACGGCGGTCGTGACATGGGGGAGGCTTCCCAAGCCGACGAAGGACGCGCCTCCGGAGAAGTCCGCGAACGCGAAGGTGACGACGTTCGGGGAGTGGCCGAGCGCAAGGCCGAACACCATCGTCCGAAGCAGCGAGTCGCGGACGTGTCGCGGGCCGGTGATCATCCCGTGCGGCCCGAAGCGGCTGCTGCGCATGATTTCGAGCCACACGGTGTCCGCGTTGTCGTCCACGCCGATGGCGGCGGGGCTCGGCGGACGGTCCCAGCTCCCGCCGAGTAGTTCGTCGACCGTCGCCCCCTGGATGTCCAGCAGGTCCGGGACCGCGGTGGAAGCCGGGGCGAGGTGGGTGCGGGTTTCGGGGGTGAGGAGGGCGAAGTGGTCGGTGTCGGTGGTGAGGGTGACCGGGCCGCCCTCGTCGGGGAGGAGGGCGCGGAAGGTTTCGGCGGACGTTCCCGCGCGGCGTTCGATCTCGGCGGAGACGGCTTCGAGGACGTGCCGGGTGTGCAGGGCCTCGGGGCGCGGGAGGGTGTCGAGGAGGGCCTCGCGGGCGCCGGGGACGAACTCGTAGCGGACGCCGTCCGCCGGGCGGAGCAGGCCGCTGAGCAGGACCTCGGCGAGCTGCCCGGGGCCCGAGCCGCCGAGGATCCGGTGCTGGATGAGCCGCATCACCGGCAGGGACGGGACGGACACGGCGACGTGCGCGGCGAGTTCGGCGGCGTCCGGTGAGGCGGTCGCCAGGAAGCGGCGGACGCGTTCGGCGATCGGTAGTTCGTGCTCGCGCCGTACCGGCGCCGTCCCGGACGGGCGGGCCGGCAGGGTCGCGATGGCGGCGGGCTGCGGGTCGGAACCGGAGACCAGGCGGGCCCACGCACCGAACCAGTGCGGCGCGATCTCCAGGACGGGGACGGGCACGCCGCGCCCCACGGCGCCGTCGTAGGGGGTGAAACGCAGGTCGGTGTTCGGGGCACCGGGACGGGGCAGGACGGCTAGGCCGGGCGTGGCAGGGGCGGCGGTGCGCCGCCACAGGCGTTCGGCGAGGGGCTGGACGATCGCGGTCGGCCCGGCCTGCGCCCAGCGGCGGACGGCCTGGGCGGCGCGCCCGTTCCACCAGTGCGGGCCGGAGCAGTCGCTCAGGACGAGCATCGCCTGCCGGCCGGACGCGTCCAGGAGCGTGCCCGGGTCTTGGGGCGGCGCCTCGGGTGTGGAGGCGATGCGGCCCGTTCCGTCGAGGTAGCTGACGTGGACGTCTTGGAACGCGCCCTGGCGGACGAGTGTCTCGGCCAGCTCGCGGGCGAGGGGACGCCAGAGCCGCATGGTCGGCCCGGTGTCGACGACCAGGCTGAGGCTGAGCCACCGTTCCGGCGACGGGACGAGCACGGGCGTCCAGCGGCGGGTGTCGGCGATGCGTGCCGCGGTCGCGTCCTCGTCCAGCTCAAGCCGGTGCCTGGCCGGGACGCGGCGCTTCAGCGGGCGCAGCGCCCGCTGCACGCCGAGCGGATCGGCCAGCATCGGCGCGGTCGGGACGAGCACCTCGGACGCCTCGCCGGCCGGTTCCGTCTCGGCGGTGGGCGGCGGATGCAGCCCGGTCAGCGGTTCGGGCGGCCGCGGAGGGACGGGCGCGGGCGGAGCCTCCGGCGCGGGCTGGGCCACGGGTTCCCCGGGAACCTGGGAGGGGACCGGGCGGCCAGGCGGTGCTTCCTGTTGAGGAGGAGAGATGTGGCAGGCGAGCCACAGCATCTCGCTCAGCTCCCGGGCGTCCGGCGGCGGCCCGGTGGCCGACAGCGCCTCCCGCAGCCGCTCAATCGTCATCGACGGGCCCGGTCAGGTAGGGCATGATCCGGTCGGCCAGGGCGCGGCGGTCCTCGGTGTCGGCGTGGCGGCACAGGTAGACGGCGTTGAGGAGCTGGTCGGTGGCGAGGGTGCCGGACGTGGAGCGTTCGAAGAAGCGGCGGACGAGGTCGTCGCTCTGGTCGGCGAGCGGCCCGAGGTGCTCCCGGACGATCGCCGACAGCTCCGCCTCGCCCGCGGGCTGCCGCAGCTCCACCGTCACGCAGCGCCGCAGGAACGCGGGCGGGAACTCGCGCTCCCCGTTGCTGGTCATCACGACGAGCGGGAACGCGTTGCAGCGGACGGTCCCGGCGGTGACCGTGACCCGCGCGCCGGGCCCGTCCGCCGTCATGACCTCGGCGGACGGGTCGGCGCGCCGGGTCAGTTCCGGCAGCTCGTACTCGCCCTTCTCGAAGATGGTGAGCAGGTCGTTGGGCAGGTCGATGTCGCTCTTGTCGATCTCGTCCACCAGCAGGACGCGGGGACGCCCGTAGGGGAGCAGTGCGGTGCCCAGCGGACCGAGGCGGATGTAGCGGCCGATGTCCTCGTCGCGTGGCGCGTCGTCGCGTCCTGCCGCGTACAGGCGGGTCAGCGGGTCGTACTGGTAGAGGCCGTCGCGCAGCGTGGTGCGGCTGGTGATGGGCCAGTGCAGGACGGGCCCGAGGCCGAGTTCGTGCGCCACCGCATAGGCGAGCGTCGATTTCCCTGTGCCGGGCGGCCCTGTCACCAGGAGCGGGCGACGCAGATACAAGGCGGCGTTGACCTGCTGCACCGCATCGTCCGATGGCCGATAGGTGGTCGCGTGATGCTCGCTACCGGAACCACCGGACGGGGACCGCAGTACGGGCTCGCCGTCGAACGCGCGCCAGGGCGGCGGCGGAGGCAGCCGGTCGATGCCGTCGTGCGTGCGACGGCTCCCTGTGTAGAGCAGCCAGTCGGGCACCTATACCTCCATGGCGAGGGGCGGGTCGGGGAGCCGGGACGGGTCGTCCCACAGCAGGGTGAGGTCGCGCCCGCAGTGGGGCTTGTCCTTGGGGGCGATGAGCGCGGCCCTGCGCAGGGCGAGCGCCACCTGGGGCAGGTCGCCCGGATGGCGGTCGCCGACCGCGGAGGTGAGCTCGTCCAGGACCTGGTGCCCGCGGCAGTCCTGGTGGGACGACGCGTCGCACGGTGTACGCGTCCAGAGCATGACGGGGATGCCGTTGTTCAGCGCGGCCGTCAGCCAGCTCTTCGTCGGACGCGATCCGTAGACGAGCACGCAGAAATCGACGTGCGCCTCAAGCCAGTCTTGGAAATCGCTGCCTTTGCGCGGTGTGTCGCACGCGATCGGACGCGGGTCGCTGCGCCCGCGCTCGTTCAGCAGCCGCCAGCGGTGGTGGGTCTGGTCGCGGCGGATCGAGTCGGGCCGCAGCCGCTCCACGTCCCGCACCACGACCGGGTACCGGCGCATGGGGATCTTCTGGCGCGGATCGATGTACCACTGCTCGAACGGCTTGCCGAGCCAGCTCTCCGGCACCGCGAACTCGATCATCCAGTCGCGGCCGAACAGCGCGGGCGCCTGCGCGGCGACGCCCGCCTCGACCACCGTCCGCACCCGCCGCTCCGGGACGCGCTCGGTCGGGCGCCCCGGGCCCTCGGCGCCGTCGATCCAGGTGTGCACGGTCACGTCGAAGGCGTTGCCGAACGTGACCCGCTCCAGCCGGACGATCACCGACGCGGGCCCCGGCCGCGGCGACGCGGGCGCGGCCCCCGGCAGGTGCCGCGCCGACCACCCGGCGAGCCGGTGCCGCGCGGCCTCGGGCAGGTGCGGGCCGAGCGCCGCGACGTACCGGACGAGCCGCTCCTGCGCCCACCCCTCGGCGACATACCGGACCGAACCCCACGCCGACCGGAACCCGTCCAGCGCCCGCCGGCCGGTGATCCGTTCGAGGTCGGCGGCGAGCGGATCGGTGAAGCGCACACCGTCCAGGAGTTCGCGGAGTTCGCGCCGCGCGTCCGGGGTGAGCCACCGCAGCGGCAGCAGGTCGTCCAGCTCCTCCCAGTACGCCCGGATGTGCGAGAGGGGGAGCATCCAGCCGAGGTCGGCCCGGTCGCCGTGCCGCAGCTCGGCGTTCGTCACCATGCCGATGACCTCGCCCGTCGCCGGGTCGTACACGGCCGACCCGCTGTAGCCCTCCTCCAGCCAGTCGCCCGGCCCGGTCTTCAGCTCCCACCATTCGCGGCGCATCCCGCGGTGCGGGGACGTCGTCACGGACGCGTGCCGCTCGTTGCGGTCGGGCCGCCGGGGGAATCCGCAGACGTCGAACGTCCGGGCGCCGGAGGTGCGTTCGTGCAGGCCGTCCGGGGCGGCCAGCCGCACGGGGGCGTAGGGGACGGGCTCGCGCAGTTCGAGGACGGCGACGTCGCCCGGGTCTCCCTCCCGGCACCAGTCGCCGCACCGGACGACCCTGGCGGGCAGGTCCTCGCGCAGGCCGGGGAACCCGACCCGTGCCTCCTCCAGCCCGCGGACCGTGTGCGCGCAGGTCAGCAGCCGGGTGCCGGTGACGAGGAACGCCGCGCCGAGCTTGCCGCCGGAGGGAGGGCCGACCCAGGCGCGCCACTGCCAGTCGTCCACGATGCGGCTACGCCTCCTCCGCGGCCCCGGGCCTCGGCCGGCCCCACGTCATCTTGACCTTGAGGTGCCCCTCGACCGAGGTCTTCGCGATGACGGCCCCGGCCGCCGCGTTGAGCTTGACGCCGAACTCCAGCTCGACCGCGTCGGGGTCCAGCTCGCCGCCGCGCAGCGAGGCGAGCGCCGCCTGCGCCGCCTCCCGGACGTTCTGGAACGCGTCCTCGAACTTGCCCGCCGCGTCGTGGATCAGCTCGCCGGCGCGGGACACCGACTGGAACCCCGGCTCCCGGTCGTCGCTTTCGACGACGATGGTCCCGTGCTCGGTCTGCCAGCGCACCAGTTCGCTCACCGTGCAAATCTAACAAGATCATGGGAATCGGGATGCTTTCCTGGAAAGACCACGGCCACAGGAGGACATGGTGATCACGGTTGAGCAGGTGCGGGCGCTCACGATGACGCTGCCGCGCACGTCCGAGCACCTGATCAGGGACCGGGTGAAATTCCGCGTCGGCTCCATCGTCTATGTCGCCTTCTCGCAGGACGAGACCGTGATGGGCTTCGCGTTCCCCAAGGAGGAACGGGCCGCCCTGGTGGAATCGGAACCGGCGAAATTCCATCTGCCGGGCGAATCGGAGATGCGATTCAACTGGGTCGAGGCCTGGACGGCGGCCCTGGACGAACCGGAGATGCGGGAACTCGTCGTCGAGGCGTGGCGGATGGTCGTCCCGAAGAAGGTCGCCGCCGCCCGCCTCGGCCTTTAACGCGGGAGCAGCGTGACGGCGATGGGGCGGTGGTCGGAGTAGGGGACGGCCACGCTCACCGCGTCGCGCCCGGTCAGGCCGGGGGTGACGAGGATGTGGTCGATCTGCTGCACCGGCTTCGGTTTGTCGTTGAACGTCGGGAACGGGCGGGACTGCGCGAGCGCGTCGGTCAGCCCGCCGCCCAGCAGCGTGTGCCAGGGGCGGCTGCCCGGCTCCAGGTTGAGGTCCCCGGCGAGGACGACCTGGCGGCCGTCGCGCCCGGCGTCCCGTGCCAGTGCGGCGAGCTGCTCGGCCTGGCCGAGGTCCTTCCAGTCCGCGGGCGGCTGGGTGTGCGTGGCGATCACCGTGAGGTCCCGGCCGCGCCAGCGGAGCCCGACGACGAGCGCCTGCGCGCCCGTCGGCCCGCCCTTCACCAGGGGCGTGTTCCGGACGGACGTGACCGGCAGGTCGGTGAGCAGCGCGTCGCCCCAGACCTCGTCCCCGGCCGGCGCCCACACCGCCCGCAGGCCGAGCCGGTCGGAGACCAGCCGGAGCGAGTCGCGGCCGCCGTTCAGCAGCCAGGCCCGGTCGACCTCGCCGAGGACGACGATGTGCGGGCGCAGGGTGCGGAGCGCGTCCGCCTGCTGGGTGACGGTCATCGTCCCGTCCAGGCCGTAGCCCATCCGCAGGTTGTAGGCGGCGACGCGCAGGCCGCCGTCGGCCGGGCGCCAGCGCGGGCCCGTGTCGCGCCACAGCGGGACGGCCGCGACGGCGAGGACGGCGACGGCCGCCGCGCCCGCCGCCCAGAGCCCGAGGCCCTGCCCCGCGACGGTCTTGGGTGCGCGGACGGCCAGCACGGCCACCCCGAGCGCGGTGGCGACCGGTACCCAGCGGTTGGGGGTGCCCAGGTCGTAGGCGGAGTAGTAGGCGAACATCAGGACGACGAACAGCAGCCAGCCGCCCGCCATCGCCGTCCCGCGCCGCCCCGGCCGGTCTTGCCCGCGGACGGACGCCGCCCAGCCGAGGCAGCCCGCGAGTGCGAACTGCCCGAGCACCTGGGCGGCGACCGTCCAGGACGACGAGACGCCGTGGACGCCGTCGACCGTGGAACGCCCCACCGCGAAGCCGGCCGCCGACAAGACGAGCCCGGCGGCCGGCACCAGCGGATGCCGCGTCCAGAATCCGGGCCGTGCGGCCACCGCCACCGACAGGACGGCGGACGCAGCCACGACCGCCGCCGCGACACCGCCCGACCAGCCCGCGCTGGCCTGCGCGTGCGCCGCGTTACCGGTGTAGAGGCCCCAGAGCAGGAACGCGGGGCCGGCCGCGAGCCAGATCCGTGGTGCGGCGGCCTCGCCAGAGGATTCGGCCCGCCGGGCCAAGGCGAAGGCGAAAAGCGCCAGGTAGACCACCAGCGGCAGCCACGGGACGAGCCCGTCCCGCCACACGAGGTCGATGCCCTCCAGCGCCGCATGCAGCGCCGTCGCCGCCGCGAGCCCGCCGACCAGTCCGGTCATCGCCGGTGCCGCGTCCTGGACGGTCATCGCGGTCGCGGTCAGCCAGACCAGCCCGCCGAGCAGTCCCGCGCTGGCCGTGTAGAGCTGGGCGTCGCCGCCGTCCGTGACCTGCAGGATGATGCGGGCGACCAGCAGCACGGCCCCGCCCGCGAGCGCGAGCCGCCCTGCCGGGACCGGCCGGGCCAGCGGCACGGTCAGGAACGCGGCCAGGAACCAGGACAGCGCGTACCCGCCCATGACCTCGGCCGGGGTCTCGCCCGCGCTGCCGACCAGTGTGATCAGCGAGGGCAGGAAGACGCGCAGGACGTCCGCGAGCACCACGACGCCGAGCAGGACGTCCCACCTGATCCGCGACATGGCGCCCCTCCCCGCCCGAGAATGTGAGGAAGTCTCACGTATAACCGGGCGGGACGCAATGGGGCTCAGGCGTCGGCCGGCTGCGCCTCGGGTTCCTGCGTGACCGGCTCGGTCTCCGGCGGGACGGCGGGCTTGCGGCGGCCCCACGCCATCGCCGCGGCGAAACACGCGAACGGCAGGGCGGGCAGCATGTACCGGTAGTCGAAATCCACGGTGATCGGAGGGATGGCCAGGAGGGTGACACCGGACGTCCAGAAGAGCGCGGTCCGCGCGCGCGCCCGCCGCCACACGATCCCGGCCGCTCCGGCTAGCAGAACCACACCCAGCACTGTGCCCGGCACGCTCACGTGCTTCTGGTAGTCGCGCATCACGCCCGCGTACGGTTCGACGATGTGCGTGCGGCCCGTCCCATGCGAATACTCGTGCACGACCGAACGCCGGTCGCCGCCGCCGTAAACGGGCAGATCCGGCTTCTGCGCGGTCGGACGCGTCGGGAAGTGGTACCTGGCCTCGGTGCCCACCGTCGGATACCGCGACCGGTGCCACGAGAACGTCCGGACGAAGAAGTCGTAGGAGACGACGCGGAGATAGTCGAGCGGCTGGTTCCCGATGGCCCACAGCGCGAACCGCTGCGCCCGCTCGTTGGTCTCCTCGTCGAACGTCCCGCCGTTCGACCAGCCGAGCGGCGAGTTGTCCTCCCAGATCTGGTGGGACGACGAGGGCCGGTCGTCCTTGGCCCCGTACGGGCACAGCTTCGCGATGTCGGGCGGCGGGGTGAACCGGTCGCAGTCGGCGAACGCCGCCGTCCGCCCCCACAGGAAGACGCCGTCCACCCCGGTCATCTGGTACCGGCCGTGCTCCTGCTTGAACCACGTCGCGTACGCGGCGACCGGCATGACGAATGTCACGGCGAGCGCCACGTACACCGGCCACCGCGTCCGCCTGAGCAGCAGGTACAGGACGGCGATCAGGAACAGCGGCACACCCACCGTCCGCGTGACGGCCGCCACGCCGAGCAGCGCGCCCACCAGCGCCGCCCGCCGCCACCCGGCCGCCCCCGGCTTCGCCAGCAGCAGCATCGCCCCGAACACCGTGACGGTGAACAGGGTGTCCGACAGCAGCAGATGCTCCAGTTCGATCTGGAACGAGTCCAGCAGGACCGGTGCGACGGCCAGCGCCGCCCACGTCCGCCGCACCTCGAAGTCGCGGACGAGCATCCGGTAGCCGAGCACCGCGATGCCGATGATCGCCGCGTGCTGCAGCACCGTGATCAGCGCCAGGCTGTGGAACGGCTTCAACGCCCAGAGGAACAGGCCGTAGCCGGACGGCCGCAGCGGGTGCGGGAACGGGTCGTCCGCGATCCGCAGGAAGTCGTAACTGTCGTTGAACCACAGCACGCCCCGGAACCCCAGCATGGTGATCACCCGGAGCACCACGCCCGCCACCAGCACCACGCAGAACAGCCAGTTGCGGCGGACGGCCGAGGGGGAGAACGACACCGGGAACCTAACTGTGGACGAGCGGGCGGACAGTACCCTGCGCCGATCCGGGACCGGCGGCGTCACGCCGGGGCGGGCCTCAAGGCTGCGTCACATCCGCCCACGCGTCGGCCGCGATCCTACCAGCGACCCCGCCGGCCCCTCAGTCCTCCGGCCGGCCGCCCCTCCGCCGGGACCTGGCCAGCATCCTCCGCTGCACCCACCTGCCCTGGGCGACCGCCAGCGGGAGGGCGCGCAGCCCGAGCCCGGGGACCGCGTCGGCCAGGCGCGCCTGGACGCCCCGCCAGCCGGGCACCGCGGTGACCGGACGCGGACGGTCGAGCACCTTGCGCACTGCCTCGACGACCTCCTCCGGCCTGAGCAGCCGCCCGGAGAACGACAGCGCCGACGCCGGGTCGCCGAGCTTGTCGTGGAGCATCGGGGTCCAGATCCCGTCCGGGCAGACGCAGGAGATGTCGATCTCCTCGATCCCCGCCAGGCGCAGGTCGGCGAGCGTGCTCAGGCTGAAGCCGATCGCGGCGTGCTTGGACGCGGCGTACACCGCCTCGCCCGGCACCGCGGTCAGCCCCGCCAGCGACACGATGTTGACGACGTGCCCGCCGCCCGCGCTCCGCATCGCCTCGATCGCCGCGACCGTCCCGTTGACGGTCCCGAGCGCGTTGACCTCCAGCATCAGGCGGCGCGTCGCGGGCTGCTGCTCCCAGGCCGGCCCGGTCGCGAGCACGCCGGCGTTGTTGACCCACACGTCGAGGCGGCCGGCCTCGGCCACGATGCGGTCGCGCGCCGCGTCCACCTCGGCCTCGTCCCGGACGTCGACGGCGGCCCAGGACGCGCCGAGCCCGTCCGCGGTGGCCCGCGCGGCGTCCCCGTTCACGTCCGTGACCAGCACCCGGTGGCCGCGCTCGACCAGCAGCGCGGCGATCAGCCTGCCGAGCCCGCCGCCCGCCCCGGTGACGACCGCGCCGCCCCGGGGACCGCTCACCGCGACCCCTTGATCTCGCCGTACTCGATGCCGCCGTGGACATAGGTCGGCACCACCGGCCAGAACCGCTTCCACGGGGCGAGTTCGGTCGACGGCAGGATCTGCAGCCAGCACGGGTCGTCCTTGCACGGGTCGGCCAGGGTCTTCTCCTTGACCATCGAGTCGTACTGGTCGAGTGAGTCCTCCAGCGTGTTGGCGTTCGGGCAGATCTCGCGGCCGAACGCCTCGTGGTAGCGCCGGACGCCGGGGATTCTGGACAGTTCCGGCTGCCAGTTGTCCAGCGAGATGCCGTTCTCGGACGACACCCACACGCCGTCGGGAGTGTTGAGCACCAGCGAGTGGTTGCCGTCGGTGTGACCGGGTGTCCACAGCAGCGCGACGCCCGGGCCGAGCTCGACGTCCCCGTCGAAGGTGACGAATTTGTCCGGGTCGACGCCGCCCAGCCCGCCGTCGACGTACCACGCCCACTGCATCGGGTGCAGCGACTGCAGGGTGGCCAGCTCCCGGCTGTGGACGAGCATCCTCGCCCCGCCGAACAGCGGCTCCCGCGGCGCCCGCTCGCCCTCGACGATCTCGGTGGAGCCCAGGATCATCCGCGGGTCCTGCACGTGCAGGTGGTCGAAGGTGCAGAAGTCGACGTCGTCCGGAGCGAGCCCGAGGCCGCGCAGGACGTCGCCGGGCTCGGCGTAGTACTTCAGCACCACCCGCTCCAGCAGCTTGCCGCCGGGGATCCTGTCGATCACCTTCTGGAGGTTGCGGTAGAACGGTGCCTCCGCCGAGCCGTCCGGCACCGTGGGCTCGAAGACCAGCGTCCGCGGCCGGCCGCCCCAGTCGTCGTACTGGACGACGAGCATCCGGTTGATCATCGAGATCAGCGGGAGCGTGGGCACCGAGACGGCGTTGTGGAACGCGTAGTTCACCGGGTAGGGCGCCGCCGCGATGTCGACCGACTTCACCGCCCGCACCCGGCCCTCGGCCTTGAACCGCTCCTTGTACGCGGCGGCCGCCGCGCGGACCGCGCGCAGCCGCTCGCCCCGCGGCCACACGTCGTGGACGCCCTCGAACTCGGGAATCGTCCGCGCGCCGACTTCGGTGATCATGGGGTCGCTCCTCTCGTCCGGCCCTGCAGGATGCCCGCCCGGCCCGGGAGAGATTTGCTTCAGCGCGACAACCTCATGCGCCCCGCGCCCGCCTGCGGACCTCGCTCGGACTGGCGCCCCGCCACCGCCGCACGGCGTGGCTGAGGCTCGACTGGCCGGCGAAGCCCGCCATGGCGGCCACCTGCGCGAAGGGCAGGTCCGTGGTGGTGATGTAGCGCACCGCGAGCTCCCGCCGGACGTCCTCCAGGATCGCCTCGAACCCGGTCCCCTCCGCCGCGAGCCGCCGCTGCAAGGTGCGCGGATGCATCGCGAAGAGCCGCGCGACATGCCGGATCCCCGGCGGACCGGCGCCGACGCTCTCCATCAGCGCCCGCCGTACATGCGTGGAGACCCGGCGCTCCGGATCGGTGTGGTGACCGGCGAGGTAGCCGACGGCCAGTTCGCGGATCGCCGCGTCCGCGCTGCGGAACTCCCGGTCGAGCAGCCGCCGCTCCACCCGCAGCGCTGCGGTCGCGCACCCGAACTTCACGTCCACGCCGAAGAACCCGATGTACCGCGACACCGGCGAGACCGGGGCGTGCGGCAGCT
>NZ_SMKY01000141.1 GCF_004349235.1 Actinomadura darangshiensis | reverse complement strand
CCCGCGGCTTCGGCAGCCCACGCCCCACAACCGCGGACGCGACGGCCTCCGCCGCAACCCGCTCCCGCCGCCGCTCAACGTCCGCCCCACCATCGGGCAACCAAATCGAGGCGAACCGCGGCGGCTCGACGGCAGCCGCCACCCTGGCCGCTGCCCCCTTCTCGGACGGCATCGCGGCAGGCGCGACCTCGACCTTGAGCACGGCCCCGACCTGCGATGCGACAAGCGCTCCAAGCCCCAGCACGACAACGGCCGCCACGAGAAACCACCGCCGCCGCACCCCGCTCCACCCCTCACCACCGCCCGGCATGCGCCAAATCGTAGATCTTGCGGCCGCAGCTCACCTCGTCCGCCCGATGCCCTTGCCGCGAGGAGGGCCTAGTCGAGCAGAGCCCGGGTCGTGGACGCCAGCTCCTCGGCCCGAATGGCGTCCTCCATACCCCGGGAGCCGATTGCCCCGATGACCCGATGGGCTTCCACCGCCTCCTGAACCAGGGCCTGCGCTTCGTCGACGACATCCAGCGCGACACCGGAGGCGGTGTGGAAGTGGTGAAGAAGCTCCTCGTCGCTGCTATAGAACTTGTCGCGGGTACGGAGCGTCCGGTTGAGCTGATCGGGGGTCATGGCCTTCTTGTCGCGGCCCGGCCGCTGCTTCGCCAGCAGATGGGCGAGCCGAAGCCGCGCGTCGGCAGCCGCGATGACCCTGGTCTCCGGTGACATGTCCCGGGCACCGCCGTCGAACCGCGGGAAGTCGGTGGTCACCGCAGCCGATTCGCGGACCGCCTGGACGACGTTCGCGGGGTCGCCACCCGAGGGGTCCGCCCTGTCGTGAGCCCACAATGCGGCGCGGGCGAGCGCTCCCGACATGTGAGCGAAACCCTTGAACTGGACTCCGCTCGCAGAATACGAATGAAGGTCGGCGATCTCCCCGAAGGCCGAACAGAAACCCAGGTCGAGCGGGTCACCACAGATGAGCCTGAAGAGGACGGCCTCGGCGCGACCGGCGGCGGACGCCATCCTCGCGTGCCGTTCAGCCTCCAGATGCTCGTACACGCTACGCCCGTACTTCAGCGCCTTTTCACGCAACCGCGCCGGGTCCTTGGCCATCGACACCTACCTCTACAGGCCGAACTCGCCGCTCTTCACCCGCTCCAGCAACCCGGCGAAGGCATCCCGCCCGAACGCCAGCCGCTCCCCGCCCGGATCCTTGGAGTCCCGCACCCACACCCGGCCTTCCAACCCCGCCAGCTCAACGCATGCGGGATCACTGTCACCGCCGCTACGAGAACTCTTACGCCACTCGATCGTCCGCATATGTCCTCATCGTCTGTTCGATCAGATCCCGAGAGTCACTCTTCGAGAAGGCGATGGCTCCGATCTGGGCAAATCGGAGCGCGAGCTTCGCAATTTCGTCTCCGCCTTCAATGAGCCGCCCGCCGAGTTGTGCGCCCACGTACGCCACCTCTCGGGAGCCTACTCGAAGTATCTGGATCGCCCCATCATGCCCAGGATGTCGCCCGACAGAGCGGGGAACTATCCGGACCGCAGATCGCGGTGACCTGCCGACTTCGATGAGAT
This sequence comes from Actinomadura darangshiensis, assembly GCF_004349235.1. Taxonomy (GTDB): domain Bacteria; phylum Actinomycetota; class Actinomycetes; order Streptosporangiales; family Streptosporangiaceae; genus Spirillospora; species Spirillospora darangshiensis. The sequence goes on along the minus strand of NZ_SMKY01000141.1, from coordinate 20,554 downwards.
ACGCGAGCTGCTCCTCTATCACGGCAGCCCCCCCGACACGACACTCCAATACCTCTTGATCGAGAAGGACCCAGAGGTAGGGCGGCTCGTCCCTGGCAAGGATCTCTTGACGCTGCAACCGTGCTTCGGTCTCCTTGCCAACATCCAACTTCTGGTCGCTGTCGGCCACCAGGGCACGGGTGTACGCCTCCGTTTGCAGGAGCGCCGGGACGATCTTGCCGTGGTAAACCTCGATGTTCGTGGCCCCCCGTTCGTACTGGAGATACTGCTTGTACCAATCGGGGTCGTGACCGCTACAAGCGAACATGAACAACCGCTCGAAGTGACCACCGGTTTTCCACGCCTCGTCGAGGCGCTTCATGTAGACGTCGCGCGGCCGAAGTCGTCCGGCCTCCCAGTTGGATACGGTCGCCCGGGTCACGTGGACGACCAAGGCGGTCTGAGCGAGCGAGAGACCTCGCTGCGTGCGGTAAAACCACAGGTCGAAGGCCAGCCAAGCCCACAGCGAGGACGCCGGGTCGATCGACTCGCGAACACTCATCGCTCCCCCATAGATGTATCGCGCCACCTCGAAATCACTTCAGGTTAATTTGCGAACACCCACAGTGAGGGCAGATTCCGCGAACCGAGGACGGCCCTCAATGAACGATCTTGATCTCGTCACCCCGGCACCCGGCATTCCCGAGGTGCGCCTGACTTTGCTCGCCGTACCGTCAACGGTCGTACTGGCCCGCGAACTCGTCCGATACGCCCTCACGAACTGGGGGTTCGACCGCGAAGTGATCAACGACTCGACCCTCGTGATGAGCGAGATCGTCACCAATGCCGTCACGGCGGCGCGCGGTCGGCAGATCCGACTCCGCTGCGCCTTGTACGAGGGGACGCCGCTTCTGGAGTGCTGGGACCCGTCCCCCGAACTCCCGACCCCGAGCCCTCGATCCCTCACGGCCGAAAACGGCCGCGGCCTCGCCATCGTCTCCGCCTACGCGAAGCAGACCGGCACCCGTCCCTCCGCCACCGGCGAAGGCAAGATCGTCTGGGCCCAAATGCCCACCTGATACTCCAGCCGTATTCGGGGACGGCCCACCCTCGGCAGCGCCGGCCTCAGCCGACCGGCCGAGGCCGCCACCTCCCCCGGGCCCGGATCTTTCGTTATGGCTGGAGTGTTCAGGGAAGTCGTAGTTCTGGCTCCAGTGCGGTGATCTGATCGGCCTCGACGCGCCAGGCGCGGCGGTCGGGCAGGACCGCCAGTGCCCGGTGCAGTTCGGTGCCGATGTAGTGCAGTGCGACGCCGTCTCGGTGGCATGGCCGGGCGGTAGCACTCCGTCGGCCACGGCTCGCCGGTAGCGGGCCCGGCGTGGCTGGTCGGTGAGATCGTCGTGAACGCCGTTACTGAACGGGAGGAATCCCAGGCCGTCGGCCGGCACCGTCAGCGAGTCGCCGAAGGAGTCGGTCACCCCTCCGGCATGCCAGCACAGGCTCCCAGCGCTCGTCCCGGCGAGCACGACGCCCTTGTCCCAGCACTCGCGCAGGATCGCCTCCAGCCGGTGGGCGCGCCAGACGGCGAGGAGGGTCACCACGCTGCCGGCGAATCTCTTCCGCGCCTCTTCGAGGAGGTCGAACGCCCACGAACAGGTCTTCGCGCAGAAACTCCTCCACGCCGGCTGGTCTCATCGGCCTCCCTTACGACATGCAAGGCGGGTGTCGACGGTCATGCAGATCTGGGTGAGCCGTGGGTTGTCCCTAGAGCCGAACAACGACACGACGCCTGCGCCGTGCACGGCTCGTCCAGCGTCATCTTGACGACGAAGCGCCGACCGCGGATTGGCCTGGCCGCCTCGCTGGGCGGTTGGAATGGGAGGTGATGCGGCGGGTGTTGAGGATTGGATGACCACGGTGGAGGAGCGTTTGGCCGGGGAGCGGGCCGAGACGGTGAAGCTCATCGCGTCGCTGAGCGGCGACTGGGAGGGTGTCGTCGAGGCTTCGGCGCAGACCGGGGTGGATGACGAGCACGACCCGGAGGGCGCCACCATCGCCTTCGAACGCGCCCGGATCGAGGCGTCCCTAGGACGGGCCCGTGCGCAGCTGGCCGACATCGATGACGCGCTGCGCCGGCTCGGCGATGACACCTACGGCGTCTGCGAGCAATGCGGCGGCCCGGTCGGGGCGGAGCGGCTGGCCGCCCGCCCTGCCGCCCGGACCTGCTTCGCCTGCGCCGGCACCTGACTGGCGGCGGGCCTGCTGGCGATCATCGGGTGGTCGTGGTCCGCTCAGCCCGGATCCGCCGGCGGGAAATCGGATCGCTTCGCCGCCATCGGTGTGCGACGGTTCCTGCGTGCCTCAATCGATCTTGCGCACCGACCGCCTGTTGCTGGTCCCGCTCGCCGACCGGCACCTCGACCTGGAGGTTCGGCTCGACTCCGACCCGCAGGTGCTTCGCTATCTCGCTGGACGGCTGCCGACCAGGGACGAGATGGTCGCCTCTCATCGGCGGCGGATGGCTGCGGCAGGCAAGGTGGACGGCTTGGGCTTCTGGACGGCCTTCGCCTCCGATGGCAGCGAGCCAGGCACAACGGTGCCGGCATCGGAGGAGGTGGGCGAGTTCATCGGGCTCATGATGCTGCCGCCGGCGCATGGTCCCGATCAGCCCGACGATCCGACCGTCTCGGATCTGGGGTACCGCGTCCTTCGCCGGCACTGGCGGCAAGGCTTCGCCAGCGAGGCGTCCCGCGTCCTTCTGCGGCATGCCTTCGACACGGTCGGGCAGAGTCGCGTGATCGCGCAGACCATGGCCGCCAACGCCGGATCCAGGGGCGTGATGCGGGCCATCGGCATGCGGTACGTGCGCACGTACTACCCGGGGTTCGACGATCCGCTACCAGGTGCGGACCTGGGCGAGGTCGAGTACGAGATGACCCGCACCATGTGGGACGAGATTCGCTGAGGCGGCGGCGAGCGGTTCCGGCTTGCGGTCTCGCGTCATGGCCGCCCCCGGGCAGCCGAGGCGTCCCACCTCGCCGTTTATGCCCATACTTTGGGAGATATGAGGACCCCCAGAGTGCAGGTGCTGGTCGCGGGCGGCGGGCCGGCGGGGCTCGCGGCGGCGGTGGAGCTCGGACGGCGCGGGATCCGGACGTGCCTGGTCGAGCCGCGCGTCGCCATCGACCACGACCGTCCGCGCGCGAAGACCACCAGCGTCCGGACGATGGAGCACATGCGCCGGTGGGGGCTCGCCGGGCGGTTGCGGGACGCGGCGGCCCTGCACGTCTCCTGGTCGCAGGACGTCGCCTTCTGCACCTCTCTGCTCGGGACGGAGCTCACCCGGTTCCGCAACGCGTTCGGGCTGTACGACGTCCGCCGCGATGACCGGGCGGAGCCGGGCCAGCAGGTGCCGCAACCGGTCGTGGAGCGGGTACTGCGGGAGGCGGTGGAAGAGCTTCCGTCCGTCACCTGCTTGATAGGGCACGCTGTCGTCGCCGTTGAGCAAGACGCGTATGGCGTGCGAGCCACGGTCACGGACCCGGACGGCGCGACCCGCGTCGTGTCGGCGGAGTACCTGCTGGGATGCGATGGCGCCGCCGGGATCACTCGGACGGCCATCGGCGCCTCCTACACGGGGTCGAGCGGCGAGCGTCCCAACCTCAGCGTCGTCTTCGAGGCGCCGGGCCTCGCCGAGAAGGTCTCCCTGGACCCGGCGGTGCAGTACTGGGTCGTCAGCCCGAACGTGTCCGGCCTGATGGGACGGCTCGACCTGCACGACCGCTGGTGGACCATCGTCCAGAAGGTCGACACCCGCGAGGAGGCCCCGGACGCACTCGCGCTGGTGCGGTCCCTCATCGGCGACGAGCATGAGATACCCGTACGCGTCATCGCCACCGATCCCTGGATCGCGCGGATGCTGCTGGTCGACCGCTACAAGTCCGGCCGTACCTTCCTCGTCGGTGACGCCGCGCATCTCAACCCGCCGTGGGGCGGCCACGGGTTCAACACCTGCGTCGGCGACGCGGTGAACATCGGCTGGAAGCTCGCCGCCGTCCTCCAGGGCTGGGGCGGTCCCGCCCTTCTGGACAGCTACGAGCCGGAGCGCCGCCCGGTCGCGGCGCAGACCATCGCCGACAGTTCGGCTCAGGAGAAGCTCCTCGCCCCGTCCTTCGCGTCCCTGCTGGACAGCGGCGACGACATCGCCGCCGCCCTCCAGGCGAAGGCCGGCGAGTTCTACAGCGAGGGCCTCGTCTTGGGCTATCACTACGCGGCGTCCCCGATCGTCGTCGACGACGGTTCGCCGGTGCCGCCGCACACGCCGATGTCCTACTCCCCTACCGCCCGCCCTGGCGCCCGGCTTCCGCACGCGTGGCTGCCCGGCGGACGGTCCCTGTTCGACATGCTCGGGGACGGGTTCACGCTGTTGCGCCTGGGCCCTGCTAACCCCACCGCCTTTGAACGGGCAGCGCACGCGTCCGGCGTCCCGCTCAAGGTCGTCGACCTGACGGCAACGCCCCTGCCCGGACGGTACGAGGCGCCCCTGGTTCTCGTACGCCCGGACCAGCACGTCGCCTGGCGCGGAGGCGACGGCGGCAACGCCGACCGGGTCCTGGACGTCGCACGCGGCGCCGCCTAGAGAAGCGATCCGGCGTCGAACCGCGACTTCAGGTATCCGTACTGGAGCATGAGGTCGGCGACACGCTGGAGGCGGGCGCGGCTCACCGACGTCGGGTAGCGGGCGAGGCGGATGCTGGACGCCATCGCCGCGCTGATCTTGGTGTAGGTGGGGAGGATGCTCTCCACGAGCTTCCGGTCGCCCGCGACGAGCCGCTGCGCCTTCTCGATCGCCTGCCGGAACGCCGCGACGGTCCGGGGATTCTCCTTGGCGAACTTCCGCGTCGTCACGTAGCCGGAGATCGGGAGGTCGGGCGCCGGCCCGTTCTCGGCGCCCGAGTCGAGCACCATGCGGGCGCCCAATGACTTTCCGGTGGCGGTGATGAACGGCTCGATCGCCAGCGCGGCATCGACGCTCCCGTCCTTCAGCGCGAGCTCCATCTGCGGGTAGGGGACCTCGGCGAAATCCGACTCGGGAATCGTCACCCCGTACTGCTTCAGCCCCGCGGCCACCTCTAGCTGCGCGAAATTGCCCTTCGTGTTGACGGCGACCTTCTTTCCGGCGAGATCCTGCGGCCGCCGGATCGGCGAATCGCCCGCGACGATGATGCCGACGGTTCCCGGAGCCGCCCCGTACGCGTCCGCGACCACCTTTTCCGGCCCGACTCCCCTGGCCGTCGCCTGGATGGCGGAGACATAGTTGTTGACGCTGAAATCGAGGCTGCCGCCCGCCAGCTTCGGCACCGCCGCCGCCCCGCCGGTCTCCAGCTGCGTCTTCACGGTGAGCCCGGCCTGCCGGAAGAACCCTTTCTGCTTCGCCACGAACAATGCCGCGAAGTCGGGCGCGGGCAGATAGCCGACGTTGACCGTGGACTTCTCCGGCCCCGTACCACTCTTGCTGGAAGACCCGGGCCCGCAGGCGGCCACGGGAAAGAGCAAGGCCAGGCCGAAGAACGGAACAAGGGCCCGGCGACGAATTCCTGCCACCATTCGAACGCTCCTCGAAGAGGATGCCGGCCGACGCGATCTCATGCTACCCAAGAGATCACGACATGTCAGGACCGAAAACGCCACCCCGACCGCACTACCGGAGCGCGTTCCGCCTGTCCACCACGACGACCTGCAGGTCGAGCCGCCCCTCGCCGTAAGCTCGCAGCAGCCACCGAACCGCCACACCGAACCCGACCCCGTCAACGGCGGCCGCACGCGCCTCAGCGGCGTCGTGCTCGGACTCCCGGTGCAGCCAGAACTGGCGGGTCTGGGCGAACGGCCTGTTCGTCCGCCCCGGCGGCCCGCCGGGAGCCGGGCCCAGCACCACCAGTCCGGCACCGTACGCACGCGTGAGGGACTGGACGACCCACTGCATCGTCACCCGTTCACGCCGGGCACGTTCCGCCGCCGGGGCGTACTCCCGTTCAGTGTCGATGGCGATCGGGTATCTGTGGCGTCCAAAACTGTCCACGGGCCGGCCGTCGGCGTCCTTGCGGCGTCCGTCGGACGGCATATCAATAGCCTGCATGCTCGGGATGGCACGACAGGAGGAAAGCGAGCATCCGAGTAGCATCCCGGTCCAAGTAGAAACGGACCATCTCCGCGTTGAACTCCTGACGCCGGGCCGCCGGAACACTGATCGCATCGATGCCGTGTGCCATCAGATGACCGTTCATCATCGACCGCCCGGTCCGTTTGCTGCCGTGGAAGTAGAACTGCTGAAGTACGGCGAAGAGAAAGTACGCCATCGCCTCCTCCGCCACATCGGAGACCTCCTCTGCCAGCCATGCCACACCGTCGGAGTACAGGGCGCGCAGATTGCCGCCGCCGGGCTCGGTCTCCGGCGGCAGATAGCGACCATGCTCGCCCAAGCTCACGCCGGGGGTCAGCATCACGGTCCCTTCGCCTCTGAACATGCCCGATTCCAGCGCCTCGTCGCGGGCAATGATCGCGTGCAGGCGGTCGGAGGTGGCCTTCTCCAGGACGAACTCGCCACCCGTGACGAGATCGAGCACCTCGCGGGACGCGTCGGCCAAGGCCAGGACCTGACGTTCATCACTCACCTTGCGCCCCCCGACGGTTACGCCATCCATCAGGGTCTGCACCTCCGGATAAGTGAATGGATTGCCCTCCAACTGGGCCGCATCCCAGACGAACTCGGGCAGTGACCTGCGATAGCGCCATACCGCCCGCTCCGGTGTGTGCACGCTGAGCCCACCGAGCGAATCCTCAATGACTTCTCTGGCCCACGCGAAACCCAGTGGACTCTTCACGGCCGCTCCCTTGTCGATCAACTTCGCAGGTACACTGTACCAACGGACGCCCCAGGTATCGGAGGATTGAAACGGGGTTGGGGGAGCTGGTTGGGTTGAGGGGATGGGAGCTCACGGGGAGAGCGGTCGCGGACGGTTCATGTGGGCTCGCCGGGTGCTGGTCATCGTCATGTGGGTGGTGGCCGCGGTGATCGGACTCTGCATCCCGATCATCGGCCTCACCTGGCTGACTCAGGGTGCGCAGCAGATGGGGGACGCCTCGGCGCTCGCCGATCGCGGCCGGCCGACCATCGGGACCGTCCAGGACACGCGGGCCAGGAGCGACGGGCCGGGGACGGGCGTCAAGCACTACATCCTGGTCAGGTTCGCCGCCTCGGACGAGACCCACCACAGCGTCTGGGCGGACGGCGACGAGGACAAGGGCGACGTCGTCCGGGTGCTCTACGACCCGCGCGACCCGGAGAACGCCATCACGGGGTCGGTGACCGACGAGAGAGTGCACGGCGTCACGCGCATCGTCGGCGGCGTCCTGCTGGGCCCGCTCTTGATCCTCATCTACGTCGGCTGGGGCTGGCGGAAACTCCGCGACCGTCGCCGCGCCAGTCGGTAGCCCAGATACTTAACCCTTGCGCTAACCATCGCCGGGACGCAATACTTAGCCTCATGGCACAGTATTCGGCGCAGCTGGACGGCGTGTTCGTCGCCCTCGCCGACCCGACCCGGCGCGCCGTCGTCCGGCGGCTCGGGCGCGGCCCCACGAGCGTCGGCGACCTCGCCCGCGACTTCCCGATGACCCTCCCCTCGTTCATGAAGCACGTGCGGATGCTCGAGTCGAACGGGCTCATCCACACGGTCAAGTCCGGACGGGTGCGCACGTGCGTGCTCAACCGCGAGCGGCTCGGCCTCGTCGACGACTGGCTCGCCGAGCAGCGCCGGATCTGGGAGGAGCGCACCGACCGCCTTGAGCAGTTCGTCACCGACCCTGAGGAGGACACCAGATGAACCCCGACCTCGACCTGTACCTGGAGCGGATCATCCGCGCCCCGCGCGCGACCGTGTGGAACGCCTGGACCGACCCGTCCAAGCTGGAGCGGTGGTGGATCCCGGCTCCGACCCGCTGCCGGGTGGAGAGCCTCGACCTGCGGCCCGGCGGGGCGTTCGTCACGCGGATGAGCGACGACGGTTCCGAGTTCGTCCCGCACCTGAACGCGTGCTTCCTCGCCGTCGACGAGCACCGGCGGATCGTGTTCACCAACGCGATCGACGGCAGCTGGCGTCCCGCGAGCCCCGCCCCGGTCGCGATGACGGCCACGATCACGCTGGACGACCACCCGGACGGCACCGACTACCGGATGACCGTCCGGCACGGCGACCCGGAGTCCCGCGCGCAGCACGAGAAGCTCGGCTTCGCCGACGGCTGGGGAACCGTCGCCGGCCAGCTCGCCGCCCTCGCCGAACGCACGGCGCCCTGATGACGACCTTCGTCCGTTAACCGGGGGCTTATGCGTTGTCTGCGGCAATGTGAGGATGCGGATACTCGTGGCCGAGGACGAGCGGTTCCTGGCCGACCTGGTGGCCGAGGGGTTGCGGAAGCGGGCGATGGCCGTGGACGTCGCCTACGACGGGGACGGGGCGCTGGAGCGGCTCGCGGTCAACGAGTACGACGTCCTCGTCCTGGACCGCGACCTGCCGGGCGTCCATGGCGACGAGATCTGCCGGGAACTGGCGCAGCGGGGCGCGGCGGTGCGCATCCTGATGCTGACCGCGTCGGGGGCCGTGCACGAGCGGGTGGACGGCCTGAACCTGGGGGCGGACGACTACCTGGCCAAGCCGTTCGCGTTCGACGAACTGGTGGCGCGGGTCGGCGCGCTGGCGCGGCGGAACGTCGCGCCGCTGCCGCCGGTGCTGGTGCACGGCTGCCTCACGCTGGACACGGCGCGGCGGGAGGCGTTCCGGGACGGCCGCCGGCTGGCGCTGTCCCGCAAGGAGTACGCGGTGCTGGAGGTGCTGATGCAGGCGCGGGGCACGGTCGTCAGCACCGAGGACCTGCTGGAGCGGGCCTGGGACGAGAACACCGACCCGTTCACGACCGTCGTCAAAGTGACCATGAGCAAGCTGCGGGCCAAGCTCGGCGAGCCGGCCGTCATCGTCACCGTGCCCGGGAGCGGGTACCGGCTGTGAGGCCGATGACGGTCCGGGCCCGGATGACGCTGCTCTACGGCGGGCTCTTCACCGTGATCACGCTGAGCGTGCTCGGCGTCGCCGTGTGGATCCAGAAGAAGATCATCAGCGACAAGGTGCAGGACGTGCCCTTCAACGTTCCCGCCGCTGAGATTCCGTGCGCCCGGCGTCCCCCCGAACTGCCGTGCGCGGACGTCCCGTTCCGGGCCGTGGAGCCCCTCCCGCCGGCGGGGCAGAAGCGGGTCGTCGGGCCCGAGCAGTTCCAGGACAGCCTGGTCGACTCGCAGCGGGTCGTCACCCTGGTCGCGCTCCTGGTGATCATCGTGCTGGCGTTCGCGGTGTCGTGGTGGCTCACCGGCCGGCTGCTGAGGCCGCTGCACCGCATCACCGGCACCGCCCGCCGGCTGTCGCTGTCCACCCTGCACGAGCGCATCGCGCTGGACGGCCCGCAGGACGAGCTGAGGCAGCTCGCCGACACCTTCGACGCCATGCTCGACCGGCTGGAGCAGGCGGTCGACAGCCAGCGCCGGTTCGTCGCGAACGCGTCCCACGAGCTGCGCACCCCGCTCGCCATCCAGCGGACGGCGATCGAGGTCGGGCTGGCCGATCCCACGCCGGAACGGCTCGCGGAGGTCAGGGCGGAGATGCTGCTCAACACGCGGCGGTCGGAGCGGCTCATCGAGGGGCTGCTCGTCCTCGCGCAGGGCGAGCGCGGGCTCGACGCCCGCGGTCCAGTGGACCTCGAAGCCGTGACCGGGCAGGTCGTCGAGGACGCCGGGCCGCTCGCCGAGAAGGCCCGCGTCACCGTTACCGCCGCCACGGAGCCCGTCACCGTGACGGGCGACGAAGTGCTGCTCACCCGGATGGTCGCCAACCTGGTGCAGAACGCGATCCAGCACAACCAGCCCGGCGGGGACGTTCGGGTCGACCTGTCGCGCGATGGGCTGGTCGTGCGCAACACCGGTCCGCGCGTCCCGCCCGAGAGGGTGGACGATCTCTTCGAACCGTTCCGCAGGCTGCACGCCGACCGGACCGGGTCGGACGGCGGCGCGGGGCTCGGGCTGTCCATCGTCGCCGCGATCGTCCACGCCCACGACGGCACCGTGAAGGCCACGGCCGGCCCGGACGGCGGGCTGTCGGTGGCCGTGGCCCTCCCGGCGGCGCCTCACTCGCTGCGGAGCACGGCCGCGGTGCGGGTGGCGGCGGCCCAGCCGGCGGGCAGCCAGGCGCCGAGCACCGCGACCAGCAGCCCGGCGCAGGCGGGCGGCACCAGCAGCGGCCAGGTGTAGACGTGGATCCAGGACGTGGCCATCCCGCTGCTGAGGACCTCGCCGGTCAGCACCACGACGCCGTGATGGGCGAGCACCCCGAGCGGGACCCCGATCGCGCCGCCGACGACGCCGAGCGCGGCCATCGACGTCACCATCATCAGGACGACCTGCCGCGGCGTCATGCCGACGGCCTTGAGCACGCCCAGGTCGCGGCTGCGCTCCCGGGTGCTCAGGACCACGCTGTTGAGGACGCCGAGCGCCGCCGCCCCGCAGATGAGCAGTGAGAACAGCAGGAACAGCCCGTTGAGGATCGCGCCGCCGCCGAGGTCCGGCTCGACGGCCTCGGCGTGCAGCCCGGGCACGGCCCGGTCGAGGCTCGCGGCGTAGGCGGACGGATCGGTGCCCGGTGTCACGATCACCGCGAACGGCCGCCGCTCGATGCCGCCCGCGGAACCCGGCAGGCTCGCGGCGTCGAGCATCAGCCTGCCGGTGTCGGAGTGCGCGAACGAGCCCACGATCCGCAGCTTCACCTGCTCATCGCCGGTGCGCAGGGTGAGGGTGTCGCCCACGTCCATGCCGTTGAGCCGCAGGAACGCCTCGGTCGTCACCACCTCGCCCTTGCCCGTGAACCAGCGTCCGCGGACGATGCTGTCGCCGAGGAACGCCGCGTAGTCCCCGCTGTAGGTCTCGGCGGACAGCGTCGAGGACATCCCGGGGATCCGGACGGGCATGGGCTGGAACGACATCGCGTGCGCGGTGCCCGGCTGGGCGCGCAGCAGCGCGTACACCTGCTGCTCCGACAGGTTCGCCGTCCCGGCGCCGTGCGGGTCGACGCCGACGGTGACGGAGGTGTGCCCCTCGGTGTCCGCCGTGAGGATCTTCTCGACCGTCTGGTGCAGACCGAGGCCCATCGTCACCGCGAGCACGCCCAGGCAGAGACCGGCGAGCGTCAGCGCCGTCCTGGCCGGGCGCGCGACCGGCAGGCTCAGGCCCAGCCCGGCCGGAACGGGCAGCCGGGTGCGGGCCAGCCACCGCTGCGCCCGCCGGCCGCGGCCCCGGCGCGACACCGTCCCGGCGCTGATCGCCTGGACGGCGGGCAGCCGTCCGGCGCGCATCGCGGGCAGGAGCGCGGCCAGCACCACCAGCACGAGCACGCAGCCGCCCGCGGCCACGTCCAGCGCCAGACCGCCGCCCCCGGCGGACGGCAGCTCGAATCCCTCGGCCAGGGTCGCCGTCATCCGGGCGGCGAGCAGGTGCCCGGCGACGAGGCCCACCGCGCAGCCCGCCAGCGCCGAGGTCATGATCATCACGAGGTAGACGGCGGTGACCTGCGCCGGGGTGAAGCCGAGCGCCTTCATGACGCCGATCCGGCGGTAGCCGGACACCACCGCGCCGCTGACCACGTTGCCGATGAGGAACACCGACACGGCCATCGCGAGCGCGCCGAAGACCGTGACGAACGGGAGCAGCTCGTTGAAGTTCTCCTCGAACGACTGCCGGGTGGCGGTGTAGGAGTCGTAGCCCTCCATCGGCAGCCCGGCGGTCGCCGCGGCGACACTCGCCTTGACCTGGGACGCGTCGCCGGCGCGGGCGAACCGGTACGCCATCAGCAGCCTGCTCGGACGAAGCGCGGCGATCTGGGCGGGCGTCACCCATCCGCGGGGCCCGCCGTCCGTCGCCGAGGTGGCGAAGCCCACGATCTTGAGCACCGGAGACCCCGGCGGCGCGAGGTTGTCGCCGAGCCGGCGAGGCCCGGCGGCGTCCCCGCCGCGGAGCACGACCTCCCCGGGCGCGCGGGCCCACCGGCCCGAAGTGATCGTCAGCCTGTCCACCGCACCACCGGGCTCGGCCCGCCCCGCGATGAGGATGCCGTCCTCGCCGACGACCCCCGGGCCCATCCCCGGCGACCGCGGCAGGAAGGCCGCCTGGAAGGGACCCGCGGCAGCCGCGACCCCGGACGCGTGCGCCGTCGCCGCGACCTGCCCGGCGGTCGTCTTCCCCGTGTCGAACGTCACGGTCGCGTGCGCCCCGCGCGCCTTCGCGAACGCGTCGTCGAACAGCGAGTTCGAGGCGGCCAGCAGACCCAGCCCGAACACGAGGGTCGCCGTGGACAGCGCCACCACGACCCCGATGCTGACCGCCTGCAGGCGGCGCCGCCGCACCCCGGCCCGCGAGGCCGCCCAGACCGCGCTCACTTGACGGGCTCCCTCGCCTGCGCGACCTCGCGGACGATCCGGCCGTCCACGAAGTCGACCAGGCGGGTCGCGCACCGGCCGGCGAGCGCCTGGTCGTGGGTGACCAGCAGGACCGTCTGCCCCTTCCGATTGAGGTCGAGCAGCAGGTCGCGAACCTGCTCGCCGGTGCCGCTGTCGAGCGCCCCGGTCGGCTCGTCCGCCAGCAGCAGCGCGGGCCGGTTCATCAGCGCCCGCGCCACCCCGACCCGCTGCCGCTCGCCCCCGCTCAGCACCGCCGGGTAGGCGGCGCGCCGGTCGGCGATGCCCAGCTCGTCCAGCAGCTCCAGCGCCCGCGCCCGCGCCTTGCGCGCCGGGACGCCGACGAGCCGCCCGGCCAGCGCGACGTTCTCCAGCGCGGGCAGGTCGTCGAGCAGGTTGAAGAACTGGAAGACCATGCCGATCCGGCGCCGCCGGAAGCGCGCCAGCGCCGCCTCGCCCTTCGCGCCGACGTCCTCGCCGTCCACCGTCACCGTGCCGGTCGTCGGCTTGTCCAGCCCCGCGACCATGTTGAGCAGCGTCGACTTGCCGCTCCCGGACGGCCCCATCACCGCGACGGCGTCCCCGCCCCGGACCTCCAGCGACACCCCGTCCAACGCGGCGACATCGCCGTAAACCTTGCGCACGGCCTCAAGCCGCACGACCACCTCTTCGCGTGTGTTCACGCCCCAGAACGTGCCACCCAAGAGGTTTCGCGAAGGTGACCGCTCAAACCCCCAGGCCGCGGCCGATGATCTCCTTCATGATTTCGGTGGTGCCGCCGAAGATGGTTTGGATGCGGACGTCCTGGTAGGCCTTGGCGATCGGGTATTCGGTCATGTAGCCGTAGCCGCCGTGGAGTTGGACGCAGCGGTCGACGACGCGCTTGAGCAGTTCGGTGTTCCACCACTTGAGCATGGCGGCCTCGTCGGCGGTGAGCTCGCCCTCGCTCTCCTTGATGATGCAGTCGTCGGTGAAGGCGCGGGCGACGGTCAGCTCGGTCTTCATCTCGGCGAGGGTGAAGCGGTTGTGCTGGAACTTGCCGATGGGACGGCCGAACGCCTCGCGCGTCTTGCAGTACTCCAGGGTCTGCGCGAAGGCGTCCTCGGCGGCGGCCTGGGCGGTCGCGCCGATGGACAGGCGTTCGCGGGCGAGGTTCGTCATCAGGTAGATGAAGCCCATGCCCTCCTCGCCGAGGAGGTTCGCGGCGGGGACGCGGACGTTGTCGAAGAACAGTTCGGCGGTGTCCTGCGCGTGCATGCCGACCTTGTCGAGGTTGCGGCCGCGCTCGAAGCCGTCCATGCCGCGCTCGACGGCGAGGAGGCTGACGCCCTTCGAGCCCGCGGACGGGTCGGTCTTGGCGACGACGATGACCAGGTCGGCGAGGACGCCGTTGGAGATGAACGTCTTCGAGCCGTTCAGGACGTAGTCGTCGCCGTCCTTGACCGCGGTCGTCTTGATGCCCTGCAGGTCGGACCCGGCGGCGGGCTCGGTCATGGCGATCGCGGTGATCAGCTCGCCGGAGCAGTAGCCGGGGAACCAGCGGGCCTGCTGCTCGGGGGTGCAGAGCTGGCGCAGGTAGCCGCCGTTGATGTCGTTGTGGACGGCGAAGCCGGGCCCGTGCACGCCGGCCTTCGCCAGCTCCTCGTTGAAGATCACGTAGTACCGGTAGTCGGGGTTGCCGCCGCCGCCGAACTCCTCCGGCATGTCGATGCCGAGCAGGCCCGCGCGCCCCGCCGCCAGCCACACCTCGCGCGAGACGATCCCGTCCTTCTCCCACTGCTCGTGGAAGGGCGCGGCCTCCTTGGCGATGAAGGAGCGCACCATGTCGCGGAAGGCCTCGTGCTCCTCGGTGTAGATGTCCCGTCCCATCCGGCGGTCTCCCTCGGTAAGTGCCTGCTGATACATGTTTAATGTAACACTGGTGCTGTCACATAGAGGGAGGCGGGATGGAACTCACCGTCGACGAGCTGGCGGCGCGCGCCGGGGTCACCGTGCGCACCGTCCGGTTCTACGCGGGACGCGGGCTCCTCCCGCCACCGCGGCTGCGCGGGCGGACCGGCCTCTACGGCGCCGACCACCTCGCGCGGCTCGAACTCGTCCGGGAGCTCCAGTCGCTCGGCCTCACCCTCGCCTCGATCGAGAAGCACCTGAAGAGGATTCCCCTGGACGCGCCCGCCGAAGACCTCGCGCTCCAGCGGGCGCTGCTGTCCCCCTGGGCGCCCGAGCGCCCGGAGGACCTCGACCGGCACGAACTCGACCGCCGCGCCGGACGCCATCTGGACGACGAGACCGTCGAACGGCTGGAGGCTCTGGGCGTCGTCGAGCGGATCTCCGCGGACGCGGTGCGCGTCATCAGCCCCGCGCTCCTCGGCATCAGCGCCGAGCTGGCCGAACTCCCCATGCCGCTGGACACGCTGATCGCCTCGCACGACGCCGTCGACCGGCACACCACCGCGCTCGCCGCCGAGCTGCAGCAGGTCTTCCAGGACAGCGTCGTGCGCCCCTACCGGGAGGGCGGCCGCGCGCCCGAGGAGCGGGAACGGCTCATGGAGATGGCCGGGAAGCTCAAGCCGCTCATGATCCAGTCGCTCGTGACGTCGTTCCAGCGGGCCGTCGACAAGGCCATCCGCCGGTCGGTGCCCGACTAGGAGTCCTTCCACTCCTCGTCCTCGTACTGGACGAGGCGCGGGTGCACGAGCGTGTTGACCTCGACGTCGCGGCTGCGGCGGTCCTTCGGGAACACCGCTGACGCCTTCAGCACCGACTCGTCCAGGAAGCGGAGGCCGGGGACGGCGGGCGACAGCTTCAGCGCAGGCGGCTCCTTCGCCGGTGACGCCAGCACGTAGCCCCAGTCGCCGAAGCTGGGCACGTCCACGTGGTACGGGGTCGTCGCCAGGCCGGCGGCGGCGATGGACTTCTGGATGCTCCAGAACGACTTCGGCGCGAAGTACGGCGACCCCGACTGGACGACCATCCGGCCGCCCGGCGCGAGGATCCGCTTCACCATGCCGTAGAACTCGACCGAGTACAGCTTGGCCGTGGCGACGTCGTCGGGGTCGGGCATGTCGATGACGACCGAGTCGAACCGCTCCTTCTGGCCGCGCAGCCACGAGAACGCGTCACCGGTCACGGCGTGCGCCCTCGGGTCCTCGAACGAGTGCTGGTTGAGGTCCGCGAGAGGCTTGTAGGTCCGCGCCAGGTGCAGCATCTCCGGGTCGAGTTCGACCAGCGTCGCGCTCTTGACGTCCTTGTAGCGCAGCACTTCGCGCAGCGCGAGCCCGTCCCCGCCGCCGAGGATGAGGACCTTGCCGTGCGGCCCCGACAGCAGCGGGTGGACGAGCGACTCGTGGTACCGGTACTCGTCCACGGACGAGAACTGCAGGTCGCCGTTCAGGAACAGCCGCATGTCGGGACGTCCCGACAGCGCCACCTTCCGGGTGATCACGATCTCCTGGTACGGGGTCCGCTTGGCCATGACGATCGGGTCCTGGTACAGCACCTGGCGGGCGGATACCTCGAAGTCGTCCGCCAGCGTGTACGTCCCGACGAGGACGAGCAGGACGACCGCCATCGCGGCCCAGAGCCCGGCCTGCGCCACCCGGCCGACCTCGCGCCGGAACAGCCACAGCACCACCGCGATCCCGGCCACCACGTTGACCGCGCCGACCAGCAGCGCGCCCCTGAGGTGCCCGAACAGCGGCAGCAGGAGGAACGGGAAGGCCAGCCCGCCGATCAGCGCGCCCACGTAGTCGGCGGCGAACAGGTCGGCGACCGCCGACCCCGCGTCCTGCTTGCGGATCCGCTGCAGCAGCGTCATCAGCAGCGGCAGCTCCGCGCCGATCAGCGCCCCGACCAGGAACGACACGACGACGAGCGCCGGGCCGTACAGGCTCAGCCATGCGAACGCCGCGTACAGCGCCAGCACCGACAGGCCGCCGAGCAGCGCCAGCGCGGCCTCCACGATCGCGAACGCCGCGACCGGCCGGTGCCGCAGCGGCTTGGCGAGCAGCGACCCGACGCCCATCGCGAAGACCATCACCGACAGGACGATCGACGCCTGGGTGACCGAGTTGCCCATCAGGTAGCTGCCGAGCGCGACCAGGGCCAGCTCGTACACCAGCCCGCACGCCGCGCACGTGAACACGGCCGCCAGCACCATGGCGCGGGCGGCCCGCGCCGGGATGCTCAGCGGCGCCTTCCCCGCCGCGGCCTCTTCCGCCTCCGGCTCCACTGCCGTGTCGCCGGTCATGGGCGCGTCCTTTCCCCGGAGGCGTGCGCGGCCGCGTCGCCGTAGAGGGCGTGGCGCGCCGCCACCTCGAAGCCGTCCGCCAGCGCGTACGTCCCGCCGAGGACGGCCAGGACGGCCGCCATGCCGGAGACGAGCGCGATCCGCGTCCCGCGCCCGACCTGGCGGCGGAACAGCCACAGCACCACCGCGATCCCGGCGACCGCGTTGACGACGCCCGTGAGCAGCGCGCCCTTGATGTGCCCGAACACCGGGAGCAGCAGGAACGGGAAGGCCAGTCCCCCGATCAGCGCGCCCACGTAGTCGGCGGCGAACAGGTCGGCGACCGCCGACCCCGCGTCCTGCTTGCGGATCCGCTGCAGCAGCGTCATCAGCAGCGGGATCTCCGCGCCGATCAGCGCCCCGACTGCGAACGCCACCGCCACCAGCGCCGTCGCGTACACGTCGAACCAGGCGAACGCCGCGTACAGCGCGAGGACCGAGACGCCGCCGGCGAGCGCGAGCGCGCCCTCGACGACGGCGAACGCGGCGGCGGCTCGGTCCTGCAGCGGCTTGGCGGCCAGCGACCCGACGCCCATGGCGAAGACCATGACCGACAGGACGATCGACGCCTGCGTGATCGAGTTGCCGATCAGGTAGCTGCCGAGCGCGACCAGGGCCAGCTCGTACACCAGCCCGCACGCCGCGCAGACGAACACGGCCGCGAGGATCAGCGTCCGCGCGGCCCGCGCCGGAGCACCCGCCGTCAGGAGACCGCCCCGGCCACGATCGCGGCGACGCCCAGGTCGGCGGCGGCGACGACCCAGCCGGCCGGGTGGATCGCGGTGCCCGCGCCGCCGGAGCCGACGAGCGTCGCGCCGAGCTTGCCCGGCGTGAGGACGTCCAGCAGCAGGAACGCGATGATCATGAGCACGATGCCGCAGCCGCCGAACACCGCGGTGTCGATCAGCCCGTCGCTGAGGTCCGTGTCGCTGGTGACGATGGCGGTGAAGACGATGGCGCCGATGCCGAACAGCTTGACCGCGAGCAGCAGCGCCGCGCCCCGGTTGCCCTCGGTCCAGATCTGCTTGCCGAGGCGGCCGGGCGTCGTCACCTCCACCACCAGGTAGCCGAGCGCCATCAGCGCGATGCCGACCGCGCCGTAGGCGAACGTCGCGCCGATCTCGTGCAGGATGTCGTCGTTCATGTGTCGCTCCTCATTTGCCCGACCCTGGTCCGCCGCCCCGGAAGGATGCGGCGCCGCTGCTCGTCCATCCGCCGCTGCCTGGGCGGCTCCACCGGTTGCCCACGTAGGAGTGGTAGCGGTTGTAACCGCTCCGGGCGTTGTCCAGCGTGATCCGGCTGCCCGGCCCGTTCGGCAGGACGCCGACGACCAGCTTCGGGTAGCGCAGGAAGATGCCTCCGCCTGAGCCCACCGTCGTCATGCCGCTCACCCTGTCGATCGGCTTGAACTTGCGGCCGATCTCCCCGGCGACGGTCTGCGGGGGCTTGGGGGACCGGAACTGGCCCGACCCCATCTTGGTGTACTTGTCCCCGAGCCACGACTTCTGCGACTGCCCGCAGCCGCTCAGCGCCGTGGCGGTCACAACGGCGGCGACCACTGCGCCGCCCACCCGGTATCTGCTGTTCACAGGGATTCTGGGGCGAACACCCCGGCCTTGAGGGCGGGGAGGAAACCTCTCCGTACTGTCATGTTCTGTCGGTCCCTTTCGTTAGCGTCGTGTGCATGTCCCGTTACCGTTTGCGGCCGACTCTCGTTCAGGAGGCGAGCCTGCTGGAGCATTGCGGCCATGCCCGGTTCGTGTGGAACCTCGCTATCGAGCAACACTCCTGGTGGACGCCGTGGCGTGGCCCGGCCCCCTCGTTCGCCGAGCAGTGCCGCCAGCTCACCCAGGCCCGCGCCGCGTTCAAGTGGCTGCGCGCCGGGTCGAACACGGTTCAGCAGCAGGCGCTCAAGGACTTTGCCCCAGCCATGGCCAACTTCTACGCCGGGACGCACCGGCGGCCGAGCTGGCGCAAGGCCGGCGTCCACGAAGGCTTCCGGATCGTCGGCCAGCGTGGCAATGCTTGGGACCTCCGCCTTGTGTCCCGCCGGGTGGGGCAGGTGCGCGTGCCGAAGGTGGGGTGGGTCAGGTTCCGCTGCTCCCGCCCTGTCCCGCCGGAGGTGAAGTCGTTCCGGGTGACGCGTGACCGTGCCGGGCGCCGGCATGTGGCATTCGCCGCGATACCCGACCCGATACCCGCACCGGGCAACGGGCAGGCGGTGGGCGTGGACCGGGGCGTCACCGTGTCCGCGGCCCTGTCCACCGGGGAACTCCTGCACGCCCCTACCCTCACCAGCGCCGAGGCTGACCGGCTGCGGCGGCTGCAACGGCGCCTGGCCCGCGCCAAGCGCGGTTCCCACCGCCGCGCCCGCGTCAAGGCCGCCATCGCCCGCCTGAAGGCACGCGAGAGCGACCGGCGCAAGGATTGGCTGGAGAAGACCAGCACGACCCTGGCCCGCGGATTCGACGTCATCGCCGTCGAGGAGTTGAACGTGCGGGGCACCTGCGGGCACTGCGCACCGGGCAACCGCGAGAGCCAAGCGGTATTCCGGTGCGTCGCCTGCGGGCACCAGGCCAACGCCGACGTCAACGCCGCCTGCAACATCCGAGACACCGCCGTGGGACGCACGGTGGCTGCGCGGGGAGGCCGGGTGCTGACCCGGCCGGCGAACCGCGAACCTCAACCCGACCTCCTCTCAATATAGGGACGGTTGGAATACTCCGCCTTCAGGCAGGGGAGGACGTCAACAGCCGGCTTCGCGTCATCACGATCTCCCTGGTCTGCGGGTAGGCGTGCCACGTTCGCCACCCCAGCCCGGCGTCGTCGGTCTTCTCTTCCAAGGTCAGGGCGGTGACGGCGTGCGGGGAGCCGGGGAAGGCCCCGGTCAGCGCGTCACCGCGGTCGGCCAGCCGCGCGCACACCGCCTCGACGGCGCGGGCGAACGCCGTCGCGTCGCTGTGCGCGGCGGTCGTGGCGGCGAACTCGTACGTCCAGCCCGGCACGGTCGTCGTGGCCCGTCCGGGCAGCGGGTCGGCCTCGCCCTCAAGGCACGCCACGGTCTCGCTCAGCGGCCCGGCGATGATCTGGTGGGACGCGCCGAGCAGCCGCAGCTCCACGGTCACGCCCGCGCGCTCCACCGGCAGGACGGCGAGGGCGTCCAGCGGCGGGAGGCCGAGCGCGAACGAGAGCCCGTCGGCGCGCGCGTCCGCGTAGGGGGTGTCGATGGTGGCGCGCAAGGTCAGGTACCGCTGCCCGGGTAGATGGTCATCGACCCGGCCGGGACGCGCTCGCCGAGTCCCGCCTCCCACTGGCCGCCGCCGTACTGCTCGAACGACAGGTACTTCCCGCGCGGGCCCTCGTAGTCGACGTACTCGACCCGGCCCTGGACGCCGACGCCGGTCGTGCCCTCGCTGGTGTAGTCGGCGGTGCCGTGCTCGTCGCGGCGGTACTCGACGCCGTCCACGACGATGTCCTTCTCGCCGGGGGTGAGGTCGCCGATGTCGTGCTCGGTCCACCAGACGACTTCGAGGTCGGGGTCCTCCTCGACGGAGACCCACACCTTGGTGCCCTCGATGGTGTCGGCGTCCAGGAGGTGCTCGCTCCAGGTGAAGCCGCCCTCCTTCAGCCGCAGCGAGCCGCGGACGAAGTAGCGGGTGCCGAGGTACTCGACCATGTCGCCCGCCTTGAGGGACCGGGGGTCGCCGGCCACCTGGTCCTCGGGGGCGAACGGCTGTCTCC
>NZ_SMKY01000140.1 GCF_004349235.1 Actinomadura darangshiensis | reverse complement strand
CGCCCACGCCCACGCCGACCACACCGGCGCCCACCACGCCCGCTCCGACGCCCACGAGCGGACCGCCCGGCAGCTCGTCCAGCGCACCGAAGGCACCGGCACCCGCCCACACCGCTCCGTCAGCGGTGGTGCCGCCGGTAGCTCCAGGGGTGCCGCCGGACGTTCCGCCGCCCGCACCGAACCTCGCTCCCGCGATCCGCGGGCCGCAGGTGGCGCTGCCGCCGATCAGCACCCCGGAGGTCGCGCCGGCCCGGATCAAACCCGTCCCGGCGGCCGGTCTTCGCCCGCTTCCCGATGACTCGCTCACCGTCGAGGACCTGAGCGCGCTCCAGGCGGGCGTGCTCGCCGCGATGGCGTCCTCGGTGGCGCTGCTCCTCCTCAGACTGCGGCTGGCCCGCCGCGCGGGGACCATGCCACGGCGGGCCGGCCGCGACCAACGAGCCCGAGCGTCGAGACCGCCCCGCGTCCGACTCCTGCCCGCCGACCCGGTCCGCCCCGCACCCGCCGCCGAGTTGGCGGACATCCTGCGGTGGGAGGTCGAGGTGCCCGGCGCGTCCGCGAACCCGTGAGGAGGTCAGCGGGCCAGGCGGATCAGGATCCGGCAGACCTCGTCGATGATCTCGGCGGCCTCCGTCTCGTTCTCGGCGGTGGCGATCTCTCGTCCGGCTTCGCCGATCACCGTGGTGAGCACCAGGCTCAGTACCTGTTCGGGGCGCCCGGCGGGTTCGTCGCCGGACGGGCCGCGCAGGAGCTTGGTGTTCTGGGCGATCCAGTGCTGGGCTCGGCTGCGGCGCATCAGCGACGATCCGGACGGGCCCTCGCCGGCGAGGAACAGGCGGGCCGCCTCCCGGCGCTCCCAGCACACCCGCAGGTAGGCGCGGGCGCCCGCGGTGAACAGCGCGATCGGGTCGGACTCGCCGTCCTTGCGCGCGGCGGAGACCGCCTGCGCGGCACTCGCCTCCTGCTCGGCGGTGAGGTCCTCCCACAGCGCCACGTACAGCCCGGCCTTGCCGCCGTAGTGGTGGTAGAGGCTGCCGACGCTGATGCCGGAGCGTTCGACGATCTCGGCGATGCCCGCGTCGGCGTAGCCGCGGTCGGCGAAGACCTGCAGCGCCGCGGTCAGCAGCGCATGGCGGGTCGCGTCGGCCCGCGCCCACTGCCGTCCGCCGGAACCCTCGGCGCCGCCGTCACCCGCGCCGCTCGCGAGGCGCGTCTTGCTCGTCCGCATGCCTCCATGGTGCCAGCTCGGGGACGCCGGCACGCGGGCTCAGTACCAGTTGTGCGCCTGCCACCAGGACCAGGCGCCGCACGGGTCCTTGTAGCGGGCCTTGATGTAGCCGAGCCCCCAGGCGATCTGGGTGGGGGTGCTGGTGCGCCAGTCGCTCTTGATGCTGGACATCTTGGAGCCGGGAAGCGCCTGCGGGATGCCGTAGGCACCGCTGCCCGGGTTCTCGGCCCGCTCGTTCCAGCCGCTCTCGTGGTTCCACAGCGTGAGCAGGGACGACCAGCAGCCGCCCCATCCCTTGAGCGCGCTCATCTTCTTGCCGTACGCCTTGTTCTGCTTGGAGCTCGGGTTCAACTTGGCGAGCCGCTCCTTCTCCTTCTCGGCCTTCAGCTTCGCCCGCGCCTTGGCGTCCCTCTTGGCCTTCGCCTTGAGCCGCTTCAGCTCGCGCTGGTGCTCCTCGTAGGCGCGCTTCTTCGCGGCGGCGATCGAGTCGGCCACGATCGGGTCCATGTCGGACGCCGACGTCAGCTTCGCGAGCATGTCGTTGGTCGACAGGCCGGCGGCGGCCGCCTTCGGGGGCTTGCTGCCGTCGTCGACGAAGCTGCCGAGGTCGACCACCGTCAGGGCCGCGCCGAGCACCGCGATCGCCGCGACCATGATGGTGATGTTGCTGGTGAGCACCCGCCGGATCCGGTGCCTGCGCTCGGGCGGGACGCCCGGCTCCGCCGGCCCGTACGGGTCGCGCGGATCGTCCGGGCCGAACGCACCCGGGCCGTAGGGACCCGCTTCGGGCGCACGGCGCGGCGGCGGCACCCGGCCGGATCGCTTGGTGCCGCTGGGGCGTCTGCGTGTGCCGTGACTCTGTGGCATAGGAGAAGACTGCCTTATCGCCCGGGTGTCGTGTCGTCGATCAGCAAGTACGGGGACGCGGTGCCGGACGGTTCACCCGTCGTGAAGCCGCCTGCCCCGCTCCCCGGCGGGGTTCAAGAGTTCCACATCGCCGGCCGCGAGTCGCGCCGGTTGGAGGGCTTCGAAGAGTTCGCGGTGCATCCCGCCGAACGCCGCCAGGGCGCCGCCGGGGGACTCCAGCGCCAGGCTCACCTCGTTGGCCCGGGCGCGTCCCGCGTCGGTGATCTCCACGAGGGTGGCGCGCCGGTCGCGCGGATGCCGGGTCCGGCCGGCGAGCCCGGCCGCCTCCAGCTGGTCCACGGTGAGCTTCACCGTCGTCGGATGCATCATCAGGATCCGGCCGAGGGTGCTCAGCCGCGCCCGCCCGTGCACGGTGAGCGCGAGGGTGGTCAGCAGGAAGTAGCCGGTCCGCGAGAGGTCCAGCCGCTTCAGCTCCAGGTCCAGGGCCTTCTTGAGCAGCTGGTTGAGCCTCCCGACCGAGCAGATCGCCAGGAACGGCCACGGATCGCCGTGCAGCCCCTGGTCCTCCCAGCGGTCGCGGACGCCCATGACCAGCGGGTCCACACCGTCGTCCATCTCTTCGTCCACGCCTCGTCGCGCCTCGATCCGCACCGGCTGATCGTAGCTTCGGACAAAACAAGATGTAAGTACTCGCTTCTTAGACCTTCTTCCAATAGAGTGCCTCAAATCACAGGCGGTGCCCGTGTGCTCGTTAGGGTGCGCGAGACCGTATGTGGTAGCCGGTCTCGACCGAGACCGCGGTGGCGCGCAAGGAGCATGACGAGGGCGTCGCCGTGTCCCGGTCCGGGATCCGGAGTTTCGGATGGGCGCCGACGTCCGAGCATGAAGGAGGCTGTGAGTGACTGCTCAGCAACCCCTTTTGGGGGAGGTCACCGGCTGATGGCCCTGAGCCTGCAGAAGGCCCCGGACCTGGCACGCAGACGCGTCGGGCGAGCGCTCGACGAGACCGGGCTGCTGTGCGTGACCCTCCTCGAAGGGCTGCGCCGCACCTGGGACCTGCGCCAGTGGTGGGGCGAGTTCATCGAGCAGTGCTGGTTCCTGGCGCGCGTCACCAGCGTGCCGGTGATGCTCATCGCGGTGCCGCTCGGCGCGACCATCTCGCTGCAGGTGGGCGACATCGCCCGGCAGCTCGGCGCGCAGTCGGGCACCGGAGCGCTGCTCACCGCGGCGATGATCCAGCAGGTGGCGCCGCTGGCCGCCGCGCTGCTGGTCTCCGGCGTGGGCGGGTCGGCCATCACGGCCGACATGGGCGCCCGCAACATCCGCGACGAACTCGC
The DNA here is from genome assembly GCF_004349235.1 of Actinomadura darangshiensis. Taxonomy (GTDB): domain Bacteria; phylum Actinomycetota; class Actinomycetes; order Streptosporangiales; family Streptosporangiaceae; genus Spirillospora; species Spirillospora darangshiensis. The sequence continues at coordinate 18,917 of NZ_SMKY01000140.1, read as the reverse complement.
GGCCATGGAGGTCATGGGCATCAACCCGATCCACCGCCTGGTCACCCCCAGGCTGTGGGCGGCGAGCATGGTGTCCGGGCTGCTGTGCTCGGTGGTGATCCTGGCGGGCGTGATCGGCGGCTACTACTTCAACGTCATCCAGCAGGGCGTCAGCCCCGGCGCGTTCTTCGACGGAGCCACGACCCTGCTGCAGTTCTCGGACCTGCTGATCACGCTGTTCAAGGCGTGGGTGTTCGGGTTCATCGCCGCCGCCGTCGCCTGCTACATGGGCATGAACTGCGACTACGGCCCGGTCGGCGTCGGCCGCGCGGTGAACCGGGCGGTCGTCGTCACCTCGATCGTGGTGTTCGCGACGAACTACATCCTCACCATGATCTACCAGGTCCTTTTCCCCCCGAGGTTCTGATGGTCGCCATATCCCCCGTACGCAAGCTGGGCCGGGCCGTCAGGGGCCGGACCGCCGGCCTCGCCGCCTCGGCCAACCTGCCGGTCTTCCTCGGCCGCGTCCTCTACCACCTGCTCTTCGACATCATCATCCGGCGCAAGTACGGCAAGACGCTCGCCAAGCAGGTCAGCGACATCACCGTCGGCGTCGGCGCGCTCGTCATCGGCGGCGGCATGATCTTCGTGATCGCGACGATGTCGCTCGCCACCGGCGCCATGGTCGGCCTGCAGGGCTACCCCGGGCTGGAGCGCATCGGCGCGGAGGCGTTCACCGGGCTGGTCGCGAGCTACTCCAACGTCCGCGAGGTCACCCCGATCATCGCGGGCGTCGCGCTGGTCGCGCAGGTCGGCACCGGGTTCACCGCCGAGATCGGCGCGATGCGGATCTCCGAGGAGATCGACGCGCTGGAGGTCATGGGCATCAACTCGCTGGCCTACCTGGTGTGCACCCGGGTCGCCGCCGGCGTGATCGCGCTCGTGCCGCTGTACCTGGTGTCGCTGTTCATGGCGTTCTTCGCCACCCGGTTCATCACGATCCAGTACTTCGGGCTTTCGCCGGGCATCTACGACTACTACTTTCACCTGTACCTGCCGCCGATCGATGTCTTCTACAGCGTCATCAAGGTCGCGGTGTTCGCCTTCATCATCATGTTCATCCACTGCTACCGCGGCTACTACGCGGCGGGCGGACCGGTGGGCGTCGGCGTCGCCGCGGGCCGCGCGATCCGGGAGTCGACCATCCTGATGATCCTCATGAACCTGGTCCTGTCGTACATCTTCTGGGGCCACGGCAGCACAGTGAAGTTGACCGGATGAGCGACGAGACACTCTCCAGCCGCTCCCGGACGATCTTCGGGCTGGTCGGCGCCGGCGTCATCGCGGCCGCCGCGGCGTTCGTCGCGATCGGCTCCACGCCGTCCCACGCGGGCTCGACCTACTACGACGCGACGTTCGGACGGGCCGGGCAGGGCCTCGACCCGGGCAAGTCCGAGGTGAAGATCCGCGGCATCGCGGTCGGCGCCGTCGACGACCTGAAGCTCGACGACAACGGCAGGGTGACGGTCCGGCTCCGGGTCGACAAGGGCGTCAAGATCGCCGACTCGGCGGTCGCGACGGTCGAGCCGGTCTCGGTGTTCGGCCCGAAGGACCTCGCCCTCGACCTCGGCGCGCACGAGCTGACCGGCCCCTACCTGGAGGACGGCGGCCGCATCGCGAAGACCAACGACCCGCAGGAGCTGTCCGACACCGCCTGGCCCGCCTACCGGCTCACCAAGGCGATCAACCCCGACGACGTGGCGACGCTCCTGCACACGTTCGGCGCCGGGCTGTCCGGGCAGGGGGAGGCGCTCCGCCGGACGGTCGACAACGGCGCGATCGTCGTCGACGCGACCTACAAGAACCGGGCGGCGATCCAGTCGCTGCTGGCCGACATCAACGGCCTGTCCGGGACGTTCGCGTCCCGCGGCGACACGATCACCGGGTTCGCCGGCGACTTCAACCGGCTGTCCCAGACCATCAACGAGCGCCCCGACAAGGTGACCCAGCTGCTGGACGAGTCCAGCCGGCTCGGGCAGACGCTCGGCTCGAACCTGCAGCAGCACGGCCGCAACCTCGGCGGCCTCATCGACACCGGCGGCGGCCTCGCCGACGCGCTGAACGACCAGATCCGCAACGTCCCGGTGCTGCTGGACAGCCTGAACGGGTTCTTCGCCCTGCTGTCGCAGATCATCCGCATCCCCGGACCGGAGGGCACGCTCATCGCACAGGCCCGCGACGACCTCCCGCTCGACATCTGCCAGATCTTCGTCGACGCCTGCTCCAAGACGCCGAGCAAGACGGCGTTCCAGATGCAGCTGCCCGGCACGGGGAAGCGGCCGTGAGCCCGCGGATGCGCGGCAAGGCCGCGCGGGGTCCCGAGTACTCCACGATCCTCAAGTTCCTGGTGTTCGTGGCGGTGACCGGGCTGCTCACGTTCTACATCGGCCAGCAGATCCTCGGCACGAGCTTCAAGTCCCGCTACGAGCTGACCGCCACGTTCGACGACGTCACCGGCCTGCTGACGGGCGACGCCGTGAAGGTCGCGGGCACGCCCGTCGGGCAGGTCAAGAGCATCAAGGTGGAGCGCGGCAAGGCCGTCGTCGGCATGGCCGTCGACAAGGAGGTCGAGCTGCCCGCCGACTCGACCGCCGCGATCCGCTGGCGCAACGTGATGGGGCAGCGGGTCGTCTACCTGGACCCGGGCACGAGCCAGAGCAGGCTCGGCGACGGCGACCGGGTTCCGCACACCAAGTCGGCGGTGGACCTCGGCGACATCGTCAACAGCCTCGGCCCGCTCACGCGCAACCTGGACCCGAACCAGCTCAACAAGATCCTCTTCTCCTTCTCCCAGGCGCTCGACGGCAACGAGCAGAACATCTCGCAGCTGACCCAGAACCTGGACCTGCTGCTGCAGACCTTCGCCGCCCGGAAGAAGACGATCAAGGGAATGATCGACGACTACGAGACGGTCAGCGGCGCGATCGCCACCCGCGACCAGCAGATCGCCGCGAGCGTCGACAACCTGGAGTCGCTGACGCAGGTCTTCGCGAACAACCGCAAGCTGCTGGACAACGCGGTCGTGCAGATCTCCGGCGTCACCACGAACCTGAACCAGGTGCTCGGCGGCAACGACGCGCAGCTCGCCCGCATCATCGACAACCTCGGGCAGTTCAGCGAGACGTTCCGGCTGAACGTCGCCCAGCTGGAGAAGATGGTGCAGCAGCTTCCGCTGACGCTGCGGCAGCTGTTCTCCACCGCGAACGGCGGCCACTACCTGCGCACCAACGCGCTCTGCCTGAACGTCGTGCAGGGGCCGTGCCCGTTCCCGATGGAGCTGCCGAAGGCCCCCGGCACCGGCTCGCCCAGCAAGGACGACCTCGCCAAGCTGAAGAAGATGCTCACGGGGGGTGGCGGCTGATGGCGCTGAAGTCCCTGCGGGACGTCAACCAGAAGGTCGTGGCGATCGTCACCCTGGCCGCGCTCGGCGCCGGCTGCGTGTTCGCGTTCGCGATCGGCCAGCTGCACCTGCTCGACCGCGGCTACACGATGAGCGGCGAGTTCAGCGACACCGCCGGCCTGAAGAAGGGGCAGGACGTCCGGGTCGCCGGCGTGAAGTCCGGCCGGATCACCTCGGTCCAGCCCGACTTCCGGCACGGCAGGATCATCGTCGAGTGGCACGTGAACGCCGGCATCGACCTCGGCCCGAAGACCCGCGCCGAGATCGAGACGACGACGCTGCTCGGCGGCCGCTACCTGCGGCTGTCCGGCCCGGTCGCCAAGCCCTACATGGCGGACGTCGCGGAGTCGAGGCGGCGGATCCCGCTGGAGCGCACCAGCGTCCCGTTCACCGTCCCCGACGCCCTGGAGGGCGCGCAGAACATCGTCGGCAAGCTCGACCAGAAGAGCATCGACAAGCTGCTCACCGAGGTCAACAAGATCCAGTCGCCGGGCGCGGCGAAGCTGCACCGGATCCTGGTCAACGTCCAGGACGTGTCCCGGACGCTGAACGACTCCTACCCGCAGATCCAGAAGCTGATCGAGAACAGCAAGACGATCACCGGCACGCTGGCCGGCAAGGACACCGAGCTCCGCCGGATCATCGACGCCAGCCAGGTGCTGCTGCAGACGCTCGTCCGGCGCCGCAACGAGCTGGCCGCGACGATCGGGCAGGGCAGCCGCACCGTCCGGACGCTGTCCAACGTGATCTCCAAGAACCAGAAGCAGCTCGACTCGCTGCTGGACAACCTGCACCTGCTGACGACGCGGCTCGCCCCCAACATGGACGCGCTGAACACCGACTTCTCGCTGCTCGGCCCGACGTTCCAGCAGGTCGCCAACCTCAAGGGCAACGGCCAGTGGATCGAGGGCGTGCTCACCGGCCTCGGCCCGCTGCAGCCGCCCGGCCCGATCTCCACCCGCCGCCCGCAGGGAGGCAACTGATGGCAAGCGTCCCGGCCGGCGGACGGCCCGCGCCCCCCGGCAAGGCCAGGGTGAAGGGCGTGGCCGTCGCGCTCGGCCTCGCCATGGCCGCCTCGCTCGGCGGCTGCTCGCTCGTCCCGTCCGCGGGCGGCGAGCGCACCATGGTCGTCTACGTCCCGAAGGCCCGCTCCTTCTACAAGGAGTCGAAGGTCAAGGTCATGGGCGCCGACGTCGGCCTCGTCGACAAGGTCGAGACCCAGGGCGACAAGGTCAAGGTGACGTTCCACATCCGCAAGGACGTCCCGCTGCCGCAGGGCGTGCAGGCCTCGATCGTCCCGCTGAACCTGATCGGCGAGCGCAACCTCATCCTGCACCCGGCCTGGCGGCCGGGCCAGCCGAAGCAGACCTCGGACGAGATCCCGATCGAGCGCACCCACGTGCCGGTCGAGGTGGACGACGCGCTCAGCTCCTTCACCAACCTCGCCAACGCGCTCGACCCGACCAAGATGCAGCAGGCGCTCGGCACCGCCGCCGACACCGTCCGCGGCAACGGCAAGGAGTTCAACGCCACCCTCGAGCAGAGCGCCCGCCTCGTCGAGAACGTCGCCGGGCAGGACCAGGAGCTGATCGAGGTCGCGAAGAACCTCAACCGGCTGGCCGGGGTCGTGCGCGGACGCGAGCAGGTGCTCGGCACGGTGATCCGCGACTTCGGGACCGCGAGCCAGGTGCTCGCCTCCGAGCGCGGCCAGCTGCAGCAGCTGATCACCGGCATCCTCGACCTCGCCAAGAACGGCGACAAGCTGCTCCAGAAGTACAAGGGCAAGCTGCCGTACGACCTGGCCGTCCTCACCCGGACGGCGCTGGTCCTCAAGGGCAACACCAAGCAGATCGCGCAGCTGATCAGGGTGCTGCCCGGCATCAACGAGGCGCTCCTCGGCGGCTACAACCCGAAGAACAAGTCGCTGCAGATCCGGTTCGCGACGGACGCGTTCCTGCGGACCTGGCTCAAGGGCCTGATGAACTCCGACGACGTCGACTGCCCGTTGCCCAAGCCCAACTCCAACTGTCCCTGGCAGAACGGAGGCAACTGATGGGCAAGAGGGTGGTACTCCTGCTCCTCGCGGCCGCGCTCACCGTCACGGGTTGCTCCTACAAGACGGCGGGGGCGCCCCAGGGCGACCTCAGGCTGACCGCCACGTTCGACGACGCGCAGGGCCTCGTCGCCGGGCACAGCGTGAAGATGTCCGACATCACGATCGGCACCGTCATGAAGGTCGAGCTCGCCGGCTACAAGGCGAAGGCGACGCTGGCCATCGAGGACGACGTCAAGATCCCGAAGGGCACCCGGGCCGAGATCAAGGTGACGTCGCTGCTCGGCGAGAACTACGTGGACCTGCGGATGCCGCCCGGCGCGAGCATGGACCGCGGGCCGTTCCTGGCCTCCGGCGCGGCGATCACCGACACCGGCGTCCAGCCGGCGTTCGAGCAGGTCGTCGGGCAGGCCGGGCCGCTGATCCAGGCGCTCGCCGGCGACGACGTCGCGACGGTCGTCAACGCCGGGGCCACCGCCCTGGACGGCAAGGGGCAGAAGCTCAACAAGACGATCGCGCAGGCCGGGGCGCTGCTGAAGCTGTTCGCCGACGAGCGCCGCGAGCTCGGCGAGTCCGTGGACCGGTTCGCCAAGCTCGGCCGGTCGCTCGCGAACGGCAGCGACGAGCTCAGCGAGATGCCCGGGCAGCTCGAACGCACCACGCGGCTGCTGAACAAGGACAAAGACAAGATCATCAAGACGGTCGACCACCTCACCACGATGGCCCGCGAGCTGAACGACAAGGTGCTGGAGGGCCGCATCCTGCGGTTCCGCAAGCTGCTGAACGACCTGGACCCCGTCCTGCAGTCGCTCGGCGGCAACCGCAAGCGGCTCACCGGCCTGGTCGACAGCCTGGTCTCCTTCAGCGAGAAGATCCCGCGGGCCAGCTACGACGGCCAGCTGCTGCTCTACCCGATCCTGCGGATCGTCTGGCCGGACGGGACGCCGATCTTCCCCGGCCTCAGCGAGAGCCCGAAGAAGCAGAAGTCCGCCAAGCAGCCCGAGATCCCGAAAGAGTTCCAAGGCGCGTTCCCGGACCTCGACAAGCTCCTGGAGCCGCGCGGATGAACAGGCGACTGACGATCAACCTGCTGGCCTTCGGCGTGCTCGCCGTGGTGATGGTCGTGTGGGCCTTCAACAACGTGGTGAAGTTCGACTTCATCGACCGGCCGTACCACATCTCGGTGGAGTTCGAGTCCTCGCCGGGCCTGCACCCGAACTTCGAGGTCGACTACCTCGGCCTGCGGGTCGGCAAGATCGACGCGGTGGACCTGAAGAAGGACAAGGTCGTCGTCCGGCTGGACATGGACCGCGGCGTCAAGATCCCGCAGGGGGTCACCGCCGCCGCGGCCCGCAAGTCCGCGGTCGGCGAGCCGGTGGTCGAGCTGACCCCCGGCGCCGGGAAGGCCGGCGCCGCGCCGATGAAGCCGGGCACCGTCATCCCGGTGTCGCAGACCAAGGTCCCGCCGAAGTACGGCGACCTGTTCGGCGCCGTCATCGACAGCCTCAAGGCCATCAACCCCGACGACGCCGGCGTCCTCACCCACGAGCTGGCCGAGGGCTGGGCCGGCCGCGAGGGCTCGCTCCGCCAGATCATCAACGGCGGCGACGACCTGACCAAGACGTTCGCGCAGAACACCGAGCTGCTCGACGGGCTGACCAAGGACCTCGGCCGCATCACCCACGTGCTGAACCAGAACCGCGGCTCGCTCGGCGCCGGGGTCGACAACCTGGCCGCGCTCACCGCGGCGCTCAGCCAGGTCCGCGGGCAGATCGCGCAGCTCCGCGACCGGGGGCCCGGCCTGCTGAGCACGGTCAACGACCTGCTCGACAAGACCGCTCCCGACTTCGGCTGCACCGTGGACATGCTGGGCAACTGGGGCCTGGAGAAGTACGACCCGAACTACCTGAACGACCTGCGCAGGACGCTCGCGCTGGCGCCGAGCCTGAAGAACGTGCTGGACAACGTCATCGGGACCGACCAGGGCAAACCCGTCCTGAACGTTGTGTTCCAGGTCACGCTGAACACGCCCGCGACGCTGGAGTACAAGTACCCTCTGCCGCAGCCGCAGGTGAGCAAGGTCCCGACCTGCCCCGGCGGGCGGACTCCGGCGGTGACCAAGCAGAAGCCCTACAAGGCCAAGAACACGGGCGAGACGATCCCCACCCACGATCCCGCCCTCGACAAGCAGGACGTGCGGGCCAAGAACGCCGCGGACAAGAGCGACTCTTCTGGCGGCCCGCCGCTTTGGCTAGTGTACGTTCCCCCGGTCATCGCCCTGCTGGTGCTGATCAGGGTCATGATGGGCTCGGTGCCCGTGGTGTCCCGCCTGCCCCGGCTGCGTCGCCGGGACAGGGACTGACCCCAATCCCGAGGAGTACCCGAAGTGACAGCCAAGACCACCAAGCACAAGGTCGACGAGGTCGAGGCGGTCCCGGCCGAGGCGGTTTCACCTGAGGCGGAGGCGCCCGAGGCGGAGGCGGCCGAGGAGCTCTCGCCCGAGGCGGCGTCTGAGGCGGCGTCCGAGGAGAGCGAGGCCGCCGGGAAGCCGGCGCGTCCCGCCGCCAAGCGCAAGCGACGGGTGCGGGTCATCGAGGTCATCGACGACGGGGACCTCGACGACGGGGACTTGGACGAGGTCCTGGAGGCCCTCGACGCCGAGGACGCCGGAGCGGCCGAGGACGCCGAGGGCGCGGAGGAGGAGCCGGAGGACGAGCCCGCGGCCCGCCCGGCCAAGGCCGCGAAGCCCGCCGCCGCCAAGCCGGCCGCCGCCAAGCCGGCCGCCGCGAAGCCCGCCGCCAAGCCCGCGAAGGCCGCCGCTGCGACGGCGCCCGCGAAGGCCGCCGCCAAGGCGCGTCCCCAGCGTCTCGAACCGCCGGAGGACGAGGCCGAGGAGGAGACGCCGGAGCCCGCCACCGCTGCCGCCGCCGACCCGGCGCCGGCGGCCGGACGTCCGGGGATCTTCGGCTTCACCCTGGTGCAGACGGTCGTGATCGTCGTCCTCGTCGCGCTGCTGGCGAGCCTGGCGATCTGGAAGTGGACGAGCGCGAGTTCCCTCTCGTCCGAGCAGGCCGAGCGGGACGCCGTGGGCAAGGTCGCGTCCGACTACGGCGACGTGGCCTACAACTACAACGCCGCGAACTACCAGACGGTGACCGCCAAGGCGCAGAAGCTCCTCGCCGGCGACATGCTGGACGACTACAAGAAGAACACGGTGCCCACCGTGGCCAGCGCCTTCCAGTCCGATGCCCAGGCGGCCCTGACCTCCAAGACCAACCAGGTCTTCGTCGGCAGCGTCAACGGCAAGTTCGCCACGGCGGTGCTCATGATGGACATGACGATGAAGACCAAGGACGGCGCGATCAACCAGCCGGCGACCCTCGTGCGGCTCGCGCTGAGCAAGATCGACGGCAAGTGGAAGATCACCCAGCAGTACCCGTCCGGCATCAACGACGAGAACAGGAACCAGCAGCAGAGCCAGCTGCCGGCCACCCCGGGCGGGGGCTCGTCCAAGGCGCCGAAGTCGGAGAAGAGCGAGAAGCCGAAGAACTGAGCGCACGGCGGTGCCCCGCACGGAAGCCGTGCGGGGCGTTCGCGCGTTATGCGGGTGGACGGGTCGCTCGACGAAGGCGGGGCAGCATGTCGACCGTGACTGACCAGGGCGTGCAGGACGCGCAGGACGTGCAGGGAGCGCCGGACGCGATCGTCCCGGACGGGCTGGTGCACGAGTTCGGCGCGCTGCTGAGCGCGGCCTCGGCGCTGGAGCGGATCGCGGGCCGCGAGCTGGAGCGCCGCTGCGGCATCCGGCACGCGGTGTTCGAGGTGCTGCTGAAGCTGTCCGGCACGGGCTGCGACGGGCCGCGGTCGATGGGCGGGCTGGCCGGCGAGCTGATCCTGACCAGCGGCGGCATGACCCGCATCATCGACCGGATGGAGGAGGCCGGCCTCGTCCGCCGCGAACCGGCCCCCGGCGACCGGCGGCGCCAGCTGGTCGAGCTGACTCCGGCGGGCCGGGCGAAGCTGGACGAGGCCCTGCGCGTGCACGCCGAGACGCTCCGCGAGCATTTCGCCGGCCCGCTCACCGATGACCAGCGCCGTGTTCTCGTCGACGCCCTCCGGGTCCTGCGCACCACGGCCCGCAAGGAGCTGGGCGACCTCCGCTAGCGCGAGTAGTGCTCGACGACGAGCTGCTCGTCGCAGATCACGGGGATCTCGCTCCGCTCCGGCAGCCGGGTGAACCGGGCGGCGAGGGCGTCGTGCCGGACGTCCAGGTAGGCCGGGACGTTCTCGGCGTGCGCGCCGGCAGCGGCGATCTGGAACGGGTCCATCGTGCGGCTCCGCTCGGCGACGGTGATGACGTCGCCGGGGCGCAGCCGGTAGGACGGGCGGTCCACGCGGCGGCCGTTCACCAGCACGTGGCGGTGCACGACGAACTGGCGGGCCTGGTAGATCGTCCGGGCGAACCCGGCTGTGTTCATTGCAGCGCCGATCGCTGGCATCGCTTCGGCTCGCCTGGCGGCTCGCTGCGCGATCAGGTTCTCGCAAGCTCGAACCTGCCTTCGGACGCGATCGCACGTATTCGGTTGTTTGACGGCTGAGGCGTCGGGTGAGGCAGTCGCGAAGAAGGGATGCTGCCGGGGCGGGCCTCGAAGTACTTCACGCTCTTCGGGGTCAGCGGGATCCCGAGGGCCCGCGACAGCCGCACTTTGGGACGGGGGTTGTTCATCACACTCCTTGGTGGTTAGGTAGGCCTAAGTTAGGTAAGCCTAACCTTCCAAGTCAAGGAGGCATGGTGCCGCGAGCGGAGACCACGCAGAGCACGCAGACCATGGAGGGCCCCACGGCGGGAGAGCGGGCGCGGACCCTCGCCTACGGCGTGGCGGACGGCGTCCTTGTCGCGCCGGGCGTCCCCTACGCGCCCGTCACGGCGCACACGACCGACCGCGACGGCAGGCCCCTGCTGCTCGTCCGGGCGGACGCGCCGATCGTGGCTGCGCTGGCCCGTGAGGACGACGACGTGCCCGCCACGCTGCGGATCTCCGACGTCGCGCCGGTCCCGCTGCCGGACCGCGTGCGGGGGCGGGCCTGGCTGCACGGCTGGCTGACCGAGGTCCCGGACGGTGAGCTGCGCGCCGCCGCGCTCCGCCTCTCGCACGCGCACCCGCGTCCCGAACTGCTCGACCTCGGCGCCGAGCGGGACGGCGAGCGCGAATGGACGGTGCTCGCCCTCAAAATCGCGCAGGTGGAGGTCGACGACGCGTGGGGGAGCGCCACCCTGGAGCCCGAGGAGTACGCGGCCGCCGCGCCCGATCCGTTCGCCGCCATCGAGGCCGGCATCCTCACGCACCTGGACTCCGCGCACCGGGACGAGCTGCCGCGCCTGCTGCCCGCGTCCGTCCCGGGCGGGCCGGTGCGGCCGCTCGCCCTCGACCGGTACGGTATGTGGCTGCGCTGCTCCGCACCGTCGCCGGACGGGCCCGCGTCGTTCGACGTGCGGCTGCCGTTCGCCGAGCCTGTCAGTGATCTCCACGGTCTCCGGTGCGTCTACCGGCGGCTGTTCGCCCGCGCGACCCCCTAGTACGTATACCGAGAAGTACGGACGGCACCGGCGATTTGCCGGTGGTCTCCCGGATGGCGGGGGCGGGCCCCGCCGGGTGATGCTCGGATCTCCGGTCGAGGGACGCCGAACGTCGCCCCGTCCGGGACGGCCCCGATCGCCGGTTCGCCCTCGCGGGGTGGGTGAGCAGGCGATGGGGCCGTACCGGGCGGACAGGGGACGCCGGCGCCCCCGGCCGGGCCGGTGGTCCGGCGCCGCGGAGCACGACGCCGGGGGGCGTGGTCCGGGCCACTGGTCGGAATTGGCCGTTCCCGTCGCGCCGCTCCCGCTCCAAGCTGGGGATATGACCGATCCGCAGACCAGAGCCGTCCACCCGCCGGTGACGACGCCGGTGGGCAGCCGCCCGCTCGGCGTTCCGATCTACCAGGGCCACCTGTTCGGCTTCGACGCGGCCGACGACCTCGCCGCCGCGTTCCAGGGCCCGGACGAGGCGTTCTTCTACGCCCGCATGGGCAACCCGACCGTCCGCTCGCTGGAGCGGGCCCTCACCGAACTGGAGGGCGGCGCCGGGACGCTCGCCACCGCGTCCGGCATGGGCGCGGTCAACGCCGTCCTGATGGGGCTCCTCCGCAGCGGCGACCACGTCATCGCGCAGACCGCCCTCTACGGCGGCACCTACGCGCTGCTTCAGGACCTCGCCGACCGCTGGGGCATCGAGGTCACGTTCGTCTCCGGCGACGACCCGGCCGAGGTGCGGGACGCGCTGCGCCCCACGACCCGCCTCCTCTACCTGGAGACGGTCGCCAACCCCACCACGCACGTGACCGACCTGCCGGCGTTCACCGGGGCCGTCCGCGGGACGCAGGTCCTCACCGTGGTCGACAACACCTTCGTGCCGCTCCTCTGCAAGCCCATCGCGCACGGCGCCGACATCGTCGTCCACTCGACGACGAAGTACCTCGCAGGGCACGGCGACGTCATCGGCGGAGCCGCCGTCTTCGCCGACTCCGCCGTGCACCGGCGCGTCTGGGAGCACGCCATCGAACTCGGCGCCACCGCCGACCCGTTCGCCGCCTGGCTGACCGTACGCGGCCTCGCGACGATGCCGATGCGCGTGGCGCGCCAGAGCGCGTCCGCCCTCGACATCGCCCGCCGCCTGGCCGCGCACCCGTCCGTCACCCGCGTCCACTACCCGGGCCTGGACGACCACCCGCAGCACGCGCTGGCGCAGCGCCTCCTCCCGGACGGCGCCGGCGGCGTCCTCGCCTTCGAGCTGACCGGCGGCCGCGAAGCGGGCCGGGCCTTCTCCGAGGCCGTCGAACTGGTCGCCCTGGGCCCGTCACTGGGCGCCGTCGCGAGCCTCGTCATGCACCCGGCCAGCACGTCCCACCGCCAGATGGACGCCGCCTCCCTGACCGCGGCCGGCATAGCCGAAGGCACCGTCCGCCTGTCCATTGGCCTGGAACACCCCGACGACCTCTGGCAGGACATAACCCAGGCCCTCCAGAAAGCGACCGAGCCCCGGGCGGGCGGCAGCGCTTAGAGGTAGAAGCCGGTCGCCGTGGTGGGGGTGTGCTGGTTGTCGGGGCGCTTCTCGCCCTTGCGGAGGGCGGCCAGCTCGGCGAGGGTGGCGCCGTCGGTGCCGATCTCGGCGGGCTGGACGTCGGCGCCGTCCAGCCAGGAGAGCGACTCGGCGCGGGTCAGGCGGCCGACCTCGATCTGGGCGAGGCAGCGGCCGGGGCGGACGACGGCCGGGTGGAGCATGGCGAGGTCCTCGTTGGTGGTGATGGCCACCAGCACGTCGCGGCCCTGGCCGAGCATGCCGTCGGTGAGGTTGAGCAAGCGAGACAGGCCCTGGCCCGTCGACTGCTTGGCCTCGCCGCGGATCAGCTCGTCGCAGTCCTCCAGGACGAGCAGCCGCCAGCGGCGGTTCTCGTCCTCGTCGTCGCCGACCGCGACCTCCATGAGGTAGCTGGGCGTGCCGAACAGCGCCTCGGGGTCGAGGACGCAGTCGGCCTGGCACCAGCCGTTCCAGGCACGGGCGAGGGCGCGCAGCGCCGTGGTCTTGCCGGTGCCGGGCGGGCCGTGCAGGAGCAGCAGGCGCCCCGCGACCTCCTCGCGGGTCAGGGACATGACCTCGTCCAGCGCCTCGGCGACGGGCGCGGTGTAGTTGCGGCGGATGTCGTCCCACGAGTCGGCGGTGATGGCGCGCTCATTGCGGACCGGGCCGTGCGTCCCCATGTGCCAGAAGCCCATCTCGACGCTGGCCTCGTCCACCTTCGGCGGCTCCGTCGCGTCCTTCACCGACGCTTCGAGGACCGTCTCGGCCAGGTCGTCGGTGACCGCGGACACGGCGAGGTAGGCGATGCCGCTCTTCCAGCGGTTCGTCAGCAGCGTCCAGCCGTCGCCCTCCGCCAGGACCGACTCCTTGCCCTTCTCGTGGGCGACGCGCACGAGGCGGGCGTCGCCCGGACGAAGGGGCGCCTCCGCCCGGACGTTCTCCAGCCGCGTCGACCGCGACCAGGGCTGCTCACCGGACGCGAACGGGCGCAGCGACAGCACGTCCATCACGTCGGCGGGGGAGTTGTTGTCGCTCAGGTTGAAGACCACGGGCAGCGTCGAATCCGGCCCGGGATCGGTGATGTTCTCCGCGGGCCCGATCAGATGCAGGATCTCCTGCGGCCTCTCCTGCGACATGGTCATGCCAACGATGATCACGCCCGGCGGCGGACGGCGTCCACCGAATTAGCCCTCGGTCCCCTTGCCGTCGTGCGCCGCGTCGCGGGCCGCCTTGCGCGCCTCGGCCTCTTCGAGGTCGAGCTTCTCCGCCTCCTCCGGCGTCGGCGCCGTCCCGCCGAGGTAGGAGGGCTGCCACCACGTCTCGCCCGGCTTCGGGATGTCGGTGTACTCGCGCTGCGCCTTCTCCAGCAGCTCTTCCATCTGGGCGCGCAGGTCGCGGGTGACCTGGTCGTAGTCGTCGCCGCGCTTGGGGTACAGCGGCTCGCCGACGAGGATCGTCACCGGGACGTTGCGCTGCAGGAGGCGGCGCTTGCGGCCCTTGGTCCACAGCCGCTGCGGGCCCCAGATCGCGATCGGGATCAGCGGGGTCTTGGACGCCACCGCCATCCGCACGGCGCCGTTCTTGATGTCCTTGATCGTGAACGACCGGCTGATCGTCGCCTCCGCGAACACCCCGACGATCTCGCCGCCCTTCAGCGCCTTCAGCGCCGCCGCGTAGGACGAGGCGCCCGCGTCGCGGTCCACCGGGATGTGGTGCATCCCGCGCATCAGCGGCCCGCCGATCCGGTTGTCGAAGATCTCCTTCTTCGCCATGAACCGCACCAGCCGGCCCGCCGGATGGGCGGACAGCCCCGCGAAGATGAAGTCGAGGTAGCTGACGTGATTGCTGACGAGCACCGCGCCCCCGTCGGCGGGGATCCGGTCGGTCCCCTCCAGGCGGATCTTGATGTTCAGGGCCTTGAACACACCGAGGGCCGTCTTGATCACCGGCGGGTACACGAATTCGGACATGGGAGCACCGTACTTGAGCAGCTCATGATCAGCGAGTGTGAGCCGGGGATCGCGATGCATCGCACAACCGGGCCCAACTCTGAGAAGGTGGGAGCAGACGTGATCCGCCGAAGGCTGAGGGAGGATGAGCTCCATGGAACCGTTGGACGCGGCGGCGGACGTGCACGCGCTCATCCGCGATGTGCTGCCCGCCCTGGCGCCCAGCGCCTGGTTCGATCCGGGCACCTCCGAGGTGGTGCTGCCCGTGGGCCGATCGGAGGCTCGCGCGTCCAGCTGGACGGTGCTTGAGCGCTGCGCCCGCGAGCCGCGCGAGGTGTGGCCCAAGGTAGTGGACGAGTGGGTCCGCGAGGTCGGCGACCGCGCGTTCCTCGCGGTCGGCGAGATGGAGCTGTTCGGCGACGTCCGGGAGCTGCTGCGGCTGCGCATCGTGCCGAAGCTCGCGCCGCGCGACCGGGAGGGCCTCGTCGTCGTCCCCGCCGGCGACCACTTCGACGCGATGGTGATGATCGAGCACCCGCGCTACGGCGGGCCGCTCACCAAGGCCCGCGCCGGGCTCCTCGGCCTGCACAAGCTCGGCTACGTGATGACGAACACCCATGACCGCGAGCTGGCGGACGTGTCCGTCCACGACCAGCCCCTCCTGCCGGGCCGGAACGTCCGGGTGGTGAACAAGCCGGGCAGCCGGTACGTGTCGGCGCTGCTCAGCGAGGTCGACCAGTTCCTCCCCTGGCCGAACGAGCACGGCGCCCTGGTCGGCGTCCCGTGCCACAGCACTCTGCTGCTGTACCCGATCACGTCCGCGGCCGTCCGCGACGTGCTGCCCGTGTTCGCCGACGTCGTCGAGGAGATGCACGCCATCGCCGACGACCCCTGCGCGCCCGGCGTCTACTGGAGCCACGGCGAGCGCCGCCTCACTCCGCTGCCGGCGGACGCCGACGTCGAAGGCGCCGGCGAGTTCGCCCTGCTCCTGCGCAAACTCCCCGAAGACGGCTAGGCGCCAGGGCCTGGCGGGCTAAGGCAGCTTCCAGTCGACCGGCGGGGCGCCCTGCTGCTCCAGGAGCTGGTTGGCCCGGGAGAAGGGGCGGGAGCCGAAGAAGCCGCGGTCGGCCGACATCGGGCTCGGGTGCGGGGACTCGATGCACGGGACGTTGCCCAGCAGCGGCTTGAGGTTGCGGGCGTCACGCCCCCACAGGATCGCGACGAGCGGCCGATCGCGGGCCGCCAAGGCGCGGATGGCCTGCTCGGTGACCTCTTCCCAGCCCTTGCTGCGGTGCGAGCCGGGCTTGCCGGGCATGACGGTCAGCGACCTGTTGAGCAGGCAGACGCCCTGCTCCGTCCAGGGGGAGAGGTCGCCGTTGGACGGCTGCGGGTGGCCCAGGTCGTCGCCGTACTCGCGGAAGATGTTGATCAGGCTGCCGGGCAGCGGCCGGACGTCCGGGGCGACGGAGAAGCTGAGGCCGACCGGATGCCCGGGCGTCGGGTAGGGGTCCTGGCCCATGATGAGGACGCGGACGCCGTCGAAGGGCCGGGTGAAGGCGCGCAGGATGTGATTCCCGGCGGGCAGGTAGCGCCGCCCGGCGCCGACCTCGGCGCGCAGCCAGTCGCCCGCGGCGGCGATCGTCCCGGCGACCGGTTCCAGCGCGGTCGCCCACCCCGCTTCGACGATCTCCGAGAGTGGTCGTGCCGTCATGGCGCACCACCCTAGTCCGATGATCACCGCGCCACCCGCTTGATCAGGAATGTGAAGTTTTCTGACCGCATGAGGTCGGGTCGCGGCCAAATGTTTTCAAGGGCTCCGGAAAGTGCCAGGTGAACTGGGTGAAACGCCCCGTTAAGTCCCTGTTACTTTCGGACGGCCCGCGTTGACCTGCGCCCCCGCGGCGCATAACTCTCAGAGAGGTAAGGACGGCGCAGGACGAGCGGACGGGACGAGAGCATGAGCCAGCTGACCACCGTGGACGCCACCTTCCTCCATGCCGAGAACGCCACGACCCACGCCCACATCGCCGGGCTGGGGATCGTCGACGCCGGGACGTGCCCCGGCGGCCGGCTCACCGTCCCGATGGTCGCCGAGCTGATCCGCGCCCGCGCGCACCTCGCGGCCCGCCCGCTGCGGCAGCGGCTCGTCCAGGTGCCGCTCGGCCTGGACAACCCCTACTGGGAGGACGACCCGGACTTCGAGCCCGAGCGGCACATCTGCGAGATGGGCCTGCCCGCGCCCGGCACCGACCGGCAGCTCGCCGACATCGTCGCGCTCCTGCACGAGCAGCCGCTCGACCGGACCCGCCCGCTGTGGGAGATGGTCCTCATCCAGGGCCTCGCCGGCGGCCGGACGGCCGTCTACGTCAAGGTGCACCACGCCGCGATCGACGGCGTGATGGCCGCCGAGACCCTCGCCGCGCTCCTCGACCTGTCGCCCGAGCCCCGCGACCTGCCCGCCGACGAGACCGCCCGCGCGCAGGCGCCGGGCACCGCAGCCATGGTCGGCACGGGACTGCTGAACGCCGCGATGCACCCCGTCCGGTCGGCGATGTCGGCCGCGCGCACCGTCCCCTACCTGGACGAGGTCCCCGGCCTGTCGTCCATCCCGGGCGTCGGGTTGATGTCGTCGATGGTGCAGGGCGCGCTGCGCCGCCCCGAGCTGCCGAGGGCGCCGCGGCCGAGCGCGCCGCCGACGCCGTTCAACCATCCGATCGGCCGCCGCCGCTCCGTCGCCTGCGGGGAGCTGCCGCTCGACGAGATCAAGGAGATCCGGCGGGCGCTCGGCGGCAGCGTCAACGACGTGGTCATGGCGCTGTGCGCGACGGCGCTGCGGCAGTGGCTCGACAAGCGCGGCGACCTGCCCGAGCGCCCGCTGGTCGCGGCGGTCCCGGTGTCGCTGCGGCGCGGGGGCGGCGGCGCGGCCGCCGAGCCGGGCAACCAGGTCACGATCATGACGGCGCCGCTGGCCACGCACGTCCCCGACCCGGCCGACCGGTACACCTCCGTCCGGCGCGACATGGACGTCGCCAAGCGCCGGTTCACCGGGTCGTCGGGCGCTTGGGTCCGGGACATGAGCGGGCTGCTCCCGGCGCCCATCGCCGGCGCCGTCACGCGGCTCGCCCTCCAGGCCGCGCCCGCGGTGTCGCTGCGGCCCATCAACCTGATCATCTCGAACGTGCCGGGCCCGCAGTTCCCCCTCTACCTGTGCGGGGCGAAGGTCCTCGGCTACTACCCGATCTCGGTCATCACCGACGTCAGCGGCGGCCTGAACATCACCGTGTTCTCCTACGACGGCAAGGTCGACGTCGGCATCGTCGCCTGCCGGAACCTCGTCCCCGACCCGTCCGAGATCATCGACCACCTGGTGGACGCGCTGGACGAGCTGAAGTCGCTCAGCCGCGAGTGAGCCCGAGCCGCGCCCGGTGCCGCCACGCGAGGGTCAGCGCGGCGGCGCCGGCGGGCTGCATCGGCCGCGGGACGGTCCCGTCGAACGGCGCCATCGACACCTCGCCCTCGGCGT
The DNA here is from genome assembly GCF_004349235.1 of Actinomadura darangshiensis. Classification (GTDB taxonomy): domain Bacteria; phylum Actinomycetota; class Actinomycetes; order Streptosporangiales; family Streptosporangiaceae; genus Spirillospora; species Spirillospora darangshiensis. Next base: position 835 of record NZ_SMKY01000140.1, on the reverse strand, counting down.
TGACCGCGACCAGGCCGCCGAAGAGCTCGCCGAACAGGTCCTCGTCGATGGCGACGACCGTCAGGAGGTCGAGCGCGAACGTGAGCGGGTCTACGCCGAGGCCCAGGAAATGCGCCCGGATCCGGTTCTCGGCCCGGGCGGCGGTCAGCGTCCTGTGGAAGGGCCACCCGTCCTGGACGAAGCCGTCGCCGTAGTTCTCGTCCGTCCCGAGGAGTTCTTCGGCGTACTCGCGGACCATGCACCGCCACATGTCGGGCGGCTCGCCATCGAGCGGCTGGAAGACCCCGACCGGCATCACCTGGTACAGCCCGCCGGCATGCGCGACCTTCGCCGGATCCCGCCGGTGCAGGACGTATCTCCCGGACGTCGTCACGGTGGCCGTCGTGATCGCGGGGAGCGCGGTCCGGCGGGACAGGTCGCACGGGTCGCCGATCCGGGTCCGCAGCGGGAGACCTCCGGCTCCGGCCGCCAGCTCGTGCGCGACCGACTCGCCCACGTTCACGCCGTCGAAGTAGCGGGCGGGGCCGAGGCGCAGGACCGGCGGGGCGGCGTCGAGGAGCCGGTAGCTCGGACGGTCCTCGAAGACCTTCGGCGCTGCGAGCGCGGCCATGGCCTCGGCATACGTCCGGTACCCGTCCGGCAGCCCGTCGGGCGGGTCGGCCACGGCCGGCGGTCCGGGGCGGCCCTCCCACTCCAGCCGGACGTCGTCCAGCGGAACCGGCACGTCCGGAACCCAGCCGTCCCGGCAGAGCAGCGGCGTCCCCGCGACGCGCGGCGTGCCCGGATAGAGGCCGTCCGCGACCTCCCCGAGCCGCCCGCGCCCGCCGTCCAGCGC
>NZ_SMKY01000013.1 GCF_004349235.1 Actinomadura darangshiensis | reverse complement strand
TAAAGGACAGCCCCGGACCCGCCCTCGCCCCGTGAGACCCCGACGATCACACCCCCGGCGACCACGACGAGCCCGGCCGCCACCGCCGCGCGAGCACGCAGCCGCCGCGACATTCCCGACCTCATCACCGGCTGCGGCTTCGGCTCGGGCATGGACGGCCCGGCGACCAGCACGTCATAGGGCTCGGGCTTCGCCTTCGCGGCAGGTCGGGCGTTGGCGGCCTTCGCCTCGGGCGCGGGCTTCGCCTCAGGGGCCGCTTCCGGCTCCGCAGGGGCCTGCACACGGACGGCATTGAGGCTCGCGGCCTTCGGCGCGCGCTCCCGGGGCGGGGCGCCATGGCCCCACTTCAGCCCGGCGGCCCGCCAGGCCTCGTACGCGCGCTGCCACGGCGACAGGGTCGCGGGCATGTCGGCGAGGTCGCCGGAGACGCCGAACGTGAGCCGCCGCCGCACCTGGCGGGAGTCCACCGGTTCCTCTTCGGCCGTCCGCGGGGCCGTGTCCTGCTCCGGGGTCCTCGCCGTCACTCGCGCTCCTTAACGTCCCTGTCGGACCACCATCAAATCGCGCCACGGGAGCCCGTGTACGGACATCCACGTGAACGACGGCCCTGGAGCGTTCTATCACCTCACGAGCGACGAATCCGATCTTTCGCTTCGATCGCTCCCTTGTAGGCATAACCCCTGATTTGGACGACCGGGGCGCCGGGCGGCGGGTCGCCGTGCACCTCCATCGACACGCCCACACCGTGCGTCTCCACGCGGATACCGGGCGGCACGATGATCTGCACCTCGGACTTGTACGCGAGCACCCGCAGGGTCGTGACCCGGGCGTCCAGCTCGGCCTCGCAGAGGTCGATCAGCCCCGTCCCCTTGTAGACGACGGTCGTGAACCGTCCGGGCAGGCGCCAGCGCCCGGCCCGCGTGACCGAGTTCTTGTAGGCGACCTGGAACCGGCCCGCGGGCCCGCCCGCGGGCGCGGTGCGCTTCCCGGACGGCAGGTCGGCGGCCACGGCGTCCAGATCGCCGTGCGTGCGCGCGGCCAGCGCCAGGTCGATGCGCTCGTCCAGTTCCGTTTCGCTCAGCCGCCCTTCGGCGAAGGCGGTGTGCAGCCGGACGAGCATCTCGTCGCGGTCGCTGTCCGAGGCGCGCACGGCGGGCGCGGGATGCTGCTCGACGCTCATCACATCTCTCCTTCGCGGCGGTCTGCCTCCGCAGCCTGGACCCTCCAGCGGCCGGAGAGTCAAGACGCGATGTATCTTAACTCGCCGCCGCTCGGCTTTCGAGACATTCGGCCGCATCCCGACGCGCGATCATGGCTGCGCCCTTTCCGGACGTCCGTCCACTAGATTCGGATCAGCCCGTTGATCAAGGTGAGGGGGACGGTCCATGGGCGGGACGCTCGGCCGCGCGCACGGCCCGTACACCCTGTACGACCTGGACGCGCTCCCCGAGGAGGGCCGCCGCTACGAGCTCGCCGACGGCTGGCTGAACGAGCTGCCCGGCGACCTCTGGCACGACCATGCGGCCGAACAGCTCAAGACCATCCTCAAGGACGCGGCCCGCCAGGCGGACGCCGACGTCCACATCGCCGGCGCCCCGCAGGACGTCACGACCCCGTCCGGCATCCGCAAACCGGACGTCTTCGCCGTAGCCCGCGACGTGGCCCGAATCGCCCTCGAACGGCAGACCCGCACCTACTACGGCCCCGACCTCATCCTGGTGGCCGAGGTGGTCACGCCCCGCACCGTGAACGAGCAGATCGACCGCGTCCGCAAGGTGGACGAGTACGCCGCGACCGGCATCCCCCACTACTGGCTGGTCGACCTGGAGCCCCGCCCCACCCTCACCCTGCTCGAACTGACCGACGGCACCTACGAGGTGACCGGCAGGGCCCGCTCCGGCGAGACCCTCACCCTGGACCGCCCCTACCCCATAACCTTCGACCCCGCCCGCCTCTCCGAAATGGACTAGCGCCCCACGTCGATCAGCGCGCTCTCCTCGTCGGCGGCGCTCTTCCTGACCGAGCCGGGCGAGACGCCGACGACGCGTTTGAAGGCGCGGCCGAACGCCGCCTCGGACCGGTAGCCGAGCCGGTCGGCCAGCTGGCCCACCGTGGCGCCCTCCTTCAGCTCGGCGACCGCGACGTGCATGCGCCACCGTGCGACGTAGCTCATCACCGGCTCACCGACCAGCTCGGTGAAGCGGGCGGCGAACGCCGAACGCGACATCGCCAGCTCCCGGGCCAGTGAGGCGACGGTCCAGGGCCGCGCGGGATCGCGATGGACGAGGGAGATGGCGCGGCCGATCTGGGGATCGCGCAGAGCCCCCAGCCAGCCCGTCCGCGCGCCCGGATCGCTCTCCAGCCAGGCCCGGATCGCCTGGATCACGAGGATGTCCCCGAGACGCGTGATCACGGCCTCGCCACCGGGTCTGAGCTCACCGGCCTCGGAGGCCATCATCCGCAGCGTGCTCTGCATCCACTCCAGCCGGTGCGAGCGGGACGCCTCGACGTGGATCATGCCCGGCAGGACCTCGACGAGGTTCCCCGCGGCCGGATGCCCGAACCGCACCGCCCCGCAGATGAGCCCGGCGGACGCGCCGCCCCCGCCGTGGCGGAGTATCTCGTAGCGCGCACTGACCGCCTCGCGCTCCAGGTCGAGGATCCCCGGCGCCGGGGCACCGGGCTCGCTGCGCAGGACGTGCCCCTCCCCATGCGGCACGAGCGCGAGGTCGCCGAGCTGGATCCATCCCTGCCCGCCGCCCTCGGTCTCCAGCCAGAACCGGCCGGAGGTGACCGCGTGGAACCAGAGGTACCCCGGCATCGGCGGCAGCGTGAGCCCCCAGGGCGCGGTGAGCTCGGACCGGCAGTAGTACGCACCGTTCATCCGCAGGAAATGCAGTGCCTCCCCGAGGGGATCGGCCGGTCGGAACGGATCAGGCGCTTCCATGAGACCGAGCATGCAACGCCGTCCCATTGATCGTCCAGCACCCTGGACGATGAGTCATGTTTCCGCCCGCCACAGTCATAGACGGTCCCGAGCCATGAGGCAACCCTGGACGTATAGCACGACACCAAAGCCGAGAGGAGACCGAGATGTGGACCGATACACCAACCCAGAAGCCCGCCCACGAAGACCGGCGACGCAGGGACCGCAACGCGGGCATCGTCCTGGGCACCGCGGTCGTCGCCATGGGCCTGGCCGCAGGTCTCCTCGCCGCCTTCACGATCGCCGTCATGCCGGGCCTGACCGCGTCCGACGACCGCACGCTGGTCGACGCGATGCAGCACATGATCGTCAAGATCGAGAACCCGGTCTTCTTCCTCATCTTCCTCGGCGCCCCGATCCTCGCCGCGATCGCCTTGGTCCAGGCCCGCCGCTCAGGCTCGGCCAGGACCGCCCGCTGGATCATCGCCGGCCTCGTCCTCTACACGCTGACGCTGCTCGTCACCTTCGCGGTCCACGTCCCGCTCAACTACGAGCTGAGGGACATGGGCGACCCCGCCCACATCAAGAACCTGGCCGCCGTCCGCGACGACTTCGTGACCCCTTGGGTCACCTGGGACATAGTCCGCACCCTGACGGCAACAGCCGCCTTCACCGCCCTAACCCGAGCCCTGACCCTCCACCCCCACACGACCTGAACCGGACGCGGCGCTACCGCCACATGCGAGATCCTGCGAACGAACGATGATGATTCAAGCCGACGGGAGGCGATTCCGGTGACCACGACGACAGGCGCACAGATCGAGCACGCCCGGGGCGCCGCGGGCCTCAGCCAGCGCGCCCTTTCGGATGCGACCGGCATCTCGCAGCCCATCCTGTCGCGGATCATCTCCGGGGACCGCGCAGCGAAGATGCCGGAGCTGGTGGTGACCGCGTGGTCGACGGGCCACACGATCGCCCAGCTCACAGGGACAGGGACGGTGGCGGACCGAGCGCAGTGCGCGGTGCGGGCCACCAACGACTTCGGCATGGACCGGATGCGCGAGGCTCTGCTGTCCTTCCTGGAGCTGGACGACTACCTGCGCGACCACGCCATTCCCCCGATGGTCTGAGACACACAGGCAGACACACCGCCGCCCGATTTCAGCGACCACACGGCCGGGCAGCCCCATGGCGACGCCTATGAATGCGGCCCACAGCCATGACCAAACGACCGGCCAGGCTCGGTACGGACTGCTAACGTCCCCATGCTCAGGCATCCCGGAGGACAGTGCGCACTCGAATGGGCGGCTCACCAATCATTAACGACAAGTCGGCAGATTACCTCCACGGCTTGGGTCGTCCTCTACGAATGATCGTCACCGGCGGCGGCACCGGAGGCCACACCTACCCGGCGCTCACCGCCTTCCGCACCCTGAACGCGGCGCTGACGGGCGCGAGACTGCTGTCGGCGGACGCGCTCTGGGTCGGCAAGGCCGACGGTCTCGAATCACGGGTCGCCGCCGACGAGGGGATCGAGTTCCGCGCGGTAGCCACCGGCAAGATCCGCCGTGCAGGCAACCCGCTGAGGATGCTGTCCCCCGCCAACGTCAGCGACATGGGCCGCGTCCCGTTGGGTGTCGTCCAGGCACGCGGGATCGTCGCCGACTTCGAACCTGATGTGGTGCTGGCGACCGGCGGGTATGTCGCCGTCCCCGTCGGGGTGGCCGCCCGTATGTGCCGCTGCCCGCTCGTCGTCCATGAGCAGACCGTCCGTCTTGGGCTGACGAACCGCACGCTCGCACGCGTCGCGACGCGCATGGCGGTGTCGTCGGAATCCTCGCTCCCCCTGCTTCCGGATTCGGTCCGTGCCGCCGCGGTCGTGACGGGCAATCCGGTACGACCCGAGATCCTGACGGGGAAACCTGATCGGGCTGTGGCGGACTTGGGGCTGGACGGCTTCGACCCACGCCTCCCCACCGTGTACGTCACCGGCGGCGCCCAGGGCTCTCAGCAGATGAACGCTCTGGTCACCGCCATCCTGCCGTGGCTGCTCGGACGAGCCAATGTCATCCACCAATGCGGCGCCGACAACCTGGACGACGTTCGCGCACGTGTGACGCAGATGCAGCTCCCGGCCGATCAGGCGGGTCGCCGCCTTCTCATCCCATATGTTGCCGCGGAGCTGCCCGACGTCCTTGCGCTGGCCGACGTCGTGGTCTCCCGGAGCGGTGCGGGCACGATCGCTGAGTTGGCGGCGCTGGGCAAGGCCGCGATCCTGGTGCCTCTGGCCGGCTCAGCGGGCAACGAGCAGGTGCACAACGCCCGCCACCTGGCGGAGATCGGCGCTGCCATCGCGCTGGTCGGCGATGTTGGACCCGACCACCTTCGCGCCGCCATCGCTCCGCTGCTCACCGACGTGCCCCGTCGTACCGACGTGGCGAAACGGGCTCAGGCCCACGGCCGTCCAGAAGCGGCCGCCCGCCTGGTCGAGGTCATCCTCGCCGCGGCTGCAATCTGACGGCCCCTCCGCCCGCGGTCGCGCGATACCTCAGCGGTGCTGTTCGTACTCCAGCAATGCGTCAAGGACGGCGCGGGCGGGGGCGGTGGTCTGGGTGCGGGCGGTGACCAGTGCGTTGATGCGGCGGGAGATGCGGGGCCTGGTCGGCAGTAGGGCGACGGGAGGTGTGGCCAGCCCGGTCAGGGCGAGTTCGGGGATGAGGGACACTCCCGTCCCGGCTCCGACGAGGGCCAGGATCGAGCGGTAGTCGCCGCAGGTGGCGGTGATGTCGGGGGCGAAGCCGGCGGCGGCGCAGGCATGCTGGATCAGCTCCTGGCACGGCGACATCGGCGGCTGGGTGAGCCACGGGTCGTCGGCGAGTTCGCCGACGGCGACGTCGGCTCGGGCCGCCAGCGGATGGCCGGGCGGCAGCGCGGCGTACACGGGTTCGTCGCGGATGTGCACGGTGTGCCATGGTCCGTGCAGGTCGGGGGCGAGCAGGGCGGAGTGGTTCACCAGGGCGACCTCGCAGTCGCCGGCCCGAAGCGCGGCCCGCGCCGGGCCGGGTTCGAGTTCCAGGACGGTCACCTCAAGCTCGGGTGCGGTCGCCCGGAGACGGGTGAGCACGCCGGGGATCAGTCCATAGACGGCCGTGGGCGGCGCGGCGATGCGGATGCTCTGGCCGTTCTGACCGGCCAGCTCGGCCTCGGCCCGGTGCAGGGTGGCCAGCACCGCCTCGGCATGCGCGACCAGTCGCTCACCTGCCGGGGTCGGCCGCACACCGCGGGGCAGACGGGTGAGCAGGACGACGCCGGTGCTGGCCTCCAGCGCGGCCACGGCCTGGCTGGCGGCGCCCGCGGTCAACCCGAGCTTGCGGGCTCCCGCGGCCAGTGAACCCTCGCGGGCGGCGGCGGCCAGGACTTCCAAACGCCGCAACTCAAGCATATAGCCACACTAATAGCAGCAGCGGAGAAGGTGTAGTGGGAGCCAGCCCGGCGGCCGGTCACGCTGGGAGAATGATCTCTCCGCAGCGTGATTCGCGCGGTGACGCCGGGTTGGCGGCGACCGTGCTGACCTGGGCCGCCGCCTTCCCCGCGATCCGGGTCGGGCTGGACGGCTACACGCCCTGGGCGCTGGGGCTGCTGCGGCTCGCGGCGGCCTCCGCCACCCTGGGGCTGGTGGCCGCGGTGTTCCGGCCCGGCCTGCCACACCGTCGGCACTGGCCGCGCCTGGTCGTCTGCGGACTGGTCGGCCAGACGCTGTACCAGCTGTTCCTCATGATCGGCGAGGTGTCCGTGCCGCCCGGCACGGCCAGCGTGCTGATCGCCACCGCGCCGATCTTCAGCGTCGTGGCGGCGGCGGTCCTGCTGCGGGAGCGCCTCGGCCCGCACTGGCGAGGGTTCCTGCTGGCCTTCGCAGGGGCCGTCGTGGCAGGTGCGTCGCTGGGCCTGGGAGGCGGAGCGGCCGCGCTGATCGTGGTCGCGGCAGCCGCCTGCCAGGGGCTTTACCACGTGGCCGTCAAACCGGTGGCCGAGCAACTCGGCGCACTCGCCGCGACGACGTGGTCTGTGTGGGCGGGCTGCCTGCTCGGGCTGCCCGCCTTGCCCGCGCTGCTGTCCGATGCCGCCACCGCGTCCCGCAGCAGCACGCTGGCGGCGGTCTTCCTCGGCGTCGTGCCTTCTGGGCTGGGCTACCTGGCCTGGTCGGACGCCCTGGCCCGCACCACCATCACCCGCAGCACGGTCGCGCTCTACCTCGTGCCCGGCGTCGCCATGCTCCTGTCCTGGGCCTGGCTACGCGACCCGCCCACGGTCCTGGCGGTCATCGGCGGCCTGCTCGCCATCGGCGGCGTCACCCTCGTCCGTCGCCAACCCTCCCCACCAGCACCACGGTCTGTCCCAAGCCAGGGTGCGCGACCTGCCCCGATCAGAGATCCAGAGCGCCGCCCTTGACCTGGACGAGCAAATCGGCGAAGGCGGCCCGGTCCATGGTGAGGTGGCCCGCCTGGGGGTCCTTGCTGTCACGAACGCCGATGAGGGCGGCCGTCTCCGCAACCTCCACACACTGGCCGCTTGCTCCCCCGCTGTGGCTGCTCTTGCGCCAGTGAGCAGACAAGAGGTCGGTCGTCTTCACAGTTCCTCCAACGCCTTGCGGATTGCGGTCTGCGAGTCCTCGGCGTTCAGCGCCTTGGATCTGATCAGCTCCAACAGTATGCCAAGTTCGGCGACATATCCGTCATCGTCGATCAGGCGCCCGCGGCCACCCGCCGACTCAGCGTAGGCCGTATCCGGCTCTCCCGTTGAGGAAAGGATCATGAACGCCCCTTCCGGGCACAATTCGGCGTCTCCCGGAACAACGTGAATGTGAACGTGGGGTAGTTCCGCCAGGTCCAGCAGGTTTTCGAGTTGAGCCCGCATGACCCCTGGACCACCGAACGACCGACGGAGGACCGATTCGTCGAGTAGTGCGACGAGCACAGGCGGGTTCTCTCGCCGCAAGATTTCTTGTCGCTCCAATCGCGCGGCCACGAGACGCTCCAGCTTCTCCGGGTGCTGGCCTGCCCGCAGGACAGCACGCGCGTAGTCCTCGGTCTGCAGAATGCCGGTGATCACGAAGTTCTCGTACAGCTTGATCACACCCGACCCGGCCTCGACTTCGATGAACTCGGGGAAGCCTGCGGGAAGGCCGGTCTCCTCGATGACGCGGGGGTAGAGGGCCTCGAAGAACTGGTCCAGGTCGAATACCTCGTCCAGTGTCTGGCAGAGCTTGAGCGTCGGGCGGCGGTTGCAGAGCTCAATGCCGCTGACCAGGCTGCCCGAGATGTGAATTTTCGCCCCAAGGGTGGGCTGTGACCAGCCTTTTCCCTCGCGGTGCCGCTTGAGGTGAAAGGCGAAGAATGCTCGGGCCGATTCTGAGGGGGGCGGGGGCTGCATGAGAATCCTCCCGATCTGCACAGGACTCTGTGCGGCCGATGGATCGCTTGTGGAGATGAACGTATAGCCGAGCGTAATCGGCTGGGCCAAGGATTGTGGGGCCAGACGGCAATTTCCCCACGACAATGAGGTCGATCATGAAAATGGCCAATGGATTCGTCCGCACCCGGGTCTGCGGGGTGTGACCCGATGGGTGTGCATGAGCGGCGGTATGGAGGGCGCGTTCTTCCACCGCCTCCCCCGGAGCCGGAGGTTGCGCGGCATGCTGGTGCGCTGGTGCCGCAGCGGGAGCGGATCACCTTCCTGGTCCGGCTCAACGAAAGGTTCGTCGGGATGGCGGGGGTGCTGACGGCTTTCACCTCCGTAGACGGGTACCCCGTCCTCAACGTCATCCCGCACAAAATCCCTGGGCGGGCGGCCACGGTCGGGTGCCGCTATCGCGAAGGGCAATGGTGGTTCTACGACGTGCGGGCCGGCGTGCCGATCCGTCCCGCGAATGAACTGGACGCGGCGGCGTCGCAGATCAGTGTGAGCATGTCGCAGGCGGCGCGGTGACCGAGCCGATGTACACGCGGGCGCAGCGCAAGATCTTTGTCTGGGACGTCCGAGGCCGGGACGCCGGGTGGGCCGGGGTGACGGACGATCGCGACGCCGCGATGCGTCACGTCCATCAAGTGCTCCGCGACGGCGGACCGGACGGATGGGGAACGGTCCGGCGGGTCGCGCTCGATCCGCTCGGGCGCGTCCGCTACGTCCCCATCAGAACCGTCGCCGAGGCGTGGCGGGACGAGGGGACCGGCGCGGTCGTCTGGCGGGAGGCATGAACGCCGCGCGGTACCTCGCCGCCCTCGCGTCCGCGCTCGCCGCCGCCGGCTGGTCGGCGCACCTGGAGGGCCCGGGACAGCTGCGGGTACTTCCGGCCGATCCGATGCGGCGCGAGATGAGCATCCGGGTCAAGGCCGGGGTCGGCGGCGTGCCGTGGTTCGTCACGTCGACCGGTGATCCACTGCGGCCGTGCCATGACCTTCCAGGTGCGGTGGAGGCCATCGGCGTGCTGCCCGAGCCGCACCACCCGGGTCGGACGCGGGGACGTCGACCGATTCGGGGGCGGCTTCGGAAATGGAATGGGCTGGCTCGGGCTTGGTTCTGTTGACGATCTCGCCGCCGGACGGGAGCGGCGGGGCGGAGCCGGGGAGAGGAAGGCCATGGCGGAACTCATGCGGGCGGTTCGGCAGGACGTTCTCGGTGGGACCGAGGTGCTCAAGGTCGTGGAAGTTGAGCGGCCGGAGCCGGGGCCCACGGAGGTGCTGGTGCGGGTGCGGGCGGCCGGGGTGAATCCGACCGACTGGAAGCACCGGGCGGGTGGCGGGTTCCTCAAGAATCCGCCGTTCATCCTTGGCTGGGACGTCTCCGGTGTGGTGGAGAAGGTCGGGATCGGCGTGACGATCCACAAGCCGGGCGACGAGGTTTTCGGGATGCTGCGGTATCCGTTCGGGGTCGGGTCGCATGCCGAGTACGTGGTGGCGCCGTCGCGGACGTTCGCGGCCAAGCCGTCCAGCATCGACCACGTGCAGGCCGGTGCCTTGCCGCTGGCTGCGTTGACCGCGTGGCAGGCGCTGGTCGACACGGCGGACGTGCGCGAAGGGCAGCGGGTGCTCATTCACGCGGCGGCGGGTGGGGTCGGGCATCTGGCCGTGCAGATCGCCAAGGCGCGCGGCGCGTACGTGATCGGGACGGCGAGTGCGGGCAAGCACGACTTCCTGCGCGGGATCGGCGTGGACGAGCCGGTCGACTACCGCAGCGTCGACTTCGCCGAAGTCGTCAAGGACGTCGACGTGGTGCTCGACACCATCGGGGGCGACTACGGGCCGCGTTCCGTCAGCGTCCTGCGGCCCGGCGGTGTGCTCGTGTCGGTGGTGCTCAGCAGGCTCGGCGAGATCGACACCACCGGGATACGGACGGAGGCTCTGCTCGTCGAGCCCGATCACCATGCGCTGACGCAGATCGCCGCGCTCGCCGGGGCGGGGACGCTGCGGGCGGAGATCGACTCGGTGTTCCCGCTGGCCGACGCGGCCAAGGCACACGAGCGGGGCGACACCGGGCGGGTCACGGGGAAGATCGTCCTGACCGTCTAGGCTCGATGCGTGCTGCTGCTGACGACGCTTGACGCCTGGGAGGCCCAGGCCGGTCCGCGGTTCGTTCTGTCCGAGGCGGGGGCCGTTTGGGCTCCGGAGGACGAGCCGGGGCTGCTGGCCGTGGCCGACGACGTCTTCAAGCACGGGCAGGTCGTCGCCGTGACGCTGGATCCCGCGTCGGCGCGTGGGGTGATCGACCGGACCACGGCGTCCGGCATCCGGTATGTGCGGCGTGGGCCGGACGGGCGCCATGTCGCGGTGTTGGAGCGGCCCGCGACGGCCGAGGCCCTCGATCTGCTGCCGCATCCGGAGGGCGGCTGGTTCCGGGAGACGTGGCGGTCGGACATCACGTTCACGCCGGACGGTTATCCCGGGGAGCGGGCGAGTGCGACCGGCATCTACTTCCTGCTGCCGCCGGGCGAGGAGTCGATGTGGCATGTCGTCCGGTCGGCGGAGGTGTGGTTGTGGCATCGGGGCGGGCCGCTAACGCTGTTCCTCGGCGGGGACGGGGAGCGGCCGTCCGATACGCCGGAGCCGATCACGCTGGGCGGTGGGGTGGCGGATGGGCAGGTGCCGCAGGCGGTCGTCCCGGCGAATGTCTGGCAGGCCGCACGCCCGGCCGGGGACGAGGAGGTCCTGGTGAGCTGCATCGTCTCCCCCGGGTTCGACTTCGCCGACTTCCGGGCCCTGCCCTAGCGTCTGCGGCGCGGCCGCACCATCTGCTCGGCCCAGAACGGCTCCATGACGCGGCCCATCGCCGTGACGAGCGTGCGGAGTTCATCGTCCGACAGCGGCCCGAACACGTCCGCGCCCACATCGTCGGCGAGGGCGCGGGCCCGGCGGTGCATGACCCGGCCGTCCTCGGTGATGCGAACCGAGTAGCGCCGCCGGTCGCGCGGGTCGCGGGTGCGCTCGCACAACCCGCGCGCCTCCAGGTCGTCGACGAGGCCGACCATCAGCGTCGGGTCGAGCAGCAGGTAGCCCGCCATCTCCTGCTGCGACAGCGTCTCGGACGTGCTGAGCATCGCCAGCACCAGGAAGTGCCGCACCCGGATGCCGAGCGGTTTCAGTTCCTCTTCGAGCCGCTGCTCCAGCCACCATCCGCACTTGGACAGCTGGAAGCCGGCCACGGACGCGAGCCCCTCCGGCAGCCCGTCCCGCATGGAACCCATGGCGGCATGCTATAGCAGTTCGACCATCGGTTGACTCGATCATAGAAAAGTTCGACTATTAACGGATGCCGCCAACTCTCGGACTCTTCGCCCTCAACATGTACGCGGCCGCCGAGCCGCGCACCGCCGCCCGGATCGCCAAGCTGGCCGAGGACCTCGGGTACGACTCGGTGTGGGTCGGCGACCATGTCGTCCTGCCGAGCCCCCGCGCCGACTCGTCCCCGGCCGAACCGGACGCGCCGTTCCTCGACCCGCTGACGGCCCTCGCCCACCTCGCCGCCCACACCGAACGCATCGCGCTCGGCACCGGAGTCGTCGTCCTCCCCCAGCGGAACCCGCTCATCCTCGCCAAGCAGCTCGCCAGTATCGACGTCCTCAGCGAGGGACGGCTCATCTTCGGCGCGGCCGCCGGGTATCTGGACAAGGAACTCCGCACGCTCGGCGTCCCGCCGGAAAGCCGCGGGGACCGCGTCGACGAGTACCTCGCGGCCATGCGGTCGCTCTGGTACGACGACAAGCCCGCCTTCCAGGGCCGCCACGTCGGCTTCGAGGGAGTGGACGCCCATCCCCGCCCGGTCCAGCGGCCGATCCCCGTCGTGACCGGCGGGCACAGCCCGGCGGCGCTCCGCCGGGCCGCCCGGCACGCGGACGGCTGGTACGGCTGGATGCTCGGACGACGCGCCGCCGCCGAGACGATCCCCCGGCTGCGCGCGCTCACCCGCGAGGCCGGCCGCGAACCGCTGCACATCTCGATCAGCCCGCCCAAGCTCCCGGACGCGGAGTTCGTGCGGGCCTACGCCGAGCTGGGCGTCGACAGGCTCATCGTCGTGCCGCCCATGGACGTCCCGGCGTCCGAGCTGGAACGGTTCGTGGCCGACCACGCGCCGGCCGGGCTGGGCGCCCGGCCGGCCGGTTGAGGGAGCGGTGCGCCGCCCGCGTGCGTGGCCTCACGGGGGCGGCACACCGCAAGATCAGTCGGACGAGAACGCCGCGTCGAACGAGGCCGTCGGCGGCTCCATCCTGTTGAGCTCCCGGACGAACTCCAGCGCCTCGGGGGCGCCCTGGAGGCGGTCCATCCCGGCGTCCTCCCACTCGACCGAGATCGGGCCGCCGTAGCCGATCGAGTTCAGCGCGCGGAACACGTCCTCCCACGGGACGTCGCCGCGGCCGGTGGAGATGAAGTCCCAGCCGCGCCGCAGGTCGGCCCACGGCAGGTGGGACGAGAGGCGCCCGCGGCGGCCGTCGCCCGTGCGGACCTTGGTGTCCTTGCAGTCGACGTGGTAGATCCGGTCGCGGAAGTCGAACAGGAAGCCGACCGGGTCGAGCTCCTGCCACACGAAGTGGGACGGGTCGAAGTTCAGCCCGAACGCGGGACGGTGCCCGATCGCCTCCAGCGTCCGGACGGTCGTCCAGTAGTCGTAGGCGATCTCGCTCGGGTGCACCTCGTGCGCGAACCGGACGCCGACCTCGTCGAACACGTCCAGGATCGGGTTCCAGCGCTCGGCGAAGTCGGCGTAGCCGCGCTCGACCATCGCGTCGGGGGTCGGCGGGAACATCGCGACCGTGTGCCAGATCGAGGAGCCGGTGAAGCCGACGACGGTGTCGACGCCGAGCCTGGCCGCGGCGCGGGCGGTGTCCTTGATCTCTTCGGCGGCGCGCCGCCGGACGCCCTCGGCCTCGCCGTCGCCCCAGATCCGCTCGGGCAGGATCGCCTGGTGGCGCTCGTCCGGGATGTCGCAGACGGCCTGCCCGACGAGGTGGTTGGAGATCGCCCACACCTTCAGGTCGTGCTTGGCGAGCGTCTCCAGCTTCCGCGGGATGTAGGCGTCGTCGGCGACGGCCTTGTCGACCTCGAAGTGGTCGCCCCAGCAGGCGATCTCCAGGCCCTCGTAGCCCCAGCCGGACGCCAGCCGGCAGACCTCCTCGAACGGCAGGTCCGCCCACTGGCCGGTGAACAGGGTGACCGGTCGTGCCATCTCACTCGCTCCCTTCGACATCGACCCAGCATCGGGCCGCCGCGCTGGCCGCGACCGCGGCGAGGACGCGCTGCACCTGCAGGCCGTCGGCGAACGACGGGCGCGGGTCGGCGTCATCGGCGATGGCGGTGAGCAGGTCGGCGATCTGGTGGGTGAACGTGTGCTCGTACCCCAGGATGTGACCGGGCGGCCACCAGTGCCCGGCGTACGGGTGGACGGGCTCGGTGACGACGATCCGGCGGAAGCCGGCGGTCTCGGCGTCCTCGGTCCCGTCGTAGAACCAGAGCTCGTTCAGCGACTCCAGGTCGAACGCCAGGGACCCGGACGAGCCGCTGACCTCGATCCGCAGCGAGTTCTTGCGTCCGGTGGCGAACCGGGTGGCCTCGAACGTGGCGAGGGCGCCGGCGCCGGTGCGCCCGATGAACAGGGCGGCGTCGTCCACGGTGACCTGGGCCGTGCCGCCGCCCGGCACCGGACGTTCCGGGACGAACGTGTCCAGCACCGCCGACACCCCGGTGAGCGAGTGCCCGGTGATGAACTGGGCGGTGTCGATGATGTGGGCGCCGATGTCGCCGAGCGCCCCCGACCCGGCCCTGTCGCGGTCCATCCGCCAGGTGAACGGGGCCTCCGGGTCGGCCAGCCAGTCCTGCAGGTACTGGGCCCGGATGTGCCGGACGGTCCCGATGCGCCCCTCGTCCACCAGCCGCCGGGCGAGGGTGACCGCCGGGACGCGCCGGTAGTTGAACCCGACCATCGACCGGACACCGCGCTCGCGGGCGCGCTCGGCGGCGGCGGCCATCGCCTCCGCCTCCGCGACGGAGTTGGCGAGGGGCTTCTCGCACAGCACGTGCTTGCCGGCGTCGAGCGCGGCGACCGCGATCTCGGCGTGGCTGTCGCCCGGCGTGCAGATGTCGACGAGCTGGACGTCGTCCCGGCGGAGCAGCTCCTTCCAGTCGGTTTCCACCGACGCCCAGCCGAGCGCCTCGGCGGCGGCTCGCGCGCGGTCGGCGGAACGTCCGGCCAGGGCGGCCATGACGGGCGTCAGCGGCGGCTCGAAGAACGGCCCGACGCTGCGCCACGCCTGGGAGTGGGCGCGTCCCATGAACGCGTGCCCGACCATCCCGACTCCGACGGTCGTCATATCCTGCTCACCTCTCTGTGTCGTCTCCCGGGGCGCCCCCGGGACCCCCGGACGCGGGAGCCTGGCCGGCGCGCCCGCCCGGAGGGGAAGATGGGCGGGCGCGCCGGCGCCCCCGTCGCTCAGGACTCGAAGCCGAGCGGCATGTACGTGTCGACGTTGTCCTTGGTCACCGTCTCCGACGCCAGCGTGAGCGACTGCGGCGCCTGCAGCTCGACCAGGTCGGCCATGCCCTTGCCCTGCGCGATCAGCCGGGCCAGCTTGATCGCGGACGCGGCCATCGTCGGCGGGTAGGTGACGGTCGCCTCCAGTACCCCGCCGCCCGACTTGATCTCCCGCATCGCGTTGGCGGATCCGGCGCCGCCGACCATGAAGAACTCCTTGCGGCCGGACTGCTTGATCGCGGCTAGCACGCCGACGCCCTGGTCGTCGTCCTGGTTCCACAGCGCGTCGATCTTCTTGTGCGCCTGCAGCAGGTTGCTCGCGACCTGGTTGCCGGACTCGACGGTGAACTTCGCGTCCTGCTTGGCGGTGACGGAGAAGCCGTAGGTCTTCAGCGCGTCCTCGAAGCCCTTGGTGCGCTCCTGCGTCAGCGGCAGCGTCGCGATGCCCTGGATCTCCACGATCACCGGGTTCGAGACGCCCTTGTCCTTCAGCTTCTTGCCGATGTAGTTGCCGGCCGAGACGCCCATGCCGTAGTTGTCGCCGCCGATCCACGTCCGGTACGACAGCTTGTCGGGGAAGACGCGGTCGAGGTTGACGACGGGGATGCCGGCGTCCATCGCCTTGCGGGCGACCTGGTTCAGCTGCTCGCCGTCGTTCGGCAGGATCACCAGCACGTTGACCTTGGCGCGGATCAGCGTCTCCACGGCGGAGATCTGCTGGTTGATGTCGTTGGTCGGCTCGACCGGCTTGAACGTGACGTCCTTGTACTTCTTGGCCTGCGCCTCGGCGTTCTTGGCGATCGCCGCGATCCAGCCGTGGTCCGCGGCGGGCGCCGAGAACCCGATGGTGACCTGCTTGCCGGGCTTGTCGTTGTCGCCGGCGAGCGACCCGGCCTGCGCCGCCGGGGCCGGGTCCTTCTCGCTGTTGCTGGTGCAGGCCGCGGCGAGGGTGCCGGCCGCGACGGCGGCGCCGCCGAACAGGACGCCCCTGCGGGTGGGTCGAGGGCTCTGATCACGCATGACGTGCTCCTGTGAAGGGATGGTGCGTCCCCCGCCGCGCGGTCCCCGGGACGCGCGGCGCCGGACATGGGGTGGGGTTCGGACGAGGTCAGGTGGGCGATCTGAGCCCGCGGCGCTGCAGCAGCACGGCGATCACGATGATCACGCCCTTGGCGACGAGCTGGTCGCTGGTCTGCAGGCCGTTCAGGATGAACAGGTTGGTGATGAGGGTGAACACCAGCACGCCGAGGATCGACCCGACGACGGTGCCGCGCCCGCCGGTGAGCAGTGTCCCGCCGATGATGACGGCGGCGATCGCGTCCAGTTCGTAGAGGTCGCCGTGGGTGCTGGAGCCGGTGGTGGTCCGCGCCATGATGATGATCGCGGCGATGCCGCAGCAGAACCCGGACAGCGCGTACAGCAGCAGCGTGTGCCGGCGGACGTCGATGCCGGCGAGCCGCGCCGCCTCCGGGTTGCCGCCGACGGCGAACGTCCGGCGGCCGAACGTGGTGCGGTTGAGCAGCAGCCAGCCGACGACGGCGACGGCCGCGAAGATGTACACGACCAGCGGCAGCCCGAGGACCTTGGTGGTGGACAGCGCCTCGATCGCGTCGTTCTCCGGCCGGACGAGCTGGGTCTTGCGGTCCGACATCCGCTGCGCGAGGCCGCGCGCCGCGACGAGCATCGCGAGGGTGGCGATGAACGGGACGAGCCGCCCGTAGGAGATGAGGATCCCGGTGACGACGCCCGCGCCCGTCCCGACGAGGATCGCGCACAGCGCCATCACGGCCGGGCCGTAGGACTGCGTCGCCACCGTGGTCGCCCACACCGACGCCAGGGCCATCACCGACCCGACCGACAGGTCGATGCCGCCGCCGATGATCACGAAGGTCTGGCCGACGGTGATCACGCCGATGGTGGCGGCGAGCGCGAGGATGCCGACCACGTTCCCGGACGTGGCGAAGTTGTCCGGCTCGGTGAACACGCCGACGAGCGCGAGCAGCACCAGTGCGGCGACCAGTCCGAGGTGGTGGATCTCGCGGCTTCCGGCGCCGCCGTTGCGCGCGAACGGCCGCCGCCACGACCCGCCCGCGCCGGGTTTCTTGAGCACGGGGCCGAGCGGTTCGCCGCGCTCGCCCACACCCGTGCCGTTCCCGGGGGTCTGGGGGGTCGACCCCTCGGAATGAGACGTCTCGGTCACAGGGCGCTCCCTTCCATGATCATGTTGAGCACGGAGCCCTCGTCGAGGTCGCGGGCGTCGCCGGTGTGCACGACGCGCCCCTCCCGGACGACGAGGACCCGGTCGGCGAGCCCGAGCACCTCGGGGACCTCGCTGGACACCAGCAGCACCCCGATGCCGCGGCCGGCCAGCTGCCGGATCACCGCGTACAGCTCGGCGCGGGCGCCGACGTCCACGCCGCGGGTCGGCTCGTCCAGGATCAGCAGCCGCAGCCCGTCCGGGTCGAGCAGCCACCGGGCCAGCACGACCTTCTGCTGGTTGCCTCCCGACAGCGTCACCACGGGACGTCTCGGGTCGGGCGGCCGGATGTCGAGCGCCTCGATCTGGCGGCGCACGTCGGCGAGCTCGCGGCGGCGGCTGAGCCAGCCGAACGACGCGTACCTGGACAGCCCGGCGACGCTGACGTTCCCGGCGACCGACTCGTTCATCAGCAGCGCCTGGCTCTTGCGCTCCTCCGGCGCCATCCCCATGCCGCGCCGCACCGCCGCGCCCGTGTCGCCGGGACGTACCGGGCGCCCGTCGATGAGCACCCGTCCCCGCGCCGGCCGCCGGGCGCCGTAGACGGTCTCCAGAATCTCCGAGCGCCCCGATCCGACGAGCCCGGCCAGCCCGACGATCTCGCCCGCGCGGACGGTGAGCGAGACGTCCTCGAACGCGCCGGGCAGCGTGAGGTCCTCCACGCGCAGCACCTCGGGACGGTCGTCCTCCGGCTCGGGCCGCTCCGGGAACACGTACTCCACGTCGCGTCCCGTCATCAGCGACACGATCTCGTCGGTGGACGTCGTCTGCGCGGGCAGGCCGCCCGCGACCGACCGGCCGTCCTTGAGGACGGTGACCCGGTCGCCGATCTCGCGGATCTCCTCCAGCCGGTGCGAGATGTAGACGACCGCGACGCCGGCGGAGGTCAGTTCCCGGATGATGCGGAACAGGTTGGCGACCTCGTCGTGGGCGAGGGCGGCGGACGGCTCGTCCATCACGATGAGGCGGGCGTCGTGCGACAGGGCGCGGGCCATGCTGACGACCTGCTTGCCCGCCGCCGGCAGCCGGCCGACCTCGCGCCGCGGCGGGATCTCACCGTGCCCGAGCCGCGCGAGCAGGTCCCGCGCCGCCCGCTCGGCCTCGGCCCGCCGGGTGAACCCGAGCCGCGCCCTCTCGTGCCCGAGGAAGACGTTCTCGGCGACCGACAGGCCGTCCACCAGGTCCAGTTCCTGGTAGATGGTGGCGATCCCGGCGCGCATCGCGGCGGTCGGCCCGGCGAGCCGCACCGGCGCCCCGGCGAAGACGATCTCGCCCTGGTCCGGCTGGTGCGCACCGGCCAGCACCTTGATCAGCGTCGACTTCCCGGCGCCGTTCTGGCCGAGCAGGCAGTGCACCTCGCCCGGGCGGACGTCGAGGTCGACGCCGTCCAGGGCGCGCACGCCGGGGAACTCCTTGACGATGCCGCGCATCAGCAGCAGCGGTTCGGGCGAGCCCATCGGGCCTCCTCGGGGGTCAGGACGCGGCGAAGACGTGGTCGCTGATGAGCCGGGCGCCGCCGACCACGCCGGCGGCGCCGGCGAGTTCGGACAGCACGATCGGGAGGTTGCCGGTCGCGAGCGGCGCGGACCGGCGGTAGACGACGCTGCGGATCTCGGCGAGCAGCGTGTGGCCGAGGCCCGCGACGCCGCCCGCGATGATGACGAGGCCGGGGTTGAAGAAGCTGACCAGCCCGGCGAGGACCTGCCCGACGTGCCGGCCGCCCTCCCGGATGATCTGCACGGCGACCGGGTCGCCCGCCGCGGCGGCCTCGCCGACGTGCTCGGCCGACAGCTCCCCGTGGGTCTCCAGCAGCGCCGCGAGCTGGGTGGACGCCCCCGACCGCGCCGCGGCCTCGGCGTCGCGCGCCAGTGCCGCGCCGCCGAAGTAGGCCTCCAGGCAGCCCGCGTTGCCGCACGCGCAGATCGGCCCGTCGTCGTCGACGCGGATGTGGCCGATGTCGCCGGCGCTGCCCGACATGCCCCGGTAGATGGCGCCGTGCACCACGATGCCGCAGCCGATGCCGGTGCCGATCTTCACCAGCAGGAAGTCGTCGACCGACCGGGCGAGCCCGGCGTGCAGCTCGCCGAGCGCCATCAGGTTCACGTCGTTGTCGACGAGCACCGGGCAGCCCAGCTCCTGCCCGATCGCGTCCCGCACCGGGAACCGGTCCCAGCCGGGCATGATCGGCGGGACGACCGGCATGCCGTCCCGGAAGCTGACCGGGCCCGGCACCCCGATCCCGGTGCCGTGCACCTGCGGGATGAGGCCCTCGTCGCGGAGCTTGCCGAGCAGGTCCAGCGCCCGCTCCAGCACCACGGTCGCGCCCTGCCGGACGTCGCACTGCTCGCTCACGTGGCCGAGCACCTCCATCGCGCCGTCGGTCACCGCGACGTCGATCGAGGTCGCCCCGATGTCGAACGCCACGAACCGCAGGCTCGGCGACAGCCGCACGATCCCGGACCGCCGCCCGCCGCGCGACGCCGCGAGCCCCGCGCCCTCCACGAGCCCGAGCTCGACGAGCCGGTCCAGCTCGACGGCCAGCTTCGACCGCGACAGCCGGACGACGTCGCCCAGCTCGGCGCGCGAGCGCGGCCCCTCGTCGCGCAGCAGCCGCAGCAGCCGTGCCTGATGCACGTTCTGCGGACGAGCCGACATGCGCATCACGCCGTCCTCTCGGGCTCCGCGCCGGCGCCGTGTGACCCCGGTCTCATGCCGAGACCGTAACCGGCTTTCGCCGCCTTGAGAAGACCTTTCCCCTAGATCATCACAACTTTCCCCACAAAAAAGACAAAGTCACGAATGAGCAACGGCCCGCGACCACCGCGCAGCGCGCGGCGGCCCCGGGCCGTTGGCCGTTCGAGCGGTCAGTAGCTGACCGGCTGCCGGCCTGTGCTCATCGTTCGCATGATGTGTTCGACCAGGGTGATGAGGACGCGCTTGGCGTCCTCCCGGTCGCGGACGTCGCAGGAGATGACCGGGATGCTCGGGGACAGGTCCAGGGCGTCGCGGACCTGGTCGGCCGAGTGCATGCCGGCACCGTCGAAGCGGTTGACCCCGATGATGAACGGGACGCCGCGGCGTTCGAAGTAGTCGACCGAGGCGAAGCAGTCGGCCAGGCGGCGGGTGTCGACGAGGACGACGGCGCCGAGGGCGCCCTTCGCCAGTTCGTCCCACATGAACCAGAACCGGTCCTGGCCGGGGGTGCCGAAGACGAACAGCACGAGTCCGTTGGGCAGGGTGATCCGCCCGAAGTCCATCGCCACCGTCGTCGTGGTCTTGTTCGCGACGGCGCTGGTGTCGTCGACCCCGATGCTTCGCTCGGTCAGCGCCTCCTCGGTGCGCAGCGGGCGGATCTCGCTGACCGCGCTCACCAGAGTCGTCTTGCCGACGCCGAAACCACCGGCCACGAGGATCTTCACCGTCAGCGCCGAGTCGCCCTGCTGGGCGGCCGCGTCAGAGCGCACGGATTCCATCGATCACTTCCTTGAGTACGCGCTCGCCGGGGAACTGCGCCACCGGCGCGGGACGCCGGACCTGGATCAGCGAGTGGTCGAGCAGGTCACCGAGCAGGACACGGACGACCCCGAGGGGGAGTTCCAGATCCGACGCTATCTCGGCGACCGACAACGGGGTGCGGCAAAGCTCCAGGATCATGTCATGTTCGGGCTCCGGTGCCCACGGGGTGACGGGCAGGGTGTCGTCGCCGGGCTCCGGCGAGGCGGCGGCGATCAGCGCGACGAGGTCGAACTCGACGCCGTCGTAGTGCGTGCGGCCTCCGGTGAGGGCGTACGGGCGGACGACGGGGCCCGCCGCGTCGTCGTACCAGGCCGTGCCCATCTCACGCGCCGCCGGTCTCGGCCGCGATCCGCGGGTTCGCCGACAGGTGCTGCCCGACCCGGGTGACCAGCATCGCCATCTCGTAGGCGATGATCCCGAGGTCGGCGTCGGCGGCGGCGAGGACGGCGAGGCAGGCGCCCCGGCCGGCGGCGGTGACGAACAGGAACGACGACTCCATCTCCACGATCGTCTGCCGGACGGGGCCGCCGCCGAACGACTCCCCCGCCCCGCGGGCGAGGCTCTGGAAGCTGGCGGCCACCGCGGCGAGGTGGTCGGACTCCGCGGGCGACAGCCCGCTGGACGCGGCCATCCGCAGCCCGTCGCTGGACAGCACCACCGCGTTCTGCACCGGGGCGACCCGCTGGACGAGGCTGTCGAGCAGCCAGTTCAGGTCGCCGCCGGCTCCGCCCGGGACCTCCGCGCCGGAGTGCTGGGGCTGTGTCATGGGGTGTCGTCCTCCTGGTCACCTGGGTTGCCCGCGGCCTCCGGGTCGGCCGCGTCATGCCGGCCGCGCTCCCAGCCGCGTTGCATGGCGGACATCATCGATCGCATCGCCTCGGGCGAGCGGGGAGCATCGTCGTCGTCCGGTCCATCGTGTGTCGGAACGGTCCCGCCGGAGTCGCGCGCGTCCATGGGGACGGGCGCGGACAGCGGCATCCCGGCCGGTGCGGGCGCCGGTGGCGGGGCGGCCGGCGGTTCGGGCGGGGCCTGGCCCTGCTCGGCCAGATGCGCGTCCACCCGCTTCTTGAGCTGGGGTGCCAGGTGCGTCTGCCGCCTGCGCTTGGGCAGCTCCCCCGTCCTGAGCGGCGACGCGGGCTCCGGCGGCGCCTCGGCGGGCGCGGGCTCCGGCGGCTCCGGCGGCGGCGGCGCGGGGGCGGCCTCGGGCGGACGCTCGCTCGGACGCCCGCTCGGCCGGGGCGGCTCCGGCGCGGCCGGCTCGGCCTCGGCGACCAGCCGGACGACGCCGCCCGGCTCGACCGCCGGCAGCACGGACGCGGGCAGCGCCGCGGCCGGGTTCGCCAGCGTCTGCATCGGCCCGGTGGCGCGGCGCACGGCCGGCTCCTGCTCGGCGGTCTCCACGACGAGCGAGCCGGGGATCAGCGCGATCGCGGTCGTCCCGCCGTACGGGGACGGGCGGAGCGTGACGGTGATGTCGTGCCGCTCGGCCAGCCGCGCGACGACGAACAGGCCGAGCTGGGCGCTGTCGGACGGGTCGAACTCGGGCGGGTTCGCGAGCCGCTCGTTGGCGGCGCGCAGCGCCTCCTCGGTCATGCCGAGGCCGCGGTCCTCCACCTCGATGGCGAACCCGCTGGCGACCGGCTGCCCGCTGACCCGCACCGGCGACTGCGGCGGCGAGAACGTGGTGGCGTTCTCCACCACCTCGGCGAGCAGGTGGATGACGTCGGCGACGGCGGAGCCGAGCAGCGCGATGCGCGGCAGCGGCTGCACCCGGACGCGCGGGTAGTCCTCGACCTCGGCGACCGCGCCGCGCACCACGTCCACCAGCGGGACGGGACGGCGCCAGCCGCGCCCGGCGGTCTTCCCGGCGAGGATGACCAGGCCCTCGGCGTGCCGGCGCATGCGCGTCGCGAGGTGGTCGAGGCGGAACAGGTCCGACAGCTCGGACGGGTCCTCGGTGCGCCGCTCCATCGTGTCGAGCAGGCTGAGCTGGCGGTGCAGCAGCGCCTGGTTGCGGCGCGCGAGGTTGACGAACACCTCGCTGATGCCGCGCCGCGCGGCGACCTCGCCCTCGGCGGCCAGCAGCACGGCCTCGCGGGCCCGGTCGAAGGAGTCGGCGATCTGCCGGATCTCGCTGATCCGGTAGTCGACGCCCGGTTCCGGCTCCGGCTCGGCCGGGTGCCCGGCGCGGATCTGCCCGGCGAGCTTCGGCAGCCGCTCGGTGGTGAAGTCCACGACGCCGCCGGCGAGCGTGCGGCACTCGCGCAGCAGCCGCCGGGAGACCCGGGCCGCGATCACCGCGGACAGCACGATCGCGAGCAGGCCGAGGCCGCCGGCGAGGCCGAGCCGCACGAACGTGCGGACCGCGATGCTCTGGGCGTGGCTGGTCACCCCGTCGAGGGCCTCGTTCTCATAGCCGAACAGGCGGCCGTTGGCGGTGTCGGCGACGGTCCGCCACACGGTCGGGTCGATGGTCTGGACGCCGCGCTTGGCGGCCCGTGCCGTCCCGGTGCCGGACCCGCGGCTCTTGTGCACCGCGGCGACCTTGGCCGGCGGGTCGGCGCCGCGGATGACCTGGTCCTCCAGCTCGCGGAGCTGGATCAGCTGCGGCGAGGCGGCGAGGCGCTGGTAGCGGGCGGGCGCCGGGGCCGGCAGGTTCGGCGTGTTGTCGGCGTACAGCATCCGCTGGGCCCCGACCAGCTGCGCGAACTGTCCGCGCTCGGCGGCGCTGACGTGCCCGGCCGCCAGCGCGCCGGTCAGCAGGGCGTCCTCGCGGGCCATGAACTCCCGGCCGCGGGCGACGGCGGTGAGCGTGCGGCCGTCGGCGGTGATGCTCCCGTTCCCGGGCGTGGTGGAGCTGTAGACGGCGAAACCCGCGTCGATGATCGTGTTGTACTCGCGCAGCACGTGCTGGCGGTCGACGACCCGCTCGTCCACGCCGCGGCGGATGCCCTCCAGGGTGCCGATCTTCTGCACGAGGTCGTCGATCCGGCGGACCGTCTGGGGCAGGATCGAGTCGCGCAGCCCCTGGTCCCGGCTGCCCTCGCGGACCTCCTCGACGGCCTTGTCGGTGGCCTGCCGCTGCGTCCGCATCGCGCCGAGATTGGTGCTCCGGTCGCCGCCGAGCTCCGCGGTGGACAGCCGCCGCTCCGTCTGCACCGCGCTCATGAGCCGCTGTGTGGGCAGCAGCGTCAGATCTTGGTACTTCTTGCTCTGCAGGAGCAGGTGCGCATCGCCGTAGGTGATGCCGGTGAGGAACACCCACAGCGAGATGAGCGCCAGCAGCGGCACGACGACCAGCAGGCTGATCCTCGCCCGGACGGAGGAGAAACGGGAGCCCATCACGGCTGGAAGACCCTGCTCACGGGCGTCGCGGTCGGCATTGGGGGGCGGAACATGCGGGGGAAACCTCCCGATGCGTGGAGTACGGGGGTGTGCGGGAGCCTACTACGTCGCGGGTTCACGATGATCGGTCATTCGGTCACCGTGCGTGCCTCCTCTTCGCCCGGACTCTCGTCCGGCTTATCGTCCGGCCAGGTCAGGACGTGTTCCATCAGCGCCACGAGCACCTCCTTGGACGACTCGCGGCGGCGGACGTCGCACAGCACGACCGGGACCCCGGGGTCCAGGTCGAGCGCGATCGCGATGTCGCCGGCCCGGTGCGTCCGCTCGCCGTCGAAGCAGTTGACCGCCACCACGAACGGGACGCCGCGGCGCTCGAAGTAGTCGATCGCCGGGAACGAGTCCTTCAGCCGGCGGGTGTCGGCGAGCACGACGGCGCCGATCGCGCCGGCGGCCAGCTCGTCCCACATGAACCAGAACCGCTCCTGGCCGGGCGTGCCGAACAGGTAGAGCAGCAGCTGGTCCGACAGCGTGATGCGGCCGAAGTCCATGGCGACGGTCGTGGTCGCCTTCGCGCGGACGCCGGTCACGTCGTCGACCCCGGCGCCGCGGTCGGTCATCGGCTCCTCGGTGTGCAGCGGCCTGATCTCGCTGACCGAGCCGACCATGGTGGTCTTGCCGACGCCGAAGCCGCCCGCGATGAGGATCTTCGTCGTGACGAGCGGGCGGGCGCCCGCGGGCGGTGCGGCGGGCGGCCGGTCAAAGTGCACGGAGCCCATTGAGCACCTCCCTCAGCACGCCGGTCGGCGGGCGCCGCCCGGCGGCCGCGTCCGCCTCGGCGACCACCGCGACCAGGCCCTCGTCCCGCAGGTCGCCGAGCAGCACCCGGACGACCCCGATCGGCAGGCCGAGGTCGGACGCCAGGTCGGCGACCGGCACGGGCGACGCGCAGCCGCGCAGCACCCGCGCGTGGTCGGGGCTGTAGCGCAGCCGGTCGCCCGCCGGGACGCCGGTGGCCGCCACCACCGCGATCAGCTCGAAGCCCGCGCCCTCGGGGCGGGTCCGCCCCCGCGTCATCGCGTACGGGCGCACGACCGGACCGGCCTCCCGGTCCAGCCACCGCTCTGCCGACGGGGTCATCGGTCAAAAGCCCCGCGACCCGGGCCCTCCGAACCCCTCCCCGCCGCCCGGCTCGACGCCGAACCGCGGGCTCGCCTGCAGGTGCTGGCCGACGCGCTTGACCAGCACCGCCATCTCGTAGGCGACGAGCCCGGCGTCGGCCTCGGCCTCGGCGAGCACGGCGAGGCAGGTGCCGTCGCCGGCCGCCGTCACGAACAGCAGCAGCGCGTCCATCTCGATGATGGTCTGCCGGACGTTCCCGCCGGCGAAGTGCCGGCCGGCGCCGCGCGCGAGGCTCTGCACCCCGGACGCCAGCGCGGACAGGTGCTCGGCGTCCTCGCGCGCCAGCTCGTTGGACGCGGCCACGGCCAGCCCGTCGCGCGACAGGATCACCGCCTGCCGCACCGTCGTGACCCGCTCGGCGAAGTCGTTGAGCAGCCAGTTCAGCTCACCGGTCGCGGTGTTGTGCATCATCGGGTTCCCTCATCCCCCATGTCGGACGCGCGTCCGCGCCGCCATCCCTGCTGTATCGAAGCCATCAGCGAGCGTGCCTCCTCGGGCGAGCGTGCGATGCCCCCGGCCGTCGGTCCGCCGGCCCGGGGCGGCGGCGGGGGTCTCTTGCGCAGTTGCGGGGCCAGGTTCTTCTGCCGGACCCGGCGCGGCAGGCCGGCGTGCGTCCCGGCCGGCTCCCAGTCGTCGTTCTCGTCCTGCTCGTGATGCTCGTCTCCGCGGTTCTCGTCGTGCTCGGCGTTCTCGTCGTGCTCGTCCATCGTCACCGCCCGGTCGGGTCGCCGCTCGTCCTCCCGCGGGGGTACGGCGTCGTCCGACCAGGGGTTCGGGGCGGGACGCGGCGGCACCTCGGGCGCCGGACGGTCCGGGGCGCCCCACGGCCCCACGGGCGCGGTCAGCTCCGGCAGCACGGGCGGCGCCTCCACCCGTCCGCCGGCGCCCTCCAGGCGGTCGCGCAGCGGGACCACCGCGTCGGGGGCCGGCGCGGCCACGAGCGCCGCCTCGTCCTCCTCGGCAATGCCGTCGATGACGGTGTCGAGCGGGGACGCGGTGGCCTCGCCGGGACCGCCCGGCGCGGCCGGCAGGGTCCCGGCGGTCAGCCGCTCCTCCGGCACCACCAGCTCGTGCGGCAGCAGGACGATCGCCGTCACGCCGCCGTACGGGGACCGGTGCAGCGTCACCGTGATGTCGTGCCGGGCGGCCAGCCGCGCGACGACGAACAGCCCGAGCTGGTCGGTGTCGACGATGTCGTACCGCGGCGGCTCGGCGAGCCTGCGGTTGGCCTCGGCGAGCAGCTCCGGCTTGACGCCGAGGCCGCGGTCCTCGATCTCGATGGCGAACCCGGTGCCGACCCGCTCGGCCATGACCCGCACCTCGGTGTTGGGCGGGGAGAACGTCGCCGCGTTCTCGATCAGCTCGGCGAGCAGGTGGACGACATCGGTGACGGCCGCGCCGATGAGGCCGTCCGCGGACTCGGTCAGCACGCCGGCGCGGGTGTAGTCCTCGATCTCCGAGACGGCTGCGCGCAGCACGTCGGCGATCCGCACCGGCTGCCGCCAGCCGCGCCCGGGCGTGGCGCCGGACAGGATGATGAGGCTCTCGGCGTGCCGCCGCATGCGGGTGGTGAGGTGGTCGATGCGGAACAGGTCTTCCAGGTCGTCGGCCTCGGCGCGGCTCTCCAGCCCGTCCAGCATCGTCAGCTGGCGGTGCAGCAGCGACTGGTTGCGGCGGGCGATGTTGAGGAAGATGCGGCTGACGCCGGCGCGCAGCTCCGCCTGCCCGACGGCGGCGTCGACGGCGGTCCGCTGCACCGCGGCGAACGCGTCGGCGAGCCGGGCGACCTCGGTGGTGCGGCCGGCGTGCAGCGGCGGCGCCTCCGCGGCGACGTCCACGCTCTCGTTGCGGCTCAGCCGCCCGACGATGCCGGGCAGCCGCTCGCCGGCCAGCTCCTCGGCGGAGCCGCGCAGCCCGACCAGCTCGCGGACGAAGCCGCGCGCGAACCGCAGCGTCAGCAGCACCGACCCGATGATGGCGAGCAGGCCGAGGCCGCCGACGACGCCGAGCCTGAGGTAGGCCTGCCGGCCGAGGTCGTCGGCGTGCTCGCCGGCGCGCTGGGAGTTGCCGAGCACCATCCGGTTGACCGACTGGACGAGCGGCTGCACCGTCCGCTGCCAGTCCTCGGCGTCGACCGGGAGCGGCTTGCGCGGGTCGGCGTCGGCGATGCGGTCCTCCATCGCCTTGAAGCTCTGGTACTGCGGGGACGCGAAGACCTGCGCGGTGCCGGTCCGGTACACGACCGGGTCGAGCAGCGAGCGCTGCTTGATCCACTGCCAGCGCTGCTCGCCGACCATCTCCACGAACAGCCGGTGCTCGGCCCGGGTCATCTCGCCCTTGCTGATGAACGCGCCGGCGACCAGCGCGTTCTCGCGCTGCAGCAGCTCCATGGCGCGGCCGGCGTGCCGGGTGGACAGCGTCCAGTTGTAGAGGGCGGAGTCGTCGATGACGACGAGCGCGTCGTAGAGGCGGTGGATGTCGTCGACCATCGTGCCGTAGCCGTTGACGGCGGTGAGCCGGTCGACGGACCGGGCGTCGACCGCGGCCCGCAGCCCGCCGAGCCCGCCGAGCGCCCGCAGCACGTCGCTGACGCGGCCGTCCATCTCCTCGCTGGTGGCGTCGCGCGCGGCGGCGGAGGTGGCCTCGCGGCGGAAGTGCTCGACGGCCTCGTCGACGCGGGAGCGCTGCGAGAAGAGGGTGACCGGCGTGCCGCCCGCGGTGGAGCGCGGGGTGCTGAGGAACACCGCCGACGCCTGGCGCTCCTTGCCCAGTTCCAGGAGGACGCTCTGTCCGCTCGGCGCGAACTTGCGGTCGAGCGTGTGGTAGCGGCGCTGTGCCAGCGCGTCCCGGCCGGTGACGGCCGCGGCGTATCCCCAGAGCGCGACCAGCGACAGCAGCGGCACCAGCAGCAGCGCGGTGACCTTCGAGCGGATCGACCGCGTACGGGGGGATTTCATGTGACCTCGAACGTTCTGGCACGGAGGGTCCCTGGATCATAAAGGCCGTCCGCGACGAACCCGCAACCCCTTTGGCGGCATTAGGCCGCATTGCCGCCATTCCGGATCACCTGCGGCGATGCCCCCGAAGATCATGATGTCACCGAACCGGCCGCAAGGAGATAGCGGCAAATCCGGACAACTTACTTCATTTCCCCCTGTTGCTCGGGGACATTGCACCATACTCTTCTTCTTCACCCACCGCTCGCGTCGCGACCGGCACGGGAAGGAGAGCCGAGATTCATACAGGCAACGACGACGGCCGGGCCGGGAGGATGGTTCCCGGGCCAGAGGGCGTTACGATGCCCGCCGTGAGTCCCGAAAGCCAGGCATCCGAGGCACTGCCGTCCCGACGGCGCCGCACCCCCCGCGGCGGGAGGCACCGCGGGGACGAGTCCTTCCTGCTGCCGCCCGGATCCCCCACGCTCATCCTCGCCGTCCCCGGGCCCGCCCACCGGGCCGGTACCGAACTCGCCGCAGAGCTCGCCCGGCTCGTCGAACTGGAGCACACCGGCCAGCCCGCCTACGTCGGCCACCTGGAGGGCGACGACGCGAGCCTGCGCGCCGTGCTCGGCGGGCTCCGGCAGCAGGACGACGAGCTCGCGGCCGTGGTGGTGCCGCTGTCCACCGGGCCCGACCCCGCGCTGGACGCCGCCGTGCGCGCCGCCGTGGCGGGCTCCCCCGTGCGCACCGTCGCCGCCGAGCCGCTCGGCCCGCACCCGCTCATCGCCGAGGCGCTGCACGACCGGCTCGCCGACGCGGGCCTCGCCCGCGCCGACCGGATCCGGCTGATGACGATGGTCACGGCCGCGTCCGGCGTCATCGTCGCCACCCCCGGCGACGCGACCGCCGTCCGGCAGGCCGAGGTCACCGGCGTGCTCCTCGCCTCCCGCCTCGCCGCCCCGGTCTTCACCGCCTCGCTGAACGACGAGGCGTCGGTGAAGGCGGCCGCCGAGCAGCTCCGCGCGGCCGGCGCCACGTCCATCGCCGTCGCCCCGCACCTGATCGGCCCCGAGCCGGAGGGCGCCCTGGTCCCGAACGCCGCCGCCACCGTGGGCGCGGCCTACTCGGCTCCCCTGGGCCCCCACCCGGCCCTGGCCCGCCTGGCGTCCCTCCGCTACGTGGAAGCCCTCTCAACCGCACTCGCTGATTAGCCCGCCCGGTTCTCACCCCGGCCGGAGCTCACGGGTCGGGCGGCCGGAGGGCGCTCTAGCGCCCGGAGGTCGCCCGACCCGCCGGGCGGGAGGCCGTTTCACGAGACGCGGAGCGGATCGGGAAATGGTCTTCCGCCCGTAACGGGGGTTCCAGGGGGTCGCCCCCCTGGGAAGACACGGCTTAGCGGTTGTTGAAGTTGGGTCGGCGTTTGTGCAGCGTGGCGGTCATGCCTTCGGCTAGGTCCTCGGTGAAGAAGGCTAGGGTCTGGACGGCCGTTTCCGCCATGAGCTGCCCGCGCAGGCCGGGGACGTCCAGGGACGCGTTGAGCAGCTCCTTCGTGCGCCGCAGCCCGTACGGGGACTTGGTGAGCAGTTCGTCGGCGAGCGCCTGGGCGGCCGCCAGGTCCGCGCCCTCGGCGGTGGTCTCGGTGATGAGGCCGAGGGCGTCCGCGCGGGCCACGTCCAGCCGCTGGGCGCGGTAGGCGATCTCCGCGGCCCGGGCAGGGCCGACCAGCCGGGGCAGCAGCCAGGACAGGCCGCAGTCCCCCGCCGACAGGCCGAGGTCGGTGAACGGCACCACGAAGCGGGTGGTGGGGTCGGCGACCCGCAGGTCGCAGGCCAGGGCCCAGGACACGCCCATGCCCGCGACGGGGCCGTGCAGCGCGGCGACCACCGGCTGCGGGATCTCCCGCAGCCGCGCGGTGACCTCGCCGCCGCGGGCGATGCCCCGGTAGAGCCGCTGCACGCGGCCCTCGGCGTTCTCGCCGCCCGGGTCGCCGCCCTGGATGTCCATGCCCGAGCAGAAGCCGCGGCCCGCACCGGTGAGCACGACCACCCGGGTGGAGGGGTCGCGCATCAGCTCGTTGAGGACGTCCAGCATCTCCTCGGTCAGGGCGCCGTCGACGGCGTTGAGGCGCTCCGGACGGGACAGGGTGATGGTGAGCACCCCGTCCCGCCGGTCGAGCTCGATCCCGGCCAACGGCTCAGGAGGTGAGCTGCTGGATCAGGGGGCCCATCTGCTCGCCCACGTTCTTGAACACGGTCATCGGGTCCGCCGCGCTGATGGCCGCCCAGTTGTCCCGGACGTCCTCCACCGACAGCGTCTCCTTCTGCCCGTAGCCGGGGCCCTCCGCGACGAAGATCCGCGCGATGCGGCCGCCGCCGACGGTGTAGACCTCGCCGGTGTCCTCGTTGGACTCGTGCACGAGGTAGGCGACGAGCGGGGTGACCTGGTCGACGCCGAGCTTGCCGGCGAAGTCGGCGGGCAGCAGGTCCTCGGTCATCCGGGTCCAGGCGACCGGCGCGATCGCGTTGGCCTTGATGTTGTACTTGGCGCCCTCCTGGGCGAGGGTCTTGGTGAACCCGACCAGGCCCATCTTGGCGGTGGAGTAGTTGGCCTGGCCGAAGTTGCCGAACAGGCCCGCCGGGGACGAGGTGTTCACGATCCGGCCGTAGCCCTGCTCGCGCAGGTGCGCCCAGGCGGCGCCGGCCACCAGGAACGAGCCGCGCAGGTGGACGGCGATGACCGCGTCGAACTCCTCCGGGCTCATGTTCTTGAACGACTTGTCGCGCAGGATGCCCGCGTTGTTGACGACGATGTCGACCTTGCCGAAGGCGTCCAGCGCGGACTTGATGATCGCCTGCGCGCCCTCGGGCGTCGCGACGTTGTCGGGGTTGGCGACGGCCTCGCCGCCGTCCTTCTTAATCTCGTCCACGACCTCCTGCGCGGGGCCGGCGGAGGCGCCGACACCGGACCGGTCGCCGCCGAGGTCGTTGACGACGACCTTGGCGCCGCGCTTGGCGAGCTCCAGCGCGTGCTGGCGGCCGAGGCCGTGGCCCGCCCCGGTCACGACCGCCACGCGGCCGTCGTAGCGCAGTTCCGACATCTCGTGTCTCCTCACACATCGCACCGACTACGCCCCCAGGTAATCACCCGAGGGTTACCCAGTGGTACCACTAAACCGAATCCCGCTCGGCCAGTGGCCCCCGGGGTTCCGTTTCTGCGTACGATGGGACGTGGGGGGAAGTTGCGTCGAATGCCCCAATTGCCGGGGGCTGCCGCGTACGCTCCGCAGGAGCAACGGAGGTCCTGTCCCGATGAGCCCAGCCGCCGCGTACACGCCGAGTCCCCGCCGCTACCGCGTGGTGCAGTGGGCGACCGGCGCGATCGGCCGCAGCGTGATCCGCGGTGTCCTCGACCGCGACGACATGGAACTCGCCGGCGCGTGGGTGCACACCCCGGCCAAGGCGGGCGCCGACGCCGGGACGCTCGCGGGCCGCGACCCCATCGGCGTCATCGCGACCGGCGACCTCGACGAGATCCTCGACCTGGACGCCGACTGCGTCATCCACGCCCCGAGCCCGGTGCAGGACCGGTTCTCCGAACTGGACACGCTCTGCGCCCTGCTGGCGTCCGGCAAGAACGTGATCTCGGTGAGCGGGCTCGTCTACCCGCAGGCGCACGGCCCGGTCTTCGTCAACGAGCTGGAGCAGGCCTGCAAGCGGGGCGGCGTCTCGGTGCACGGCAGCGGGGTCAGCCACGGCTTCATGGCGGACGTCATGCCGCTGATGCTGTCGCGCCTGTCCCGGCGGATCACCCACGTCTACGCCCGGGAGTGCTCGGACTTCGCCCGGCATCCGTCCTGGCGGATGGTCCACCACATGCTCGGGTTCGGCAAGAACGAGGAGGCGTACCTGCGCGCGCTGCGGCCGAGCCGCGCCGGGATGCGGTCGATGTACTCCGAGAGCCTGCAACTGGTCGCCGCCGGCCTCCACGTCGACCTCGACGAGATCGACGTGGACATCGACTACCGGCTGGCCGGCGCCGACCTCGCCACCGCCGCCGGGCCGATCCCGCGCGGCACCGTCGCCGCGGCCCGCTGGACGTTCAGCGGCATCGCCGCCGGCCGCCCGGTGATCACCCTGGAGATCGTGCACAAGGCGAACGCCGCGCGGATGCCCGACGAGTGGGGGCGGCCCGGCTACTCGCTGCGCGTGGACGGCCGCCCGTCGCTCACCCTGACGGCCGACGAGGAGTGGGTCTCCGACGAGATCTCCGCGGCATCCGCGCACGCGCTGAACTCCGTCCCGGTCGTGTGCGCCGCCGAGCCCGGCATCCGGACGTACCTGGACCTGCCGATGGTCAGCGGCCGGATGCGGCTCTGAGCCCGCGCTAGGGCAGCGTCCGGGCCGGTTCGCCCTCGGGCTCGCCGTCCGCCTGGGCCCCGGCCTCCTCGCGGGACTCCCGGCGGTGCTTGCGGACGCTCCACACCACCAGCGCGACGACGGCCGCGACCGCGAGCCCGATCGCCAGGCCGCGGCCCGCCAGCTTGGCCGCGTGCTCGAACGCCGTGCCCGCGAAGTAGCCGCCGAGCGTGAACGTCACCACCCAGGTGACGCCGCCGATGACGTTGAAGACCAGGAACTTCGGATACGGCAGCCGCGAGCTTCCCGCGAGGGCCGGCATGAGTGCCCGCAGCAGCGCGGTGAACCGGCCGATGAACACCGCGAACGCGCCGCGGCGGCGGATCAGCTCCTGCGCGCTCGTGACCTTGGACCGGTGTTTTCGCATCATCGGCACGTCCAGCAGCCGCGGCCCGTACTTGCGGCCGATCTCGTAGCCGACCGAGTCGCCGGCCACGGCCGCCACCACCGCGATGACCAGCAGCAGGGGCAGCGACAGGACGTCCTGGCTGGCGAGGACGCCGCCGACGACGATCGCGGTCTCGCCGGGGAAGACGAACCCGACGAACAGCGCGGCCTCGGCGAACACCAGCGCCGCGATGATCAGATAGACCAGCGCGGGCGGCAGGCCGTCCACCAGGGCGTTGAATTGCTCGAGCATGGACCCCCGCCATCTCGCGTCCGTCATCGCAAACCGCCGAGGCTGTTCGCCTCTAGCTACCGACGGTTATGGTAGCCGCGAGGTTCCCGCACCCGGATCGGTCTCAGGAGCCAGATCCGGGCCGATACCCCGCGACTTCTGGAGGAGTCCACCATGAGCGTGCAGGAGGTCGAGGGAGGCCGGTTCGTCCGGCAGCCGAACCGGTTCACCGAGCGGATCACCGCCGACGGGTCGGGCGGCCTGCCCGCCGAGCCAGGCCGGTACCGGCTCTTCGTCTCCTACGCGTGCCCGTGGGCGCACCGCACGCTGATCGTGCGGCGGCTCCTCGGCCTGGAGGACGTGGTCGGCGTCGCGGTCGTCGACCCCATCCGGGACGAGCGGGGCTGGCGGTTCCCCGACCGCGACCCCGTCACCGGCGCCGTCTTCCTCTCCGAGCTGTACCTGGGCACCGACCCGTCGTTCGAGGGCCGCTACACCGTCCCGTGCATCTGGGACACCGAGACGAAGCGCCTGGTCACCAACGACTTCCCGGACATCACCACGATGCTGGAGACGGAGTTCACCGCCCACCACCGCCCGGACGCGCCCGACCTGTACCCGGAGGCGCTGCGCCCCGAGATCGACGAGCTGAACGAGCTCGTCTACCGGACGGTCAACAACGGCGTCTACAAGGCCGGGTTCGCCACCTCCCAGGGCGCCTACGAGGAGGCGTTCGACGCCCTCTTCGGCACCTTCGACCGGCTTGAGGAGCGCCTCTCGACCCGGCGCTACCTGTTCGGCGACGAGATCACCGAGGCCGACGTCCGGCTCTACCCGACGCTCGCCCGCTTCGACGCCGTCTACCACTCGCACTTCAAGTGCAACCTGCGCCGCCTGGCCGACTACGGCAACCTGTGGGGCTACGCCCGCGATCTGTACTCTGTCCCCGCTTTCGGCGAGACGACGAACTTCGACCACATCAAGCGGCACTACTACGTGACCCAGCGCAACATCAACCCGTCCGGTGTCGTCCCCAAGGGTCCGCTCATGGACTGGACCGCCGCACATGACCGGGGACGATGACGTCTTTTCCCTCGTTATGCTGGCGGATCTCCAGTAACCCGCACGAGAGGCACGACCCGACCATGCGCAGCCAGTTCTTCAACAACCTCGAGCAGGGGCAGCAGCTCCCCGGCCACTTCGCCCTCCAGAACTCCAAGATGCTCCGGGTCCACCTGAACGGGGACGTCCTCGCCCGGCAGGGCTCCATGGTCGCCTTCCAGGGCCAGATGGAGTTCGACTACGAGGGCGCCGGCGGCATCGGGAAGTTCATGAAGAAGGCCCTGACCGGCGAGGGCGTCCCCCTCATGCGCGTCAAGGGGCAGGGCCTGCTGTTCGCCGCCAACGACGCCGACGACATCCACCTGTTCTACCTGGAGAACGAGGGGCTGACCGTCAACGGCAAGAACATCCTCGCCTACGACTCGCACCTGCAGTCCGACATCCAGCGCGTCCAGGGCGCCGGGATCGCCGCGGGCGGCCTGTTCAACACCACCCTCACCGGCACCGGCTGGGTGGCGCTCACCACACACGGCACCCCCGTCATGCTCGACTGCGGCCGCGCTCCGACGTTCGCCGACGGCCAGTCCGCCGTCGCGTGGAGCACCAGCCTCCAGGTCGGCGTCAACCGCACCATGAAGGCCGGCGCCCTCATCGGACGCGGCAGCGGCGAGGCGATGCAGCTGGCCTACCAGGGCCAGGGCTTCGTCCTCATCCAGGCCAGCGAGGGCCCGACGGTCGCCCCGCACACCCACTGACCTGCCGCGCCGCTCGCCGGCGGTCGCGTGCGAAGCCAGGTTCGAGCCTGCGAGAACCTGATCGCGCAGCGAGCCGCCAGGCGAGTCGGAGCGATGCTAGCGACCGCAGCGTTGCCCGCCAGCGGAGGGCCTCCAGGCCCGACGCGCCTAAGGGCAATGCGATTCAATACAGCCCTGGCGTGCCGGGGAGGCAAGTGCGAGTAGCCTTGACCTCGTCTCAGAACCAACTGCGAGCTGCGGAAGAGGGCGATCTCCGCCGTGTCGACAGAGTCGTCGCAATCTAGTGCCGACCCAAAGATCACAGACTTCGGCGCCAACGAGTGGCTGGTCGACGAGCTGTACCAGAAGTACCTCGAAGACCCGAACAGCGTTGACGAAGCCTGGTGGAACTTCTTCGCGGACTACCAGCCGGACAGCCGGCCGGTGTCCGCGACCCCCGCGTCCCCCCAGGCGCCCGCCGAGAGCGCGGGCGGCAAGGCCCCGAACGGCAGCGCGGCCGCTCCGCCGACACCGGTGCAGCCGCCGAAGGCGCCCGGCAAGGCCGCGGCGCCCAAGGCGGCGCCGAAGACGGAGAGCAAGCCCGCCCCGCCGCCGGTGCCGGCGGGCGCGGAGGAGGTCCGGCTGCGCGGCGTCGCCGCCCGGACGGCCACCAACATGGAGGCCAGCCTCGCCGTGCCGACGGCGACGAGCGTGCGGGCCGTCCCGGCGAAGCTGCTGATCGACAACCGCATCGTCATCAACAACCACCTGAAGCGCGGGCGCGGCGGCAAGGTCTCGTTCACGCACCTCATCGGGTACGCGATCGTCAAGGCGCTCGCGGCGATGCCGGAGATGAACGCCGCCTTCACCGAGGTCGACGGCAAGCCGGTGCTGGTCCGGCCGGAGCACGTCAACTTCGGGCTGGCCATCGACCTGCCGAAGAGCGACGGCACCCGGCAGCTGGTGGTGCCGAGCATCAAGGCCGCCGAGACGCTGGACTTCCGCCAGTTCTGGGCCGCCTACGAGGAGATCGTCCGGAAGGCGCGCGGCGGCAAGCTCACCATCGACGACTTCCAGGGCACCACGATCAGCCTGACGAACCCGGGCACGATCGGCACCGTCCACTCGGTGCCGCGGCTGATGCCCGGCCAGGGCGCGATCATCGGCGTGGGCGCGATGGAGTACCCGGCCGAGTTCGCGGGCGCGTCCGGCGAGACGCTGTCGCGCATGGGGATCAGCAAGGTGATGACGCTGACCTCCACCTACGACCACCGGATCATCCAGGGCGCGCAGTCCGGCGACTTCCTGCGCCGCATCCACCAGCTGCTGCTCGGCGAGGACGGCTTCTACGACGAGATCTTCGAGGCGCTGCGCATCCCGTACGAGCCGGTGCGCTGGGTCAAGGACATCTCCGCCACCCACGAGGACGACGTCGCCAAGGTCGCCCGCGTGCACGAGCTGATCCACGCCTACCGGGTCCGCGGCCACCTGATGGCCGACACCGACCCGCTGGAGTACAAGCAGCGCCGCCACCCCGACCTCGACATCCTCAAGCACGGCCTCACCCTGTGGGACCTGGAGCGCGAGTTCGCGACCGGCGGGTTCGGCGGCAAGCCGACGATGAAGCTGCGCGACATCCTCGGCGTGCTGCGGATGGCGTACTGCCGCACGGTCGGCATCGAGTACATGCACATGCAGGACCCGGAGGAGCGCGCCTGGATCCAGGAGCGCGTCGAGGTCCCGCACGAGAAGCCGTCGCGCGAGGAGCAGCTGCACGTGCTGCGCCGCCTCAACAGCGCGGAGGCGTTCGAGACGTTCCTGCAGACGAAGTTCGTCGGGCAGAAGCGGTTCTCGCTGGAGGGCGGCGAGTCCGTCATCCCGCTGCTGGACGCGGTGATCTCGGCGGCGGCGAAGGAGAGCCTGGACGAGGTCGTGGTCGGCATGGCGCACCGCGGCCGGCTGAACGTCCTCGCCAACATCATCGGCAAGTCCTACGGGCAGATCTTCGGCGAGTTCGAGGGCAACCTCGACCCGCGCAGCGCGCAGGGCTCCGGCGACGTGAAGTACCACCTCGGCGCGTCCGGCGACTTCGTGGCGGGCGACGGCTCCAAGATCCACACCGAGCTGGTCGCGAACCCGTCCCACCTGGAGACGGTCGACCCGGTGCTGGAGGGCGTCGTCCGCGCCAAGCAGGACCTGCTGGACGTCGGCGAGGCAGGGTTCAGCGTGCTGCCCGTGCTCATCCACGGCGACGCGGCGTTCGCCGGGCAGGGCGTGGTGGCCGAGACGCTGAACCTGTCGCAGCTGCGCGGCTACCGCACCGGCGGCACCGTGCACGTGATCATCAACAACCAGGTGGGCTTCACCACCGCCCCCGAGTACTCGCGGTCCAGCGTGTACTCGACGGACGTGGCCCGGATGATCCAGGCGCCGATCTTCCACGTGAACGGCGACGACCCGGAGGCCTGCTTCCGGGTGGCGCAGCTCGCGTTCGAGTACCGGCAGACGTTCAAGAAGGACGTCGTCGTCGACATGGTCTGCTACCGGCGGCGCGGCCACAACGAGGGCGAGAACCCCTCGTTCACGCAGCCGCTCATGTACGACCTGATCGACGCCAAGCGGTCCGTCCGCAAGCTGTACACCGAGGCGCTGATCGGCCGCGGCGACATCACGGTGGAGGAGGCCGAGCAGGCGCTCCGCGACTACCAGGAGCAGCTGGAGCGGGCCTTCACCGAGACCCGCGAGGCCGTGAAGAAGCCCCTGGAGCCGGGCTCGGTCGTGAAGCCGGACGTCGAGGAGCGCATCCCGATCGACCACGGCAAGGCCGGGTCGGCGATCTCGCAGGAGACCGTCAAGCGGCTGATCGACTCGCAGGTCAGCCTGCCGGAGGGCTTCACCCCGCACCCGCGGCTCCAGCCGATCCTGCAGCGCCGCGCCCAGATGATCGAGGACGACGCGATCGACTGGGCCACCGGCGAGCTGCTGGCGATGGGCTCGCTGCTGATCGACGGGCACCCGGTCCGGCTCGTCGGGCAGGACACCCGGCGCGGCACGTTCGGCCAGCGGCACGCGGTGCTCGTCGACCGCAGGACCGGCGAGGAGTACACGCCGCTGAAGCAGTTCGGGCAGGGCGTGTCGAAGTTCTACGCGCACGACTCGCTGCTCAGCGAGTACGCGGCGATGGGCTTCGAGTACGGCTACTCGATGACCCGGCCGGACGCGCTGGTCGTGTGGGAGGCCCAGTTCGGCGACTTCGCCAACGGCGCCCAGTCGATCGTGGACGAGTACATCTCGTCCGGCGAGCAGAAGTGGGGCCAGCACTCCGGCGTCGTGCTGCTGCTGCCGCACGGCTACGAGGGCCAGGGGCCCGACCACTCGTCCGCGCGGATCGAGCGGTACCTGCAGCTGTGCGCGCAGGACAACATGACCGCCGTCTACCCGACGACCCCGGCGAACTACTTCCACCTGCTGCGCTGGCAGGTGCTGTCGGGCCGCAACAAGCCGCTGGTCGTGTTCACGCCGAAGTCGCTGCTGCGGCTGAAGGCGGCGACGTCGCCGGTCGAGCAGGTCACCGGCGGCGCGTTCCAGCCGGTCATCCCGGAGAGCGACCCGGCGGTCGACCCGGCGGGCGTGCGGCGGGTGCTGCTCACCACCGGCAAGATCTACTACGACGTGGTGAAGGCCCGGCAGGCGGCCGGCGCCACCGACACCGCGGTCGTCCGGGTCGAGCGGCTGTACCCGCCGCCGGTCGACGAGATCAAGGCGGAGCTGGCCAAGTACCCGGCCGGCGCCGAGGTCGTGTTCGTGCAGGACGAGCCCGCCAACATGGGCGCCTGGCCGTTCATGGCCCTGAAGCTGCCGCACCACATCGAGGGGCTGAAGATGTCGCGGGTGTCGCGCCCGGCGTCCTCGTCCCCGGCGGTGGGTTCGGCGAAGCTGCACCAGGCCGAGCAGGAGGCGCTCCTCGCGCGGTTGTTCGGCGAGCCGAAGTAGAGATTCCGGACCGAGGGCTCCGGTGCGCACCGCGCGCCGGGGCTCTCGGCGTCCCTATGGAGAGAGCACGCCATGTACTTCACCGATCGGGGCATCGAGGAGCTGACGGAGCGGCGCGGCGCGGAGGAGGTCAGCCTGACCTGGCTGGCGGACCGGCTGCGCGAGTTCGTCGACCTGAACCCCGAGTTCGAGACCCCCGTCGAACGCCTTGCGACCTGGCTCGCCCGGTTGGACGACGAGGACGGGTAGCCGCCGCCAAGACGCGATACATCTTGACTTTCCGGTGACGCGACATATCGTGTTTACTGGATGCTGAGCCGCTCGGACGAAGGGCACCTGGCGATGTCGCGCTGGACGATCGACGAACCGACCACCCTCGACTTCGACGGCGTGGTCGCGCTGCGGGTCACGCTGATCGCGGGCAGCATCTCGGTGCTGGCCTCCGACGAGCGCCCGTCCATCATGATCGGCGACATCGAGGGCCCGCCGCTGATCATCACGCACGAGGCCGGCATGCTGACCGTCACCCACGAGAGGCTGTGGGAGGGCATGCTGAACTGGCTGCGCACCCACCGCGCCCACGCGGCGATCACGGTGACCGTCCCGCGCGACTGCCCGGTGGTCCTCAACCTCGTGTCGGCGGACGCGGTGGTGACCGGCATGACGTCCCGCACGTCCATCAAGAGCGCGTCGGGCGACGTGATACTCGACGGCGTCGCGGGCGCGATCGACGCCAACACGGTCTCCGGCGCGATCGAGGCGCAGGGCCTGGACGGGACGATGTCGTTCACGTCGGTGTCCGGCGACCTGTCCCTCGCCGGCGCGTCCGTCGAGCGGCTCGCGGCCCGCGCGGTCAGCGGCCGGATCGCCGCCGACATCGACCTGTCCGGCGCCGGCGGCGTCGATGTCAACACGGTCTCGGGCGAGGTGGCGCTGCGCGTCGCCGAGTCCACGAACGCGCAGGTCACGCTGAACTCGGCGGCCGGGCGGATCGAGACGTCCTTCCCGGAGCTGGCGCCGCAGGAGCGGACCGTCGCGCGCAGCACCACCGGCAAGATCGGGGACGGCTCCGGGCGGCTCGCGGTCAACACGGTGTCCGGCACCATCACCCTCCTCGGCCGCGACGGCGACGCCTCCGAGATCACCGGCCCCCGAATGGAGAAGTGAGCACGTGAGCCCCGTCTTCGGCCACGGCCGGCTGCGGCTGTACCTGCTGAAGCTGCTGGAGGAGAGCCCGCGGCACGGCTACGAGGTGATCCGGCTGCTCCAGGACCGGTTCCTCGGCGTCTACTCCCCCTCCCCCGGCACGATCTACCCGCGGCTGGCCCGGCTGGAGTCCGAGGGCCTGGTCACCCACGAGGTGGTCAAGGGCAAGAAGGTGTACTCGCTGACCGACAAGGGCCGCGAGGAGCTGGAGCGCCGGATGGACGAGCTGGCCGACCTGGAGGACGAGATCTCCGCGTCGGCGCAGGAGTTCGCGCGCGGCGTGCAGGAGGACGTCCGGCAGACCGTCCGGTCGCTGCGCGAGGAGCTGACCGAGGCCGCCCGGACGATGCGCGACCAGGGCAAGGCCACGTCCAAGGAGGCGTGGAAGGAGACCACCGAGCGCCAGAAGGACGAGTGGCGCCGGCAGAAGGATTACTGGCGCGAGCAGAAGCAGGCGTGGAAGGAGGAGTGGCGGCAGAACTGGGACGACGCCTGGAAGACGGCGACCGGCACCCGCGAGGACGTCGCCCGCCTCAAGCTGGAGCGCCTGCTCCGCCAGTTCGTCGAGGACGTCCGCAAGGGCGCCAAGAAGGCCGCCCTGGACGACGACGACCTCGCCGCCGCGCAGGCCCTTCTCGACGAGGCCCGCGAGCGGCTGAGGAACGAGGTCTTCCGCAAGAAGCCGTGACCGGGAAGGCTCCGGCCACGGCCCGTCACCTCACGGCGTGAAGACGATCTTGCCGAAGAGGTCACCTTCGGCCATCGCGGCGAAGCCCTCCCGGGCCTGGCTCAGCGGCAGCGTCCGGTCGATCAGCGGCTTGGTGCCCGTCTTGACCAGGAACCGCGCGAGCCGCTCCAGCTGGTCCCGCGTCCCCATGGTCGAGCCGATCACCTGCAGCTGCAGGAAGAACACCCGGTTCAGCTCCGCCGGCGGCACCTGTCCGCTGGTGGCGCCGGACACGACGATCCGGCCGCCGGGCCGCAGCGACTTCAGCGAGTGCGCCCAGGTCGCCTCCCCGACGGTCTCGATGACGGCGTCCACCCGCTCGGGCAGCCGCGC
Organism: Actinomadura darangshiensis; assembly: GCF_004349235.1. Classification (GTDB taxonomy): domain Bacteria; phylum Actinomycetota; class Actinomycetes; order Streptosporangiales; family Streptosporangiaceae; genus Spirillospora; species Spirillospora darangshiensis. The sequence goes on along the minus strand of NZ_SMKY01000013.1, from coordinate 24,498 downwards.
GCCCGTCTCGAACGCGGCGTCCGCGCCGAGTTCCTGGGCGCGCTTGCGCTTGGCCTCGCTGCGGCTGGTCGCGTAGACGCGCAGGCCGGCGGCCGACGCCAGCGCGATCGCGGCGGTCGCGACGCCGCCGCCCGCCCCCTGCACGAGGACGGACGAGCCGGGCCTCAGCTCGGCCTTGTCGAACAGCATCCGGTACGCGGTGAGCCACGCGGTCGGCAGGCACGCCGCCGCCGCGAACGACAGTTCGGTGGGTTTCGGGACGAGGTTGCGGCGCGGCACCGCGACCTTCTCCGCGAGCGTTCCCGGATGGACCTCCGACAGCAGCGAGCGCTTCGGGTCGAGGGTCTCGTCGCCGCCGCCCCGGGCCGGGTCGCCGATCACCGAGTGGACGATCACCTCGTTGCCGTCCTCGTCCACCCCGGCGGCGTCGCAGCCGAGGATCATGGGGAGCCTGTCTGCGGGCAGGCCGACGCCCTTCAGCGACCACAGGTCGTGGTGGTTGAGCGCGGCGGCCTTCACCGTGACGGTCGTCCAGCCGTCCGGTACCTCGGGATCGGGCCGCTCCCCCAGCGTGAGCCCGTTCAGCGGATTGTCTGCGTCGATCTGTGTGGCCGTGACAGCGAACATGAACGCACACTAACCGCCCGTCCGATACACCAAACGGCCCGCCCCCGCAAAGGGGGACGGGCCGCCTGTCAGAGCGTCACAGGACCTTGGACAGGAAGTCCTGCGTACGCGGATGCTGCGGGTTGGCCAGGACGTCCCGCGGGGTGCCCTCCTCGACCACGACGCCTTCGTCCATGAAGACCAGCGAGTCGCCGACCTCGCGGGCGAACCCCATCTCGTGGGTGACCACGATCATGGTCATGCCGTCCAGGGCGAGCTGCTTCATGACGTCCAGCACCTCGCCGACCAGCTCGGGGTCCAGCGCCGACGTCGGCTCGTCGAACAGCATCAGCGCCGGCTCCATGGCGAGCGCCCGCGCGATCGCCACCCGCTGCTGCTGCCCGCCGGACAGCTGCGAGGGGTAGCTCGGCGCCTTGTCGCTCAGCCCCACGCGTTCGAGCAGCGCGAGAGCCCGCTCCCTGACCTCGTTCTTCGGCTGCTTCTTGACCCAGACCGGCGCCCCCATGACGTTCTCCAGCACCGTCTTGTGGGGGAACAGGTTGAACCGCTGGAACACCATGCCGATCTCGCGGCGCTGCGCGGAGACCTCGCGGTCGCGCAGCTCGTAGAGCTTCTCGCCCTGCTGCCGGTAGCCGACCAGGTGGCCGTTCACCCACAGCCGGCCCGCGTTGATCTTCTCCAGGTGGTTGATGCAGCGCAGGAACGTCGACTTGCCGGAGCCGGACGGGCCGACGACGCACATCACCTCGCCCTGCCGCACCTCCAGGTCGATGCCCTTCAGCACCTCCAGGCGGCCGAACGACTTGTGCACCTTCTCGGCCTTGACCATCAGGCCGCCGCTCTCGGGCGCGGGCGCCCCGGCCGGCTCCTTGGAGAGGGAGCTGCTCACGATGTCCTCACCTCCGCTCACTGGCCACCGCCCCCGCCGCGGAAGCGGACCCGGGTGCCGCGTGCCGACGCCGCCCTGCCGACGCCGCGGCTGAAGTGGCGCTCAAGGTAGTGCTGGCCGACCATCATGAGAGAGGACAGCAGCAGGTACCACAGGCACGCCATCACCAGCATGGGAATGATCTTGTAGGTGGTGGCGTAGATGGTCTGCGCGGTGAACGTCAGCTCCGAGAACGGGATCGCCGCGACCAGCGAGGTGTTCTTCATCATCGAGAGCGCCTCGTTGCCGGTCGGCGGGATGATGACCCGCATCGCCTGCGGCAGCACGATCCGGCCCATGGTCTGCATCCGGGACATGCCGAGCGCGCTCGCCGCCTCCTGCTGCCCCTCGTCCACCGACAGGATGCCGGCGCGGATGATCTCCGCCATGTAGGCGGCCTCGTTGAGGATGAGCCCGAGCCCCGCCGCGATCATGGCGGTGACGAGCTCCTGCGTCTTCCAGGTGTGGAACTCCGGCCCGAACGGGACGCCGATCCCCACGGTCGGGAACAGCGAGCCGATCGCGCCCCAGATGAGCAGCTGCGTGTACAGCGGCGTCCCGCGGAAGAACCACAGGTAGAACCACGACGCGCTGCTGAGCAGGGGGTTGGCCGACAGCCGCATCAGCGCGAGGACGGTGCCGAGCAGCACGCCGCCGACCATCGCGGCGATGGTGAGCAGGATCGTGTTGCGGACGCCCTTGAGCACGGCGTCCGAGGTGATGTACTTGCGCTGCTCCTCCCACTCCAGCGCGTCGCTGGTCACGAGGAAGTGGACGAACATCGCGACCAGCACCAGCACGACCGCGGCGGCGACCCAGCGGCCCGGGTGGCGGACCGGGACGGCCCGGATCGCCTCGGGCCGTCCCTTCTCGACGTCGGTGTCTGCCGTCATGCGATCAGCTCTGCGCGGCGTTGACCGCCGGCTCGGTGATCGCGCCGCTCTCCACACCGGCGCCGGTGAGGATCTTCTTGTAGGTGCCGTCGGCGATGAGCGCCTTCAGCGCCCCCTGGACGGCCTCCTTGAACTGCGCCGAGTTCTTGCCGATCGTGTAGCCGTAGGGCGCGGTGTCGTAGACCTGGCCGATGATGTCGAGCTTGCCGGTCTTCTTGACCGCGTCGCCGACGATCGGGGAGTCGGCGGCCATCGCGTCCACCTTGCCCGCCACCAGGTCGTTGTTGACCTCGGTCTGCTGCTTGCGGACGACCGACTTGATCGCCGGCTTGCCCGCGTCGGTGCACTTCTTGCTGCGCGCCGTGAGGTCGTCGACCTGCACCGTGCCCTGCTGGACGCCGATGCTCTTGCCGCAGGCGTCGTCGGGGTTGACGCCCTTGGGGTTGCCCTTGAGCGCCGCCCAGGCCGTCCCCGCCGAGTAGTAGGTGACGAAGTCGACGGCCTGCTCGCGCTCCTTGGTGTCGGTGAAGGAGGAGACGCCGGCCTCGTACTTCCCGGACTGGACGCCCGGGATGATCGTGTCGAAGCCCGCGTTGTGGTACTCGGTCTTCAGCCCGAGCTTCGCCGCGACCGCGTCGAACAGCTCGATGTCCCAGCCGACGATCTTCTGCGAGGCGGGGTCGACCGACTCGTTGGGCGGGTAGGACGCGTCCGACCCGACCGAGATCTTGCCGTCCTTCTTGATCGCGTCCGGGACCATGGCCGCGAGCTTGCTGTCGGCGCTCGTCTTGGAGGCCGGGGAGTCGCCAGAGTCGTCACTGTCGCCGCATGCGGACAGCGTGAGGGCGCCCGCCAGCACGAGCGCGCTCGCCGCAACGGTGCGACGGCGCAGAGAACCGATGTTCACTGGTCCCCCTTCAGATGGTTGCGTCGGATCCGCGTAGATCCGAAGGTCAGGTGCACATTTTGGCGCACAACGTCCCTGATCTGGATAAAGGGTCCGAAACAATCACGCAACGAGGAAGCTCCGGACCGGCGACCTCGGTATTCCCCTCCTCCATGCGATCGACCCACCACGGTGTGGGCACGGTCACGTGAGGGTTACCACCCACCCCGGGCTCCGGGCGGGCGGGGCCCTGTGTGGCACAATCGGACAACGGGTGACCCCCGTGCGTCGCGAGATGACCACCAGGTGACATGGCCACCAGACCAGCACACCACCGCGGCGGCATCGCAAGAAAGCCAACTTTCACTGACAGGGGTCGCTGTGGCTGCTGAGCCCATTCCCACCGAACCGCCCTCACTGGACGACGATCCGGCCTTCCCGCTGCACCGCGGCGGCAAGCTGGAGATGCGGTCGACCATTCCCGTCCGCAACAAGGACGACCTCTCGCTGGCCTACACGCCGGGCGTCGCCCGCGTGTGCACGGCGATCGCCGACAACCCCGAGCTGGCCTACGACTACACCTGGACGTCCAGGGTCGTCGCCGTCGTCACCGACGGCACCGCCGTGCTCGGCCTCGGCGACATCGGCCCGGCCGCGTCCATGCCGGTCATGGAGGGCAAGTCCCTGCTGTTCAAGGAGTTCGCCGACGTCGACTCCGTGCCGATCGCGCTGAACTGCACGGGCGTCGACGAGATCGTCGACACGGTGATCAGGATGGCGCCGAGCTTCGGCGGCATCAACCTGGAGGACATCAGCGCCCCCCGCTGCTTCGAGATCGAGGACCGGCTCCGCGCCGCGCTCGACATCCCCGTCTTCCACGACGACCAGCACGGCACCGCGATCGTCGCGCTCGCCGCCCTCACCAACGCGGCCCGCCACGTCGGCAAGCCCCTCTCCGAACTCCGCGCGGTCGTGGCCGGCGCCGGTGCGTCCGGCATCGCGGTCTCCCAGATCCTGATCGAGGCCGGCATCGGCGACATCGCCCTGTCCGACAGCAAGGGCCTCATCCACGAGGGCCGCGACGGCCTGAACCCCGTGAAGGAGCGCATCGCCGCGCTCACCAACCGCTCGCACCTGAAGGGCTCCACCGAAGAAGCGCTTCGCGGCGCCGACGTGTTCATCGGCCTGTCCGGCGGCACCGTCCACGAGTCGTGCGTCGCCACGATGTCGGACAGCGCGATCGTCTTCGCCCTCTCCAACCCGACCCCCGAGGTCCACCCGGAGATCGCCCGCCGCCACGCCAAGGTCGTCGCCACGGGCCGCAGCGACTTCCCGAACCAGATCAACAACGTCCTGGCCTTCCCCGGCATCTTCCGGGGCGCCCTGGACGTCCGGGCCCACTCGATCACCGAGGGCATGAAACTGGCCGCCGCGACGGCCCTGGCGGACATCGTCGGCGACGACCTGACCGCCGACTACGTCATCCCGGGCCCCTTCGACGACCGAGTGGCCCCCGCGGTCACCGCCGCCGTCGCCGCCCAGGCCCGCACCGAAGGCGTCGCCCGCATCTGACGATTCCCGGCCCGTGTTCCCTTCCGGAACACGGGCCACAGCCCGTCAGACGGCGAAGAGCCGGACCTTGACCCCGATGGCCTCCGCAAGCCGACCCAGATCGTCCGGATCACCGGTGACCACCGGAGCCAGGTGTTGCACGGCGGTGGCAATGACGATCGCGTCCACGACGTCCGCGGTCCCGGCCGAACCGCATGCGACCCCGGCGGCCCGCCCGGCGCGTTCGTCGTCGGGCCGGATGTCGCAGCCCTTGAGCACACGAGAGATCCGATGCTGAGGCTCCCCGCGCCACGCCTGGGCGAGGACGACCACCGGCACGATCGGACGGATACGGGCGGCGGTCAAACTGTCGTGCAGCGCAAGAAAGTCCGCGTTCTGCCGTTCAGCGGCGAGCAGGGCGCCGGCGTCGTAGACGACGACGGTCCGCACTAACCCGCCGCCCGCCACGGCTCGTCGTCAAGGAGCCCCGCCTCCATCATGAACTCACGGGCCCGCCGCCTTGACTCCTCGGGAACCTCGCCGTGCTCGCGCTCGTACTCCGCCACCAACTCCTGGGCGGCCTTGCGCCCCTCATCGTGCAGAGCCGCGAGACGAGCCTTCTCCACGGCCGCCTCGGCCAGCCAGGTGGACACCGGCTTGCCCTCGTCCGCCGCCGCGGCCTTGATCGTCTCCTCGACCTCGGGCGGCACCGAGATCGACAGCTTCCGTACGGTCATCCCCCCATGCTAGCGCCCGGTAGGAACACATTCCTACCACCACGAGGGCCCACCCGCTGGAGACAGGACGGGTTGCATGCGCTCTCTCAGGCGGTGTCCCGATGGCGCTCGGCATACGTTTGCCAGTCCCTCAGGATCCGTTGCCGAGCGCCTTGCGGAGGTCCTTCATCAGCAAGAACAGGTGCATCGGATCGGTGGGGCCGGCATCGAACTTGGCCAGGCGCTGGTAGAAGTCCCGGGCATCGTCGTTCTCGCAGTGGATCAGCAACGCGCGCACCCCGATCACCTCACCGGCGGCGGCGACCCGGCGCAGCGCGTCGACGACCAGGGCACGGCCCAGCCCATCGCCCTGGGTGGCCAGATCCACGCCCAGGCGGGTGAGGATCACGACTGGCTGGTGGTACCGGCCCGCGCCCTGGGCCATCCGCTGCGGCGCCTGGGCGGATGCCACCGACCCCGCGGCCAGCGCGTAGTACCCGACCACCCGCCGCTGCTCGTCGTCCCTGTCGGTGACGACGTACACCCGAGACGATCCCGACTGGTGTGCTTGAAGCGCATGCTTGGTCAGCCATGTGGACTGCGCCACCGAACCGCAGTCGAACCCAGCCAGGACGTGCGTCTTCGCCAGCGGTTCGACCGGACCGAACCGGACGCTCACTCCCCGGCCCCGTCGGGATCGGGCCCATCCAGCACCGTCGGCGTCTCCAAGAGTTCCCGGAGGCCGGGAACCTCACCCGGCGACCGCTCCAACGCCTGGTCGAACGCCTGCCAGCCCTGCTCGTCCAACACGAACACACGCCGGTCCGCCAGAACGTCCGCGGCGGCCTCCGTCGCGGCCTTCAACACGAACGCCGACACCGTACTCCCCGACGCCGAACTCGCCGCCTCCAGCAGAGCCTTCTGCCCCGGCTCCACCCGAACGTGCATCCGCTCATCCTTCGCACTACCCATGACCCCAGTGTACGCACAACGTACGCCAACCACTGAAGGCCCAGCCAAGACCTCCCCTAGAAGCACAACAGCGCGCTGACGAGCCCCAGACCGCCGGATTTGGCGCCGCGGCCCGCATGAACGACTGCAGCCCGACCTGGACCGGCCAGATCCCCCAGCCAGCCGACCGACCGCTTGCCGGACGCCCCGAAAACCGCTGAGGGAATCAGAGGGCTTCCGGCGTCCGGCCTCACCGAGCCGGTGACAGCCAGACCGGTTCTGAGGACGGCTGACGGATATCTGGACGAAGAGGGCGGTGCACGATGAGCGAAGCACTGGACCGCTTCCTGGCGACCGATCGGCGTTGACCTCGGCCAAGTCGAGGCCAAGCGCGCGGCGCGGCGAGCACATCGTCCCCCGGTGTGACAGTGATCCCCAGCGCTCCCGCGACGGTGTTGCCGGGATCCGAGAGCACCCGGAAGGAGAGGTCGTGCTTCGCCTGGACGCTCAGCGAGCCGTCAAGCCGCTGCGGGCTGATCGCGACCAGCACCGCGCCGCGCTCGGCCAGCGCCGGCTGGAGCCCGCACTGATACGTCGCCAGCGCCAGATTGCAGTACGGACACCAGACCCCGCGAGAGAACACCACCACTGCCGGGACGCTCCCGAGCGCATCGCTCAGCGTCACCGACGTCCCGGTCGCGTCCAGCAACTCGGCATCCGGCAGCGGCGCCTCCTTCTCGGCGACCCCGGCCGGTACACCGCGCTCCCGCAGCGCCTGCTGCTCGGCGGCGAACACCTCCGTCGCCGGATTAGCGGGCTGTTCCGCCATGGCACGCCCCATCTCGTCCACCTGATCGGCGATCGTCTTCTCGGACATCTCAGTCCTCATCACGAAGCACCCGGGCAATCACCCGGTCCCCATCAGCGCCATGGCCGGAGGGACCTCTTACCAACCAGTCCGGCCGTTCTCGTTCATGCCGCCGACCAGCCGGCATGATCGCCGCCCTCACCAACGCGGCCCACTGCGTCGGCAAGCCCTTCTCCAAACTTCGCGCGGGCGCGTCCGGCATCGCGTTCTCCCAGACCTCGAACCCATCCGGTTACGTCACCGGACAATAACTCTCCGTAACTTTCGCGCCTCGTTGGATGTGGAGTGCTTACCGTTGTCTCGACAGTGGAATCGGAGAGGTGATTTATGGGCAAACACGGCAAGCCGGCCACATGCACGGGCTGCAACGGATCGGGAAAGCAGGACCAGTGGGACGACGGGAAGAAGAAGGAAGTGACGTGTCCGCTCTGCAACGGCTCGGGGCAGGCGTAAACCGGGCCGACTTCATCCCAGAGCAAATCTGGATACGACCCGAAGATGAGCAACTCCGGCCGCTCAACCGCGCGGACGACCCCGAGTTGTGGGCGGAACACGTCGCCAGCGAAGACTCGGTGGTCACTCGGGTCAGCATGGACGCGAATGGAATGGTCTGGCCGACCTGTTCGTCGTCAGCCATCTACGTCATGCGGCAGATGATCGACGCGGCGGAGCTGAAGCCGGGCCTGAGCGTGCTGGAGATCGGCACCGGCACCGGCTATAACGCAGCGATCATGGCCGATGCCGGCGTCCGTGTCACCACGGTGGAGATCGACTCCGAGCTGGCCGCCGCCGCGTCGGCCGCACTGGAGCGGACAGGCTTCGCCGATCGGGTCACCGTGATCACCGGCGATGGCGAGAACGGCGCGCCCGAGCAAGCATCCTTTGACCGGGTCATCGTTACGGCAGCGGCCCGTACGATCCCGTACTCGTGGGTCGAGCAGACTGTTGACGGTGGCCGTATCGTGGTCCCTTACTCAGGTCCCGAATGCGCCGGAGCGCTCCTCGTACTCGACGTCACAGAAGGCGCAGCCATTGGACGCGCGGTAGGTGACGCGTTCTTCATGCCACTGCGAGATCAGAAGCAGCCACAATCGGTCCTTCAGGCCAAACGCGCACCCAACGCGCTTCGCCAGTTCCGCATCACCGTCACCCAGACCGGCCAGGAAGTCACCATGACCACCGCCATATGAACGCGCGGCCCCCGGACCGCCAGCGGTCAGGGGGCCTTCTGGCGTCGTGGCTCACTGTGCCGGTGACAGCCAGACCAGATCTGAGGACGTCCGCCGCGACGCGCTCTCCGGCGTAAGCCACCGCCCGAACCCGCGCCCGCTCAGCGGAACGGTGGCAGCGGACCCATCCGGCATCACGATCCCGAAAGCAAGGACCTCCTCCGTCACCACAGCGTCGTCGTCCTCACCGAAGTCCTCCCGCACCAGCATGAACAGCCGGGGCGCGACCCCACCCGCGAGCGCCACCGCCCACTCCGCCACCTCGGCGTGGTAGACAGGCAACAGTTCGGACTCGTGGACGTCATCCATCCGGATACTCCCTTCCGAGCGACCGGGCCGGGACGGCTCCGCCTCCACACGATGATCCGTCCCGGCCCCTTCTTCATGAGCGACAGCAGAGCGTGACCCATGGTCTACAGTTTGCATATTCGCACCGGATGTACGGATGAACAAGTTGTTCATCATGATTCTTGTGAAGTCGTGTCCCAGGGTGAGGAACGGAGTCCACCGTGGCCGAACGGCAGCGGGCAACACTGCGCTCGCAGTGGCTTGGGCAGCAGCTACGCGAACTGCGTGACGGCAGCGGCCTGATGATCAAGGAGGTCGCCGAGTACCTCCAGCGGGACCCGGGGACGGTCAGCCGGTTCGAGTCCGGCTTCTACCCGATCCGCCGCCCCGACCTGATGGCCCTGCTCGACCTGTACGGCATCTCGGACCGGCGGCGCCGCGAAGCGCTCATGACCCTCAGCCAGGACGTCTGGCAGAAGGGCTGGTGGGACGGCTACGCCGCCGACGTGGCAGGGTCGTTGATCGACTACGTCTGGTTGGAGTCGAGGGCCGCGCACATCCGCTCGTTCGCAGCCATTGGGGTGCCCGGTCTGCTCCAGACGCCCGAATACGCAGAAACCGTGATCCGCATCAACGACACCAACGCCACGATCGAGCAGATGGAGCGCTGGCACGAACTGCGGATGAACCGCCAGCAGATACTGGACGGCGACGCCCCAGCCCATCTGACTGTGGTTCTGGACGAGGCGGTCCTCCGCCGCCAGATCGGCGACCCGCATGTCATGGCGAACCAGCTCCTCCATCTCACGCACTGCGCGACCATGCCCACAGTGGATCTCCACGTCCTCCCCTTCCGCGCAGGCACGCCTGCCAGCACCCACGGAGCCTTCACGATCTTCGAGTTGCCTGCTCCGTTCCCGGACGTTGCCTACACGGAGACGATGGCAGGCGCCATCTACGTCGAATCACCCGAAACCGAACGCTTCGCCGAGGCTTACGCTGGTCACCAGAGTCTGGCCCTGACGCCAGATGAATCAGTCGACCTGATCTCGGCGGCAGCAGAGGAATGGTAGTGAGCGAGTCAGAGACCCCCGAAGCACTCACCCCCCAGGCGCGAGCCGACGTCGCCTGGCACATCAGCAGCTTCAGCCCAGACCACGGCGGCAACTGCGTCGAAGCAGGCCCCCTCGCGGACGGGACGGACCGCGTCGCCGTCCGCCACAGCCACCACCCCGACGCCGAAGTAATCATCTACACCCGCGCCGAATGGGAAGCCTTCCTCGCCGGCGTCCGCAACGGAGAATTCAACTTTTCCGTCTAGTGTCATGTGCATTTCTCTGGCCTTGTGGACGACGACAGGCATGGCACCTGACCCTATTGGTGGGATCACCAGAACTCAGGACGCCGCCATTGAACACATGTTGGCCGCTGCCCTCCAGACAGCAAAAACTCCTTAACGGCCCGACGAACAAGGTCGACAGGAACCTCCGAGTGATCCGGGAACTCGACCTCATTCCCAACGATGAAATAGGAAGCTACGTCTCTGCCTCCCGGCAAGCCATGTGAAACAACATTGCCATCGGCGTCCATAAACTCCAAGGCGCCGACTTGGTGAGTGCTGTCGACCCCGACCAGAAGTTCGTGGTCAGGAAATCCTGACGGCAGCAGACTTCGCTCCAGGGAGTGGGGTTCAGCCATGTTTTGATCAGCCGAACCAGCCAAGAGGTCATTGATCACTGCGTCGACATCCTCGGAGGTCCCCAGCATCACCCGGTTCTCGCGATGCTCCTTCCGATAGTAGGCCTCGCCCAGAGGCTCAGTGCCCGGCCTTGCCCGACCGGGCCGGTGCAGTGCTATTCGACCAGCCCCAAAGCGGTCGGCAGATCAAGGGCCGTAGCACTTCTCTCCGCGTTGGCCTCGTCGTTCGCGTACTCGAGCATGAATTCGGTCAAACGCCGCCGATCCGCTCTCGGCATTTCTTGCAGAAGAGCCGCGACAGGCTCCAGAAGACCCGTCGCCACATCAGGGTCGATATCGTCATCATCGCTCAGGTCAATGGATATCACTATTTCCACGAAAACTCTCGCCAAAATACGTTCGAAGTCGGTCACGGTGCCACGATCCTAATTTGATATTGGCGATCATTTGTTGGCACAACATAACAGGGCCACGGGCGGTTTGGGCAGCATTAGGAACCTCCCACACCAGTCATGTCATTCTATCCAAGCGCCAGCGACTGGTTCTGCGTCATCAGATCGGCGACCCATAGGTCATGTACGGCAGCTGTAGTTTCGGTTCTGACCTGCTGTGATCTAAGGGGATCTGTGGTTTCTAGACTTGAATTGTGAGTTTCTGGTCAGGCCGCGATGTAGGCGAGGTGGAGGTCGGCGAAGAACGACAGGACGAGCCGGGGAAGCTTCTGGAGCCGGTGCAGGGCGGCAGTGGCGAAGAGGCGGAGCTCCTTGTTGCTCTGGACGGCCTGACGGCCGACGCGGTCACGCTTCACGTTCTTCCACACCCACTCTCTCTCATCGGGGGTTGAGTTCGGGCGAGTAGGGCGGTAGGAAGAACAGCTCCAGGCGTTCGGTGCGCTCCACGAACCGGCGGGTCATCTTGGAGGTGTGGATGCGGCCGCCGTCCACGACCAGGAACACCTTGCCGTCGGTATCGTCCAGCAGCCAGCGGCAGAGGCTGATGAACTCCTCGGACTTCAGGCCCTCGTCGTGGACCATGAAGCGCAGTTTCCCCTTCGGCGACACCGCTGAAATCATCATTACCGATGTACGTGCCCCGGTCATTTCCACGACCGGGGTCTGGCCGATCGGCGCCCACCTGGTCCCGGAGTGGAGGTCGGTCCGGATGGCCGCCTCATCTACGAAGAAGATCTCCGCGCCCTCCTCGGCGGCCCGCCGGCGGATCTCCGGATAGGTCTCAGCCTTCCACTTCTCGACCTTCTCTGGATTCTGCTGGTAAGCGCGGTACAGCGGCTTCTGCGGCGACATCCCCAACCTCCACAGCGTCCTGCCCACCGTGGCGACCGACACCCGGATCCTGAACCGCCGGAAGATCAGCTCTCCAACCATCGCGCGGGTCCACAACGCGAACCCGAAGCTCAACTGCCGGGGATCGGCTCCCACCAACAACGCATACAACTCCCGCAGCTGCGCCTCACTCAGCTTGCCGTCCGAGCCGCGCGCCTTCTTCGTCCGCAACGACTCCGGACCGATCAGCCGGTAGTTCTTCCACCCGTCAACAACGTCGACCGATCAACCTCAACCGCGGCCGCGACCTTGTCCACCGGAAGCCCCTGCTCAAGCATCCGCACCCCGGCCAGCCGCTCCTCTACGCCCCTTCTTCGCCACAAGACGATCATTCCACTCAAACGATCACCAAAGTGGGGAAACCGCAGATCCTCTTAAATTATAGGGCGTAGACAAATTCATGATCACGGAGGCCGTGCCTGCACGCATCTCCGCACCCTCCACCCGGCCGACCCGAACCGGACAATCAGGCCGTGACTTCCACTACGCCGGAGCCCTGCTACCTCCCAGCAAGCCACGTGAAACTACGTTGCCATCGGCGTCCATAAACTCCAGGGCGCCGACTTGGAGAGTGCTGTCGACCCCGACCAGAAGTTCGTTGTCAGGAAATCCTGACGGCAGCAAAGTTCGCTCCAGGGAGTGCAGTTCAGCCATGTCTTGATCGGCCGGAGAAGCCAAGAGATCGTTGATCACTGCGTCGACATCATCGGCGGTCCCGGACATCACCCGGTTCTCGCCACGCTTCTTCCGATAGTAGACCTCGCCCAGAAACTTGCACGTGAAGAGTGAGAAATTCAGTCAACATCCAGTCGCTCGGCTGCCTCAAGGATCCACTTTGGCAGCTTCGAACTGGCGGCCAGGACCTCGATTCCTATAATGCGCCCATTCTTATCAAAGTCGAGATTGATCATTCCCCCCACCTCAACTGGATCACATGGATACATATGCGCCACTTCCGCACGGTCCGGATGATTGCTGAAATACAGGTACGCCGCGTTCGCGCTTTTGTCATATGTAACTTTTACATCGACCATGGTCACCGAACCCCCCTGAGTCTATTGATGTAATTCTGATCCACTCCGGTCATGACAGTATTGATGTTACCATCGATAGTTTTTGCGACGAATATCTTGGATTCGGGATCATAATATCCAGTTTTCCATTGATCGTCGTGATGGTAGGAGAATGGTTCTCTTGCAAGAGTCGCCTGAGCCTGCTCTTCTGAAACCCCACGCTGCGCCAAACGCTGCAGAGAATGACGAGTGAGGTTGCCAGCACTGCCAGTCGCCTCCCCTGCGTGGGCACTACTTTCAAGGGTTATATCGTAGCCCGACCTACCTTCGCACGAACATGTCGAAGCATGCCCTTTAAAATATCCGCCGCAGTTGTGGACAAGGACAGGCCGGTCACCCGCCTCGGCATAATACGTGTGGCTGTTGGCAACGGTGAGGTTGTGGACGCGCTGGTGATATGTGGTCCAGTGTTTGGTGGCGGTGATCTGGACGTAGGTGCCGGCGCTGGTGCGCAGCCACATGCCGGGTTTGAGATCGGCGGCCTTGACCCAGGTGTTGATGTCACCGGTGACCCAGAAGGGGTGGGTGTCAGTGGCGACGACGAGGCCCCTCTTGGCGGACTTGCCGAAGGTCTTGGCCGACCCCTGCTCGGCAGCCCGGCCAGACGTCGGGACCAAGGCCGGCGCATCGGAGTCCACGGTGATCTGGACGAGTTTCTTGTCGCCCTTGCTGGTGATGGTGCCCAGGACTGGTTGCGCGCGTGTTTCGCCTGTTTCGGGATCGGTGGCGAGGACTTTATCGCCGACCTTGACGTCTTGGATGGACTTGTGGGTGCCGTCGGCCATGAGGACGTCGGTCTCAGGAACGAAGCTGCTGCAGCCGCCTAGGCCTCGGACCGCCTTGGCCAACATCCGCCGCCCGGCCACTGCTCTGACGCCGGGACGTCCACGGCGTCCGCGACCACCGCTGAAGAGGATCCCGATCCCACCGTTGAGGTCGACCCATGCCTTGTTCAGGTTCAGGTAGAACATTGAATGGACGCATTCGCCCATATCGCGGCAAGCGTGCAGGGCGGCTTCGATGTCGGTCGCTTGGACAGCCGGGGCATAACGATATCCGCCCGGGTTGGCGAACTGGTAGAAGTAGTTCCAGAACTTTTCCCGGAAGCGCACGATATCGATGCTCTGGGGAACTGGGATGGTGTTCCAGGCACCGACTCTGCGTGCCGTTCGGGAGTTTATCCCTCCGCCGGATGAGGCCACTCTGGTGCCGTGGCCGTCGTAGACGTCATAACCGCCCTTGTTGTTCGGGCGGCGATCCACGCCATCGCCGTTGAAGCACTCCATGCCGTCCCGAGTCCTGCGGCACATGTCGCCGTCAGGGTCGGCGTTGGTGACGGGTGAGTTGTTGGCGTAGGTGTAGCCGTTCATCTGCTGCGGGTCGGCCTGGTCCATGAGGGGGTCGACGGAGATGAAGCGGCCGGTGCCGGGGTCGTATTCGCGGGCGCCCAGGTGGGTGAGGCCCGTGGGGTCCTGGGTACCGCCGACGAAGCCCTTGTCGTTTGGCCAGGTGGCGTCGTCGTCCATGCCGCGAATTCCCCCGAAGGGGGTGAAGCGGCGGATGGTGCTGGCCTGGGTGGCGGCGTTGATGGCGATCTGTGCGCTGCCTGCGTGGTCAGCGGTCAGATAGGTGACGGTGCCGTCGGAGGTGCGCATCACAACGGTCTGACCGGCGAAGCCGTAGTAGCGGGTGCCGGTTACGGTGGTGGAACCGCTGAGGACGCGGAGTTCGGTGCCACCGGGCAGGTACAGGGTCGAGCCGGCGGGGTCTTTGCGTATCAGGCGGTTGCCACCGGTGTCGTAGATGAAGGTGGCGTCATTGCCGTTCTCGGTGACCTTGGCCAGTTCGCCCTCGGTGTCCCATTCCAGAGTCTGGCCGGTGTTGGAGGGGCCAGCGTCGATGACGCGTTGCGTGGTGTTGCCGGTGGCGTCGTAAGCGTAGGTGTCGGTGCGCTGGCCTGTGGGTCCGGCCGAGGTGACCTGGTTTAGGCGATTGCCTTGTCCGGCGGGATTGTAGGTGTAGGTGCGGATGGTGTCGGCAACACCGGCGATGCCGTGCTGGGTTTCGGCTTTGCGGTTGCCGGCCGTGTCGTAGGTGAGGGTCTGCCAGTACGGGGCCGGGCCGCCGATCAGGGAATCGGCGGGTTCGGTGGCGCAGGCATCAGTGGTGCCCTGAGTCCAGGCTTGTGTGAGGCGCTGAAGGTGGTCGTAGGTGAAGCATTGGTTGTCGATACCGGCGGTGGTGCTGTCGGTGATCGAGGTGATGGCGCCGGAATCCGTGTAGTGGTAGGCGGCATTGCGGTCGAATTCCGTCCGGCCTTCACGGAGGGTCTGGGCAGTAGCCAGTCGCTGGGTGCCGTACTCATAGGAGAAGGTCTCGTAGACGCGTTTGCCGATGGTGCCACCGAGCTCCAGTCGCTGGAGTTTGCCTGTGGGGGTGTAGGTGGTTTTGCTGCCAACGTAGGTGCCGCTCGCGCTATGCAGGCTGGTCGGCCTCAGCCAGGTGTCATACCCGGTCTCGGTGTTCTCGGCGGGCAGGCCGCCGGCGGCGGGCAGGCCGTTGTATTTGAGGGTTCCGTCGAGGTTGTAGATGGTGTTGAAGCCGTAGCTTCCGGCGAGCGCACCCTGTTCCTCCGGGATGGTGATGCCGGTGACCTGGGGGCGACCGAGATAGTCGTAGACACGGGCTTGGCTGGTGTAGGCGGCGCCGTCATGATGGCGGGTCGCGGTGGCCGGTTTGCCCTTGCCGCGTACTGCGGTGTCGTAGGTGAACGAAGTCAGCAGCGGGCCGTCCGTCGCGTCCTTCCGGGTGGCGGTCTTGCGTCCGAGACCGTCGTATTCGGCGAAGACCTTCTTACCGCGGGCATCGGTAGTGGAGGTCAGCTGGTTCAGGTCGTTGTAGGCGTAGGTGGCGGCGCCCTTGTCGGGGTCGGTGGTCTTGGTCTTGCGGCCGCGTAGGTCGTAGGTGGTGGTGTAGGTGTTGCCGGACGGGTCGGTGACCGAGGCGATCTCGCCGGCTGGGGTGTAGGCGTAGGTCGTGGCGTCGAACTCACCGGCCGGGGTGGCGGCCTTGTACTGGCGGCGTTCGATCACCTGCCCGCGGGCATTGGTGATCTGCGCGGACGGGGTGCCGCCCTCGGGCGGGGTGACCGAGACTCGGTTGCCGCCGCCATAGGAGTAGGTGGTGCGCCACAGTTCCTGCTCGGGCTGGTTGCCGTTGTGCGAGGTGACACGCTCGGCGGTCTTGCGGCCGAGCCCGTCGTACTCGGTGCGGTTCTGTGTTTCGATCTTGCCCGGGGCGTCGATGCCGAACAGTTCTGCCTTGGGAGGTTCTTCTGCCGTGTAGGGCGCGTATGTCGTGACGGCCTGGCCGCGGTTGTCGTAGAAGGTGTCGCTGATCAGTCGGCCATCGGGGCCGGGGACCTGTGTCTGCCTCGGGCGAAGCCACCCGTCCAGTAGCTCGATCTTCGCAAGCCGTTGCGCGCCGGCCGCGGTGAGGCCTTGGGTGGTGACGGCGACGATCTGCCCCTCGGCCACCTGGTAGTCGAACTGGTAGTTCGGGTTCTGGCCGGTGGCCTTGGAGCGGTCGGGCAGCCAAACCTTGTGCAGCCGGCCTAGACCGTCATAGGCCAGGTCGCTCTTGAGGTTGTTGGCATCGATGATTCTGGTGGGCTGTCCCCACGCCGGATCCAGTTCCTTGACGGTGGTCAGTGCCGACGAGGCGACCTCGGGTTTGGCCGGCGGAGTGGTGGTCGTGACCTTGGTGGTCAGGCCCTGGGGATCGATATAGGCCGTGGTGGTCGGCTGCCCGAGCGCGTCCTTCACCTGCGTGACACGGCTAAAGGTGTCATACGTCGTCGTGGCCTGCGTTACATACCGAGGCGCGCCATCGTCATAGTCGGCGAGGTTCTCGACCTTGGTGATGTCCCCCTTGGACGGGGCGTCGCCCAGGCCACCGTTGTCGTAGTAGGTACGGGCATCGGTAACGACATTGTCCGGACGGGTGGGCGTTGTGGCGCAGGCGACCGAAAGGCTCTCTACCCGGGACGGATAACTCAACATCCAGGAGCCGACGTTGTCGACATAGGTGGTCAGGGTGCATTTGTCGTCAGCCGGAGTGGTGACGTCCCCAAGGTCGCTGACAGAGGTGACTCGGCCGATCCCGGGGCCGGAGGCGGTGAAGCCGGTTTCGGTCTTGGTCTCGGTCCAGCCGCCCCCGTCCTTGGCCGTCCACGTGTGAGACGAGGCGGCGCTCACCACGTTCGCGGTGATCGTGCTTCCCGAACGGGTCTGGGAGGCGGTCTGCACCCGCCACGGGGTGTTGACGGTCTTGGCGTGTACGTTGCCGCCGGGCTCGGTGTACTGAACGGTCTTGAGCGTGAAACCAGCCAACGCGTCGTGATCCGTGTAGGTGCCGCCCTCGCCGTCGGAGACGGTGACCGACTTGGTACCGCCGTCCTTGGTCTTACGGTCCCCGTCCATTCCTCGCAGGTAATAGGCATCACTCTGCGTGGCAGGATCGGCCTGATCGCCGGTGAACGTGCGGACATGCCCGTAACCGCGCCACTGCGACCAGGTCTTGTTCTTATCCTTGGTCAGTCCGTTGTCGTCGTCGAAATGCCAGGCCGCATCGCCCACGTACTGGTACTTGGTGACCATGTCCGGTGACAGGCCGGTCCGGTCGGTCTGGAATACCGAAGTGACCACATACTTGTGGAACCAGTCGGTGATCGGCTTTTCTCGGCCCGGCGGGGTCCAGATCACCGGCATGCACCTGGTGGTATTGGTCTCCGGCGTTGGCCGATCACTCAAGGAGCAGTCGGAGTCGGAGTAGTTGATGTCGATTCGCCCGCCGGATTCATCGTCGATCGCGCCGACCCGGTAGCGAACGTAACCCAAGATGTCGTCGCCGACTTCATCCAGCCGGTTGTCCATCTGGATCGGATGGAAGGTGACCTTCGGCAATATGGTCGTGCCACCATCGGCGGCGTGCCCGGTGTGCTGAATATCAGTCAGCAGCAGGTCACGCTCGACATCGGCCAAACCCCATTTGTGGGTCAACGACCAGGAGTCCACCGGTCGGTACCCCGACCCATCGCTTTTGAGGATCTGAGTGGTGACCTCGGTAAGCCGCTTGCGGGACCAGAACGTCGGCGCGAGGCTGCCGTGCGTGTCCTTGCATTCCTGGCCGGAGTCGCAGTGCAGATCCCACGGGACGTCCCACCAGTAGTCGGGCTTGTCGCCGATCTTGGACGGGTCGCAGTCGAAGCCGGTGTCCGGGACGCACCGCTCCGAGGTGGTGAAGGTTACCTGCGCGGGCGCCTTGGCGAACAAGGCGTCCTTGCGGAGCCCGTAGGAGATCGTCTTCAGGTAACCGCCACGTACGTAGGACGTTTCGTCTTCCGCCTTGAGGTTGCGGCCGTAATGGTTGATCTCTTGGCCGTAGGTGTAGTTGATGGCGTTGCCGGATGAGTCGACGACGTAGTCCAGATTCCACCGGTAGGCCTGCTGGCACCAAGACTCTTTGAAGGTAGATTTGTGACAGGGCTCGTCCGCATCGTCACCGAAAACGGGCACGGTCCACGTCGATTGCGTCTCCGGCTTGCCCTTCGTCCATTCCGGCAGCCGGTTCAGCCCGAAGAAGTACTGGGTGCCGTCGGTCGTCGTGACTTTCCAGTACTCCCCGTCCTCGTCGCCGTTGCCGACGGAGGAGCTGGTGAGCTTCTCGAACTTGGTGCCGTCGTCGCCCTTCATCCGCCAGGTTCCGTCGGACGCCTTGATCAGCTCCCCGCCCTTGCCGTTCCAGGTGACTGTGGCATTGTCGTACCCCCAGCACTGGTCCCCCGGTGAATTGCCCCACTCGTCCTTGGGCGCGCCATCATCCTCGCAAGATTTGAAGCGTCGTTCGATGTAGCCGGGCCAGAGGTCGAAACCTTCACCAACCCAGGACGGCTGACCGTTGGTGTTGGCGGTCTTGCCATCCACGCTTCCGGACGAATAAGAGATCTCGACCTTCGGGTTCATACCGCCGGGCACGGGTGGCACCCGCATCGGATACGACCAGGTGAAGTCACCGGTATTACCACCGGCGCTCCACGTCGCCGACGCCTCCAGCGACGTGGCCTTGTAGTCGCCCTGCGAACCCTCGGAGCCGGCCGTTGCGACCAGCAGTGTCCCGTTCTCTCCCGCCGCCGCCCGCGAACCGGAACCGGCCGCCGGAACCGCTTCGATATCCGCTGTGAGTGTCTTGGCAGCTCCGTTATTGCTCGCTGTGACTGGCTTACCCGTCCGACACTCCCGCATCGTCGGCGTGGTGAGGGCACACGATGGCAACTGCACAAGCCGCAACCGGGCGCCGTACGCACCGCCGAACGCCTGCGCGAACTTCGAGTAGTCCAGCCGCACCCCTACCCTGCCCGGTGCCGCGGCGTCCGTGCGGGCCACGGTGAACGCCAGACCGTCAACGCCGAGACTGCGGGTGGTCTGCTGACCAAGAACCCGGATGCGCACCTTCCCAGCGGCTGGGGTGGCAGCGTCAAGCGTCCTACCCGGTGGGAGAACCTCCACGGGGAGCTTGCCTGCGCGAGACGCGGCGGCGCCCGCGCCTCTCGACGACTTGGCCTTGCCGGTGGGACCCGACGGGACGCTCACCTCTGCGCTGCCAGGGGACGGCCAGGTCACCTTCGCGGCTGGGCCGGGCTTTGGCGGTTCGGTTCTGCGGGGCCGGACCTTCAGGTCATGCCCCGGCACCGGCCGCTCGTGAGTCGCCACCTTCGGCGGGCCCGAGGCCGGCGGCTCAGCCAGCGCCGATGGCACCGACAGCAGACCGGCGGGCATCACCACCGCCATGGCCCCCGCGGCCAGCAGAATGGCTCGGCGTGATCCCAGCACCAGCGTCCTGCGGCGGGTGCGACCAGACACCTTCCGGCCTGCGTTCACGGCATCCTCCATCGCGGCCGCCTCGCCCAGGCGGCGCACATCACAGGGGTCTTCACCGTCACCGCAGGGAGCGGAGCCGGTCGTGCGGCGCTCGGCCGCCGGTGTGCCGCTAGGGTCCGTCCTCAGTGGTGATCTCGGTTGGCCCGGCCAGAATGTGAATCTGGTCCTTGGTCAGCGCACCCTGGTAGACCCATATGTCGTCGATGGCGTCCGGCCAGGACTCCGTGGCGTCGCCGGTACCGAGCTTGTTCCGCCCCACTTGCAGGAGGGCGTTCTCAGTGGGGAACCCCACCACATGGTCCTCCTGTGACACCCCCGCGGAGGTCTCGTCCAGTTCCCCGTTGACGTAGAGGCTGAGGCGATCCCGCAATGCGTCGTACACGACCGCGATATGAGCCCAGTTCCCTTCAGGGAAGGCCGAGTGCGATGCCACCATCGGGTCGCCAGCGGAGCTGTCGGAGTTGCGCATCTCGGCCTGCCAGCCTCCCTGCAGTTCCGGGTCCTCGCCCGGGACGTACCGGAGCGTGAATACGTTGGCGTTGGCTCCGGCTTGGGAGAACACCGTGGCGGGTAGCTGCGGCCTGCCAACGTTGCGGACCCATCCCGCGACCGTGAAACTCTCGTCGGTGTGGATCACCCAGTCCTGCGACTGCGCGTAAGCGTGCTCGGTGGCGTTGAGGTTCAGCCCTCCCGCCCCCAAAGCCCACATGAACTGCGCGTCCGGATCGATGGTCGCGCCTTGGCTCAGGGTCAGCGCAGGCACCGGCGGGGTCCGTGATGGCTCACCGGGGCTGGAAAGGTCCACAGCCTTGTTGAGTTTCCAACGCGCCTTCAGCACCGGGTGCTGGTTGACGAGTTCATTGACTTCTTCCTGGCCCACGATCCGGTCGTAGACCCGCACATCGTCGATCTGTCCTGCCCAGTAGTCGACGGGAGTGCCGCCCCACTGCGACCGCCCGATCTCCAACCCCTCGCTGGCATTCCACACCGAGCTCACTTCGGGGCTGTCGACGCCCCGCTCACCGTTGACGTAGATATGCAGCCGTTTGGCCACCGCGTCAAAGACCCCGACCAGGTGCGTCCATTCATCGGTCTGAGCCGGGTCTTTCGACTCCGCTTGAAACCAGCCCGGGTCATCGCCATCGACGGCGGTCCTCGCGAACACCCACCGCCCCGTGGCCTCGACATACTTCAAGTAGAAGGCACTCTTGCTCTCGCCGCGGGCGGAGACGGCGGTGAAGTTCCTGGTGGGTGAGGAAACCGAACCGTCCGCCTTCAGCCAAGCCGACACCGCGAAACTCTTCGTAGTGTCGATCACCGGGCCATTCGTGGCCGCGTATCCCGTAGAGCCATCCAACTGGATCGCATCGCCATCCTGCCCATCAGTACCGAACGTGACGGTTCCGTGTGTCGCCGCCGAAACGGCCGGGTCACCGTCCCGGGTAACAGCCTGCACAGCCGTCGAGCCAGCGGGCTCGTCCAGGGAGAATCGCGCCTTAGGCGGTTTCCCGGTATTCACGCGGAACTGATAGGTGAACGTGCTGCCGTCTTGTGAAGAAGGAGTGAACGCCTCCACGGTCAGGTGATTCGGGCCTGACATCGTCGGTGTGATCTGGACCTGCCGCGCAGCGCCCGCACTGGTGGTCACGGTCGTGTATTGGACACCGTTCAGCCAGACTACGTACCGGTCGGCGAGACCGGCGGCGTCACTGATGGTGAAGGTGCCGGGGACGCCGACTCCGTCCGTCCAAGGACCATCTGCCGGGTAGTCCGTCGAGGTGATCGTGGGTTTGGCCGGCAGGTCCGGGTTGAAGAGGAAGTAGCAGCCCGTTTGCGCGCCGTCGTAGCTCCACGGGCCCCATTGCGCGCCGTCCCAGACGCGGACGCCCCAGCCGATACTCGTGTTCTTCGGGATCGTCGGCGGCAACTCCTGTTGGAATTGGGTACCCGACGTCTTCGGACCGACCAGACCCGACGTCCATTTCGGGCCCCAGTCCGACCCGTCCGGGTTGTTGGCCCAGTGCAATGTGAACTGGCCTTGCACCTTGTTCTTGTCTTCGGTATCCGGGTCGACGAGGGTCGCGAACACCGTCGGCACCACGTTGACCCACTTGGCGCTGCCCGACGAGGCGCAGCTCCCGCCGGGCTTGGCGAACATCGTGTCGGTGTCGGGCTGCTTGGGCGGGTTGTTGTACTGCACCTTCAGGTAGGCGTCATCGGCGAACCGTTTCCACCAGTCCATCGTCGACTCGCTGTAGGCCTTCAGCCCGAACGTGATCGTGCCGTAGCCCTTGTTCACCGCGTCCTGCACATGCGCCCGCAGCGTTGACCCGCCGAACTCCACCGGCGCCTTCGAGCAGAACGCCACATCTCGCGAGGCCAGATGCGCATCCCACACCGACGAACTGTTGGTGTTGTTCCACGTCGCATACGACTTCAATGTGTTGGTCCGCCACAACTGCACCGAGGTCTTGTTACTGCAGTTGTAGGCACTGGTCTCGTACGCGATGACCTCGGCGCTCTGGATGTAGCGGCCCTTGAGCGACGGCAGCGGCAACCGGTAGAACAACCGCTTGGTCTGGTTCTTGACGCAGTTGGGGTCCTTGGCAACCTCGCACCGCCCCATCCCCTCGGTGGACTTGCCGTTGAACATCGGATAGTTCTCATCCGGCCAGCCCGACGTCACCATCCCCCACGACGACGCCTTCAGCGTCCTGTACACCGGGTCGAGGTACACCGGGAACGTGGTGTCGGGCGCGGTCAGCAACGCCTGGTCCGGCGTCAATGTGACCTTCCCGTCGGCCACCGTCACCTCGATCGGCGCGGTCTTGGCACCCATCGCCGGTTCCTCGGTCGGCTCCCCGGCGTCTTGCGCGGCACGGGCTGGCGCGCTCGCGGGTTCCGCGCGAGAGGAGTCCCACATCTGCGGTGCGGGTGCGGCGAACATTCCGGCGCCCGACCCGGTGTCGGTCGCCGTCACCATCCCGCTCTGAGGGTCCTCGCGAACAGCAAGCCCCGAGGTCGACAATCCGAGCACCAGTTTGGCCACCCGCGGGTCTTTCGCGGCTTCGGCGGTCTTGACCGCCAGGACGTGCGCGAACCCGTCCGACAGTGCCCGCAGGCGCAGGTCGACGTCCGGTCCGGCCACGCCCTTGTACACCGCGGTGTCACCGTCCAAGGACGGTTCAGGCAGCGGCTGCGGCCAGGTCAGCGCCAGTTTTCGGCCAGCCCGGGTCAGTTGCACCATCGGATCGTCCCCACCGGTGGAGAACCGCAGCCCGACCGTGGTCGCGGCCGGCACGATCGCGTCGCCCGAGCGGTGCAGAGCCGTGTCGATGTCGGCCCATTCGCCGCCCTGGCGGGCACGGATCGGCTGGACATGCTGCTCGACCTCGATCCGGCCGTTCGGCAGCGCCCGCACCGTGCGACTCTCCCCCCGGCGGGAGATGACCTCGACCGGGTCCCCAGTCTGCTTCGCCACCGCGACCGCCTGCTGCTCGGTCGCCGCCGCCTTCGGCTCGTCGGCGTGGGCTACGGGTCCCGGTAATGGCGATGCCATCGGAACTTGCAGCACAGCGGCGACCATTGTCAACGCCAGCAAGCGGGCGATCGGGCCGGGGCGGCGCCACAACAACAACCGAAGAACCGACGCACAACGGCATGCCGAACCGCGACCCATATGAACCCCTAGGAGTAAAGGGTTGTTAAAGCCGCCTTAACGTAACCCGACGGCCCGAAGAGGGGAAGATCCCCGGTGGATCATTCGTTGTGGTGTAGATCACAGTGTGTTTCGGTAGGCCGTTAGGGCGACGTACGCGTCTTCTCTTAATTCCCAGCCAACACAGGCGACTATCAGTTACCGGACCCTTTCGCAGCGCGGTCATTTGCCTGATCAGACTTGCGCTGGACCGCGTTTGAAGCCCTCCGTCGCTGGGGAGAATCCGGTGCTTCAGAAGCGTCCGATCTGACATTCGGCGGGTTTGGTACGCCGCCGGATACGAATGGCCACGACTTCCTCGCTGTGCGTCGCGGTCTGTCAGCATTCGGCCGGATGCGGCCGGGACATCACGCCCGCCGGGCTTCCGGTGGGTGCGTCTGTCGTTGGGGGCAACTGCCGTTGAACCGGTCGGTGTCCGGCAGGGCCGACTCTGACTGAGGGGCGGCGCGGCCTAGCGGTTGCCCGTGACGGGCGGACTCTGGTCGATGCGGTGCGGGAGGTGGGGGGCTCGGAGGGGGCGGTAGCGAGTTAGGACTCGGCCTACTACTTGGGAGTCCTGGACGGGGCCGAAGGTCCAGCTGTCTTGGCGGCCGGGGGCCTGCTGGTTGTCGCTTTCCAGCCACCAGCCTTCCGGGGTCTGGTGGGTGGCTCGCTTGATGATCAGGAGGTCGCGGTGCTGTGGGTGGTGGGCTACGACAAGGGCGCCTTGGTGGGGGTTGGCGCCCTAGTGGATGAGCAGCCAGTCGCGTGGGAGGAGGGGGGGGTGGATCGAGCTTCCCTGTACGTTCAGC